>JAAAOI010000174.1 GCA_009908945.1 Bacteroidota bacterium
GCCTGTTCTTCATCCACCAGCACCGCGACTTCTTGGCCGAGCACGTTGAACACCGCGATCCGGACGTGCGCCTTCTCTGGCAGCTCGTACTCGATCGTGGTATCGCCGCGGAACGGGTTCGGATAGCTGCCGTGGAGGGCAAACTCATCCGGGAGCGTTCCGATCTCAGCGCTCAGGCTCTCCGGCGTGTTCTGGTTGACGGTCACCTCGGAGTCGAAGGTGAGCTGTGCATCCTCATCGAGCCATTCGATGGCCAGGGTAGCGACCTGCCCGCTTTCCAGCGGGGTGGCGCCGGCCATGGCGATGCGCAAGACATCATCCTTCACGTGGTGGGCAATCATCCAATCGCTTGGAAGCGTACCCGCAACGTCCTCGATAGCCATCAACGTACCGTCGATGGGGGCGGTGATCGCGACCGAAGTCACCGCGCCGCTCACGTCGTCTACCACGAGGGGCAGCTGCGTGAACAGGCCGTTTGTTTCGGCATCGCTCCAGGCCAGGGAGGCCCGCGCGTCCTCAGCGGTAGTAGCCGCCATTAGCGCGTCCTCGTCCCCTTCAACCGGGAAGCTATCGATCAGGCCCACGACGAACTGCTGAATCAGGCCGCCATCAAAGGCGGTCACAGAGCCGCCACCGGACACATCGCCGGAGGTGGCTTGCGCCTCATTCAGTTCGATGAGCCCGACCGCGCTTTGAAGCGCCAGGGCGGCATCGAAGCTCGTTACGTCGAGGTTGAGCGCGATGTCGCCGAAGAGGGGCACCACCGACACGGTGCCGAGATCGGCCGCAGCACCTGGCCCACTCCCGTCGTCAAGGCCCTCATTGAAGAGGAACTCGGTGGCGACCGGGGTGGTCTCGCCCAACGCTTCTTGCGCCTGAACGACCAGCTCAATCAGCGTGCCTTCCCCTTCAAGCTGGAAGAGGGCGGGCGCATCCGGATCGGGTAATCCGTCGGTGCCCACGCTGAAGGCCGCGACCGATACGACGCCGTCGGCTTCGTTGTTGACGGCAATCTCAGCGCCTTCGCTCAGCGTGCCTTCGGTATTGACCCCGATGGCCGAGAGCAGCTCGGGGTCGTACTCCAGCGTGAACTGGTAGCTTACGACGTCCAAGCCGTCGAGGCTCGATACCGACACCGGTACGTTTGCCACCTGGTTGGGATTAAGCTCCGCGTCCGGCGTGGACACGGTGACGTTCTCCACCACCGTGAGCGTGAACGGCACGAAGGCCGTTGGCGCGAGGGGATCGTTTGTGTTGACGAGTACGCCAAGTTCAAACGTGCCCTCCTCCAGGTCGGAGGCATCGGCCGTCAGCGTGTGAACCAGGCTTTCGCCTGCTTCCAGCGCACCCTCGGCCGGGTCGATGGTGAGCCAGTTCAGCTCGCCCGCGATCGTAACGTCGGTGAAGGCCCACTCGTTGATGTTGAAGGAGTTGCCTTCAAACACCCATGCCAGGTGGAACTCGTCGGAGCCGACGTCCTCGTTTTCAATCACAAACATTTCGTCCGTGATGGGGAGCTCGGACGCCGGGAATTCCGCTACCGTCGTCCACGTCTCGCCCCCGTCGCCGGTGCTTTCAAGGCGGAGCTCATAATCACCGGCGAAGTGGTTCACCGTATGGGTGAACTGCGCCACCACGGCACCATAGGCGCCGGTATCGAGTTGCGGCGTTACGATCCGCTGCTCGCCGACGTATGACGGGCTCCAGCACATGACCGCGGCCGACACCAGATCTACAGGGCGCCCGAAGCACTCCGTCGTCCAGTTAACGCCGTCGTTGGTGCCCGCGGTAAACCAGTCACCTGGCGGCACGCCCGTGGCGAAGTCTTCCTCCAGCAGCACCTCAAGGGCCCCGCTGGCGAGGTCTTCGGGGGGCGTGCTGATGGCGGCATTGTACTCCAGCGTGTCAGCGCCGGCGTTGGTGACCTCCAGCGCGTAGGTCCGCGTCTGGCCGATGAGGATCTGATCCTCAAAGCCGGCGGGGTCGACCGCCAGGGCAGGCGCTGGGATGCCTTCGCCCGTGAGCTGCACAGTCGCCGACACGTCGCCCTCAAAGGACAGCTCCGTATCGAACGTCTGTACCGCTTCGGGCGCGAAGCTCACGTTGTACACTTGCGCATCGCCGGGGGCGAGCGAAAGCGTAGACGGACCGTCGAAGGTGAAGCCTTCGCCGATGGACACGTCAAGGTCCACAGGGGCCGTGCCATCGTTGCGGACGGTGACCATCTGTGGGCTGGACGTGGCATTCACGAACAGCTCGCCGAAGGTAAGTGCCTCCTGCGAGAGGAAGAGCTCGGGCTCGCCAATCACCGTCAGGAAGACGGGGAGCGCCTCGCTCGGCTGTCCGGCCAGTTCCTCGCCGACCACGCTGATCTGGGCTTCGTAGTCGCCCTGGATCAGTTCGGACGCATCGAAGTGGGCCGTCACGTCAACCGAGCTTCCGGGTTCGATCGTCGCCTGCGTGATGTTGGTGGCCAGCCACGAAATGCCTGTGCCGGGTGTAGCAAACCAGCCCAGCTCGTTGGCTTCGCTCGCGACGCCGATGGGGCCGATGAGCGTGGTAGCGCCGGTTTCCCGGTCTACCAGGCGCAGCGAGCCCGGCGTGGGCGCGAGGCTGCCTTCGTAGGCGGCCATGAGCACTTGCCCGGTGGCGCTGTCGAAGGTCATGCTCTGCGCGAAGTTCGCATCGATGCCGGTAGATCCCAGCACTTCGGACTCCGCCGTCTCCAGGTCAACGAGCAGAATGATATCCTCGGTGATGGAGTGGCCGTAGCCCTGGCCTTGATCGTCGATGGCAAGCGCGATATTGATCCCATCGTAGAAGGCGCCCCGATAGGTGAGCTCCGCATTCTCGGGATCGAGTGCATAGAGGCGGGATTCGCCACTGGGCGGATCGTATGTGGTTACATACGTTGTGCCGTCGGTGTAGTCCGTCTCCAGGTCCGTCCAGCTCTCGGCAGAGCTTTCCGGCACCAGCTCGCCAATCACCTCTACCGACCCGTCCTCGAGGACGTAGGTCTTGAGGTTATTGTCGCTGTTATCGATCCAGTAAATCTCTTCGTTGTTGCCGAAGATGAAGTTACCGGCAAACGAGTCCACGCCATCGTCGACGATGGTGAGCGCCTCGGGTAGCCCAATATCAAACGCTACGATATTGTCATTGGAAAAGAACACATCGTTTCCAAAGCCCGTGACGCCGACCTCGTCTTCCAGGGCGGCAAAGAGCCCCACGGAGCCAGCCGTGCTGGGCGCGGCAGCGCCTGGGTCAGCGCCGGCGGTGTGGTCCTCCAGTGCATACCGTTGGACGCGCGCGGTGGTGCCCATTTCCTGCCAGCGCAGCAGCTGTTCATCCACGAGATCCGTGGTGAAGCTGAGGCTCGGGCTCTCGCTCTGCAGGTTCTCGACAAAGAACGAGACGGGCAGGGGCCCATCGAATTCGTTCGTGACCGTGAACGTCTGCGTAGCCATCGAATCGCCTGTGGTCAGGTCGATCGTCTGGGTGAGCTCCGTGGGATCGAGCGTGACGAAGGGGGAGCCTTCGCCCACAAGCGTCACGTCTACATCCTGGTCATTGTTGGCAATGGCCAGGGTGCCTTCGAAGGACCCATCGTCGTCTGGGGTGAAGGTGATGGGCACCGTCATGCTGGCGCCGGGGAGCAGCGTAAAGCCGTCGCCGTTCACCTCAAACACCGGATTGTCGCTGGTCAGGCTCGTCACCTCCAGAATCGCCACCCCCTCGTTCGAGAGCGTCAGTGATTCGGTGGCCGACGTGCCGGCGAAGACCGTCCCGAAGTCCACCGTGTCATCGGAGAGCACGATCGCGGGGTCACCCGTTACGGTGAGCGTCACCGGGATGGACGCCTCAGGCGTTGCCGGGTCGTTTGTGGCTACATCGATGGTAGCGAGGTAGTCAAACCCGGCGATCAGATCGTCAGCCTCAGCAAATGAGGTAGCGAACTGAACGTCTACGTCGGCGCTTTCACCCACCGCTACGGTACCTTCGGCCGGGTCCACCGCGAGCCACTCACTGGCGCCGCCCAGCGGCACCGCGAGCCAGCCCATCTGGTCGGCCAGTACCCCTACCAGTTCTGTGCTCCCGCTCGTGCGATCCACGATGCGGAATTCGGACTGGAAGGAGGTATTGTTGAACGCCGACATCAAGATCTCGTCGTTCTGGCTGTCCCAGGTCAGGCCCTGGCCGAAGTTGGCATCAAAGCCAATGTTGCCGACTTCAGTGGTCGTACCGGTCTCCTTGTCAATCTCGTAGAAGAGATTGGTCTGGACGCTGTACCCATACATCTGACCGTCGCCGTCGATGGCGATGTCAATCATGAGGGGGACGCCGAAGCTTCCGATTTCCTCGGTTTCGAGGGCATCTACGTCCAGGGTGAAGAGGGCATCGCCGGTGTTGACGTAGTAGGTGCCGTCGGTCGGGTCGGTTGCCCAGCCCGTCCAGTCGGAGCCTACAGTGCCCAGCTCCTCAACGGAGCCATCTTCGAGCGTGATGGCACGGAGGGCGCCTTCGTTGCTGAGCTCATAAACGAAGGAGTCATCGTTGAGCGGAAAGTCACCGGCATTCGAGAATCCAGTGCCTGTGAAATCGCCTACCTCAACGAAGTCACCGGGATCAGCTCCTGTGAAGAAGCCGAAGATGTTATCATCAACGCCTGGTGACTGTATGCCCCAGTACGCCGTTTCATCGATGGACGATAGCGAGATCGTCCGTTGATGCACGCCTTCTGCGGGAGCGAGGCCTGTGGGGGCCGCTCCTGTAGAAAGCTCGTCCGGCGGCGTGGCGTCGAACGCTCCGCTGCTGGCGAAGAGGCTGGCATGCTCCGGATTGCTCGGCTCCGAACCCATGAAGTCGATGGTCAGCCCATAGTTCAGGTCTGATCCGCCTTCATTACCAATCGTCAGGATGTCCGAGCTGGAGTCCCCGGCCTGCAGGGTTTCCTCGAACGCGTCGGGGTCGAGCGCCAGGACCGGCGCTTCACCGGCTTGGCCGCTGAGGGCCACATCCAGTTCAGGCGTCGCAGGGTCGTTGCTGGCAATCGACAGCGTGCCCTCAAACGCACCGGGACTGGGGGGAGCAAACTCGACAGTGATCGTCTCACTCTCGCCGGGCAGCAGTTCGAACAGGTCGTTCGTCGTCGGCGGTATCCGGAAGACATCGTCGTCGAACATCAGATTCGATACGCTGAGCACCGCGCCTTCCCCCGTATTGGTGATGGTGAGCTCCTCGGTCGTCGCTGTGCCGGCGATGATGGTGCCAAAGTCAATGGCGTCATCCGACACGGAGATTTCCGGGGTTCCACCCGTCACGTTCATCACAACCGGGAGGTCGCGGTTGGGGGCGGAGGGGTCATTGCTGAAGAGCGCAATCTCGCCCGTCACCGTGGTGTTGCCGATCTGCCCGGTACCGTCGAACGTAGCCGTGATGTCCTGGCTTGCGCCCTCGGCAATTTCGCCGGAGGTGACATCGAAGCTAATGAATTCCGGCGTCGGCGAGCTGATCTGCACCGCCAGGCCGTCCTCCACATAGTCCGTGTTGAAGGCGATTTGCAGCCCATCCGTGCCATCGGGATTCTCGATGCCCACGGTGGCACTGTTCAGCGTCGCGTTCATCGTATCGTACTGATACAGGGCGCCGCCAATGGGCGTCAGGATCGCCTGGAACGTAAGGCTGGTGCCTTCGCCATCGAAGGACTTCTCGACGTCGTCCCACTGAACGATGAAGCGGTTGGTGGCTTCATCGAAGTAGGTGTAGACACGTCCCTGATCGCGCATATCGAGGTCATCCCAGAAGACGGCCAGCAGATCGTTGGGGGCGTCGGAGTCGGGGATGGGCTGGTTGGTGAATCCGCCGAACGAGAAGTCGCCGAAGTGCAGCCAGCCATTCACGGACACCGTCAACTCCTCATGGAATTCGCCGTAATGCTCGAACGCAAAGGGCATATCGATGACCGTGTTGTCATCCCAGGTTCCCGTCAGGGCTGTCACCTCATCGCCGATATCCGAGATATCGAAGAAGTCGAAGGCGGGGCCGCCGGCTTCGTTGCTGTCGATCCAGGTGTAGCCGAAGGCATCCGGCCCTCCAGCGCCCAGCACGATCGGGTTCCCGTCCCGCGGATCGTCCTCACCTTTTTGCAGATCGAGCGCCGGGAACGAGCCCGGGTCGTTCTGCTGAAGCGCCGGGTCGCTCGTCAGCGCGAGTGCGGCAAACGAGGGGAAGGACCATTCCAGCGTGCCCTCGCCATCGTTCGTAAACGTCAGGAGTTCATCCTGCTGCTCGCCGACCCCAAGGGTCGTTTCCAGCTCTTCCGGCGAGATCACCAGGAACGGGGCTCCCTCCGTTGTAGCAGACACGACGTTTGAGATGTCAGAGACGTTCGCGAAGATGTCAGACGACCGTACCGCGAAGTAGTGCGTGGTGCCGGGAGCTAAGCCGGTTACCGTCACCGCTTCCGTCGTGCCGGGGGCGCCCGGTGAAGGGACATCCTCGAACGGCGTGGCCTCTTCGAAATTGCCGGCATCGATGGGGCTGGTAGAGAAGCGCAGGTCATACTGCGCAGGGTCGCCTTCGGGGGCGGTCCACTGCAGATCTGCGGTAGCCTGCCCAACCGTCAGTACCTCCAGGTCGTCGATGGCAACCGGGGGGACGCCATCATCTTCCTGAAGCAGCTGAAACGCGTTCACCCGGGGGCCGATCTCAAACGGCGTGTCAAGCTCGTCGCCGGTTTCAATCAGGCGGGAGCGGACCAACTCGACGTCGAGTCCCGGCTCCTTCGAGATAAGCAGCGCTGCGGCGCCGGACACGTGGGGGGCGGCCATCGAGGTACCGGCCCAGATGGGGCCGCCGTACGCGCCTACGTTCTCATGCAGCGTGCTGATTACCGGGTGGGCAAAGGCCTCACCACCGGGGGCCGCGATTTCAACCCAGTCGCCAAAGTTGGAGTAGGACGCTTTGCCGTCGTTGTGATCGGTAGCGGCCACAGCCATTGCTGGCGGGTAAAAGCCGGGGTAGAAG
>JAAAOI010000173.1 GCA_009908945.1 Bacteroidota bacterium
GCTTACCTATGAGGCGGTCGATCAGCTGACGCGCGCCGGCTTTGGGCAGAGCACGGCCGTAGGCATTGGCGGCGACCCGATCATCGGGACGCGCTTCATCGATGCGCTGGAGCTCTTTGAAGCCGACGAGGATACCGACGCGGTGGTGCTGATCGGTGAGATCGGCGGCTCGGCGGAGGAGGAAGCCGCGGCCTACATTAAGGAGCATTTCTCGAAGCCGGTCTTTGCCTTCATTGCCGGGCAAACGGCCCCTCCCGGACGCCGCATGGGCCACGCCGGTGCCATTATCTCGGGCGGGAAAGGCACAGCAGCAGACAAGTTTGCAGCACTTGAGGAGGCTGGGGCGATTATTGTACGCAACCCGGCGCTCATCGGCGAGGCCGTCCAGCGCCAGTTCAGCGTGGCCTGATTGCGTCGCTCCGACGCAAAGCAGCGCAGCAGCCACCGCAGTCCGGCGATCCCCCTCCGTCGGGCTGCGGTGTTCTTCTTTCTCCGTACCCGATCCGCCGGGAGGCTCCTCATGCGCGTCACGAAAGCTGAGTTCATAACCGGCGCCACGCAATGGGACGAGCTCCCGGCTGATGGGCGGCCCGAGGTGGCCTTCGTGGGGCGGTCCAACGTCGGTAAGAGCTCCCTGCTGAATCAGCTCACCAATACCCAGGGGCTGGCGCGCACCAGCGGCACCCCGGGCAAAACGCAGCAGTTCAACTACTTCCTCATCAACAATCAGCTGTACTTCGTGGATCTGCCCGGGTATGGCTACGCTAAGGTGGCCCGGAGCGAGCGCGAGCGGTGGGGGCGGTTCATCGGGCAGTTTCTGTTGGAGCGGCAGCCGCTCCGCCTCGTCATTCACCTGGTCGACAGCCGCCACGCCCCGCAGGCCAAGGACGAGGACATCATGGACGCCATGCGGGGCAACCCGGTGCCGTACGTTATCGCGCAGACGAAGATTGACAAGCTGTCCTCGCACAATAAGCGGGTCAAGAGCCGCCAGATGCTGCAGCAGGCGCTGGAGGCACGGGCGATGGACGTGCCGATCGTTCAGACGTCGGCTGAGACCGGGGAGGGCAAGAAGGAACTCATGAAGTGGGTGGGGATGCTGGCCACCTGAGGCGTTGCTTCGCTATATGGCGCCATACGGCACGCACGCGAGGATGGCTGATGCAGGCACCGTTGATGGAGGCCTTGCTGAAACCTGTACCGTAGCGGGTAATTCGACCGTGCGCCACCCTGTTTATCGTATTACGCTTGGAAGGCCCCCATGGCCTACGCCGTCAAAGAACTGTACTACACGCTCCAGGGGGAGGGCGCCCATACGGGCCGCCCGGCGGTATTTCTGCGGTTTGCCGGGTGCAACCTGTGGACGGGGCGGGAGGAAGACCGGGCCTCCGCCGTTTGCTCGTTCTGCGATACCGACTTCGTTGGGACCGATGGCCCGGGAGGCGGCAAGTTTCGGACCCCGGAATCGCTGGCCAAGGCTGTGGCGGCCGTGTGGCCTGGCGGTGGGCAGCCGTACGTGGTCTGCACCGGAGGCGAGCCGCTGTTGCAGGTGGATGAGCCCCTCATTGAGGCCCTGCATGCCGCGGGGTTTGAGGTAGCTGTAGAAACAAACGGTACACAGCCGGCGCCTGCCGGGCTTGACTGGATCTGCATGAGCCCCAAAGCCGGGGCGCCGCTCGTGCTTACGGAGGGCGATGAGCTCAAGCTGGTCTACCGCCAGCCGGAGGCGCTGCCCGAACAGTTTGCCCACCTGGACTTTGCCCACTTCTTCCTACAGCCCATGGATGGGCCGGAGGTGGAGCGCTTCACGCGTGAGGCTGTGGCCTATTGCCTGCAGCACCCGCAGTGGCGGCTTAGCGTACAGACGCACAAGGTGTTGAACATTGCGTAGGCCGCTCGGTGTGCTACCGCAGTTCCGGCGGCAGGCGGTCCAGCCAGCCAAGGTCGAGCACCGCCCACAGGCCGATACAGATCGCCTCGGCCGCGTCGTGGCGGAGGGCGGTGGGAGCCGGAGCATCTGACCACGCGATCACCTTGCGGGCCAGCTCGCCGGCTGCTTCCTTGGCGTCGCTGCCCGAGCGGCGCTGGCTCGGGTTCAGCAGGCGCTTGCGCCAAGCGTGCGCCTGAATCCATCCGGACCGCATCCCGCGGCGCTTGGCCTCGGTGCGCCACGCATCCGCGAGGTCACGATCGCCCTCCAGCACAATCCAGTCCAGCGTGGGGTGCTCCGCCAACACGCCGTGGGCTCCCCGTTTCAGCCGCGCCGGTTTGCCATAATTCTGCGAACGGTAGGCGAGGAGCCGTCCTGCCCGATCGTAATGGGCAAAGCCCGCTTTCAGGCCCAGGTCTACGGCCAGCAGGTTACTCATCCGTCGGTGCCGTTGCGGTACATGCGCACAATGCTGAGGGCCATCTCCAGGGCCTGCTCCACGTTCAGGCGCGGATCCACATGGGAGGTGTAGGCTTCTTCGAGGTCGTGCTCGGTGAGCCCGCGGGCTCCGCCTACACACTCGGTTACGTTTTCGCCGGTCATCTCAAAGTGCACGCCCCCAAGGTGCGTCCCTTCCGCTCGGTGAATGGCAAAGGTCTGTTCCAGCTCATGCAGAATGGTGCGAAAGCGGCGTGTCTTGTAGCCGTTGCGGGTCTTTTCCGTATTGCCATGCATGGGGTCACAGACCCACAGCACATGAGCGCCTTGAGCCTCTACCGCGCGCAGCAGGGGAGGCAGGCGGTCGCTCACCTGATCGGCGCCCATCCGCGTGATGAGCGTCAGCTTGCCCCAGGCATTATCGGGGTTCAGGTGGCGGATGAGGGTGGTGAGCGTGGAGGCGGGGAGGTTGGGGCCCACCTTCAGCGCGACCGGGTTCTCCAGGCCCCGCATGTACTCCACGTGGGCTTCGTCCGGATGCGCCGTGCGTTTACCGATCCACGGGAGGTGCGTCCCGAGATTATAATAGCCGTCCTGATGCTCCACAAAGCGCGTCATCGCCTCCTCGTAGGGCAGGTGCAGCGCTTCGTGGCTCGTGTAGAAGGTGACACTCCGGAGACCGGGGATGGGGCCTTCCGCTACGGTCTGCGTAAAGTTGAGCGCCTCGCGTATCGAACGCACGATGCTCTGGTACTCGCTGGCCAGCGGCGAATGGTGGAGGAAGCCCAGCTGCCAGTGCTCGGGATGGTTCAGGTCAGCGAAGCCGCCTTCCGACAGTGCCCGGACGAAGTTGAGCGTGGTGGCCGAGTGGTTGTAGGCGGTGCGGAGGCGGGTGGGGTCCGGCGTGCGTGCCGCAGGCGTAAAGGCGATATCGTTGATGATGTCGCCCCGGTAAGACGGCAGCGTCTGGTCGGCGCGCGTCTCGGTATCGGAGGAGCGGGGCTTGGCGTACTGCCCGGCCAGCCGCCCCACGCGCACCACGGGTTGGTTGAGGCCATAGACCAGCACGAGGCTCATCTTCAACAGCACCTTGAAGCGGTTGGAGAGAATGTCTGCCCGGCACTCGTCGAAGCGCTCGGCGCAGTCGCCGCCCTGCAGCAGAAAGCGCTCGCCGTTAGCGGCCTTGGCCAACTGGTCCCGGAGTTCGTTCGCTTCCCAGGACGTGACAAGCGGAGGCAGGGTCGCCAGGTCGTGCAGCACGGTGTCAAGCGCGGCATCGTCAGGGTACGACGGCTGCTGACGGGCTGGCCGCATACGCCAGGAGGCGGGCGACCATTCCGCCATCGTAGATGGAGGGGCAGAAGGCGTGGGCATGCAGTGGTGGGGGTGCGAAAGAAAAAAGGGATGCTGCTAACGAGGCAGCATCCCGGGCGTTTCCAGGCGCATACGCACTGTGATGGGCAGGGGTTAAGCGGATTCTTTTCTTTCTCGGAGGTTGCGCCGTTCGCGCGGGTCGCCGCGTAGCGGTCGAGCTCGCCGTCGAGGTGCACGTCCATCTGCGGAAACGGAATCCCGATCTCGGCCTCATCCAGCGCCATTTTGATCGCGCGGATGGTCGACTGCCTGACCGCCAGCCAATCGGGGGTGGGCGCCCAGGCCCGTACGACCCAGTCCACAGAGGAACCACCCAGGCCATCCAACACAATCTGCGGGGCCGGTTCATCCAGCGCGCCTTCAATGTTGGGCAGCGCCCGCTCCAGTGCTGCCCGGGTGGCGTCGATGTCGGCTCCGTAGTCAGCGCCGACCGGTACATCCACACGGCGCATCTCGTGCGTGTTTAAGGTGATGATGGTAGAGCTGAAGACCTCCCCGTTGGGGATCGTCACGCGCCGGTTGTCGAACGTGTCCATCTTGGTCAGCACCAGGTCAATCTCCTGAATCGTCCCCAATTCGCCTTCAAGTTTGACCACGTCTCCGACGTTGATGGGGCGAAAGATAAGCATCATGACGCCGGCAGCGAAGTGTGCGAGCGTCCCCTGAAACGCGAGCCCAATCGCGAGCCCGGCGGCCCCAAGGACGGCCGCAAAGCTGGTGGTCTCAATGCCGAAGATGCCGAGCGCCATCACCACACCGATGATAATGACGAGCCACCGGGCAAGGCGGGGAAAGAACCGGGTGAGGGTGTCGTCCAGAGGGGAAGACTCCAGCGAGTTGCGGACCAGCCGGCCGATCCAGCCAGCGACAATCCAGACAACAATGATGAACACCAGTACCCCGAGGACGCTGGTGGCGTAGCCGATGATGGTGTCCATGAGTTCGGGTGAGAGTTCCATAGGGGAAAGGGGGAAGAAAAGAAAGAGACATGTGTGTAAGATAATGCAATAGGCGGTAGAGGTCAAAAAGTCCACCTGTGCGCACCTATGGCCGCCCCCGCATGCGCTCCCACATTTCCCGGAAGTCCGGCCGATCTGCAGCTTCGCTAAATGAGCGTTGTACCTGCTGAATCGTCGGGGCTTCTCCCTCAGGCGCAACGACCTTGAACTTGAACACGTACGGCGAGGGTGTCTCAGCCCACTCGGAGGCACGCCCAAACCGCATATCCGCGATGTAGCGGGTGCTGTCAGCATCCAGCGTCACGGTGTAGTAGTGCTGCATGTTGCGCAGCAGGCGGCGGATGGCTTCGGCCTCCTGGACGTCAGCGATGCGGGCGTGGTGCTTGGGGGTCATGGTGAGTGGGGCATCCGGGCGGGCATCGAGGAGGGAGTAAAAGCCACGGACGTAGGCGGTATCTGTCTCTGCGAGGCCGCGCCACAAGAGGGTGTTGAGCAGGGTAGGCTTCACGAAACTGCGCTCGGCCGTAATCAGGCGGTATCTGTCTCTGCGAGGCCGCGCCACAAGAGGGTGTTGAGCAGGGTAGGCTTCACGAAACTGCGCTCGGCTGTAATCCCTTCGGTCTGCAGCATGGTCTCGAAAGCTGCGTGTGCCTGCTGCTGCGCGATGAGCGCCCAGGCCAGGTAGGCGCCCGCGAGCATTAGGCCGGCCGCATTCCACCAGCGCCGGCGGGCAGCGAGGCGTGGCAGACGCAGCGCGCCGAGCACCCCTACGGCCACCGGTACCGTCACCAGCGGGTCCAGGATGGCAATGGTGTACAGGGCCACGGGCGTATCGGAAAAGGGCACCAGCAGCTGCACCCCGTAGCTCGTCATGGCATCGATGAGCACGTGCGAGCCCCAGATCCCGCCGCCCAAGGCTACGCCGTGCCAAACGGCGACGCCGGCGTCCCCATAACGCCGCTTGAAGGCCCAGCCGGCCACAAGCGCAACCACAACGAGCGCCAGCAGGGAATGCGTATACGTGCGGTGAATCGAGAGCTGCGCCGCATCGCTGAAAGCGAGCGCAACGAAGTAGTCCACGTCCGGACTGACGCCCAGCACGGCCCCCCACCCGGCCGCCTTAGCCCCAAGACGACGGCCCAGGACTGCTTCGCCTATGGCGGCTCCAACAGCAGCGTGGGTAAGCGTGTCCATACCGGTAAGCAGGCGGGGTAACTGACGGGCGAGAGGAAAACGGCAGGACGAAAAGTTTTGTCTGGCAGCAGTTGCGATCCTGCCAGCGCCCTTGTACCATACAGCCTGCACCACAGGCAACCCCCGGGGTTCCGCCCACAGCTGTTCGGGGCCGCCGGTCCCGCCGCGCCTGTAGCATGTGGCATGCGCCAAACCACCACCACGCATGCGCCAATGGCCCAATCCCTTCGGATATGCTCGGGCTATGTTAGGGGTGCCTCAGCCCGGGTTCGTATCCGGGCGGGCGCTTCGCCGCATCACTCTTCAGACTGACATTGACGCGCTGGCTCTGTGCGCCATCTGTTCTTCACTGTCGCAAGGCAGCCGGAACGGGCCTGCCGCCATTCCTCATGGAAAAAAACCTGATCGAAAAATACCAGGATTTCCAGCAGCAGCTCCGTACCTTGTTCAAGGAGATCAACCGGTTGCAAGCCGACAATGCCCGCCTCTCCAAAGAAAACATGGAGCTCCGGCACGAGGTGTCGTTGCTCCGCCTGTACGTGGACATGCACGTCGATGAAAGCAAGCAAGGAGATCTGTTGGATCTTGACATCGACGAGCCGCTCAATGCCGAGGCCTTGGACTTTTTTCAGGCGTTGCCGGAGTCGTTCAACTTCTCCAAACTCTTTCAGCTGTCGGAGATGATGAACATCGAGTTGGAGGTGGTGAAGGACTACCTGCGTCTCTACCTGCACCACGGGATGGTGCGGCAGCAGGGGTCACGCATTGAAAAAACCGGCCACCGTCCACCGGGGGCGCTCTCGATCATGCAACAGCGCACGAGCGAGTCGCGGCCCAGGTAATCCTCACGCCTCTGATGGTCTTGAGGCAGAAGCCGGTACGCCTTGGTACAGCGCCCCGTACTTCGTGTGGATGTAGCGCAGAAAAGGGGCTGGATCCAACTCCGTGCCGGTAGCGCCTCGAAGTAGCGCCTGCGCCGTGCGACGGCGGCCCCACCGGTGGATGTGCGTACGTAGCCATTCCAGCAGGGGCTCAAAGTTGCCGCTGGCGATGTGGGCGGTGATTTCAGGGAGATCTCGTTCGATCTGTTGAAAGAGCTGCGCCGCCATCAGCGTGCCAAGAGCGTAGG
>JAAAOI010000215.1 GCA_009908945.1 Bacteroidota bacterium
GCTCCAGACGCAGGCGGATCGACTGCCCGCGGCGGATGTTCTGCGGCTGCGCGTCTTCGAAGCGGAGGTCGACTTCAAAGCGGCCGTTCTGCACTTCGGGGTAGACGCGCGCGACGGTGAGGGCGTATTCCTGCCCGCCCAGCTGCTGCGTCGTCGCCGCCTGACCGATGCGCACGCGCTCGATGTAGAACTCATCGATCTGCGCGCGAATTTTGTAGCTGTCGATCTGATCGACCTGCCCCAGGCGTGCGCCGGAGCTGATGATCTGCCCGATCTCAGCGTCAAGCGCTGTCAGCTGCCCGGGGATGGGCGCTTCGACCGTCAGGTTGGCCGTGGCGGCCTGCATCGCCTCATAGCTGTTTTGCAGCCGCTGCGTCGTGTTTTCCATCTGCGCCAGCCGCGACTCCTGCGAGAGTGAGTCCTGCACAAAGGCGGCCCGCGTGAGGCGCAGGCGCCGCTGCTGGTATTCGAGTTCGTCGCGCGTGTTGAGGTACGTCTCTTCGGCGATCAGCTGGCGTTCATACAGCTGTTCCTGTCGGCTGTGCTGGCGCCCCAGCCGCTTGATCTCATATTCTGCCTGCGCGATTTGCTGCTGCAGGCTAAGGCTTTGCTGCTCCATCGACAGCCTGAGCTGCTGCATGTTGCTTTGCTGCTCGGCCAGCGACGCCTCGCTGTTGAGCATCTGGAGGCGCAAGTCATTGTTTGAGAGGCGAAGGATGGGCTGGCCCTCTTCCACCATCGTGCCCTCCCGGATGTACAGTTCTTCGATGCGGCCGCCCTCCACGGCGTCCAGGTAGACGGTGCGCTCGGGCAGCACGTTGCCCGTCACGGCGATAAACTCCTGGAACGGCCCCTGCTCCACGGTGGAGACGGTCAGCTTGTCGCGGTCCACGTTGAGGGACTGCCCGCCCGTGGCGCTGGTCCACACGCCATAGCTGACGAGGCCGACCACGATGAGCGCGGCCAAGGCCAGCGCCGTACGCTTCGGGGTGAAGATCTTCTTCTCGATCTTGCGATCCACGCCCTCGCCGTGGCTTGCTGGCGGCGGCGAAGACGCGCCGTTCGGCCCAGCCGTCTGCGGTGTGGAGAGGGAGGACGAGTCGCTCATACAGGGGAGATATCAACCGGTGGCGTTGGACGTGTGCGGTGAGAAACGTGTTGGAATGGCCCCAACACATCTGCTGTTGGTGGAAGCAACCCTCATTCCAGTCCGTTCATCTATTCGTTAGGCGGCGTAGGCCCCTCTGGGCGTCCCCGAAGTGTGCGGAACCGCACGCTTGGTGTGCGCTACCGCGCGCCCCTTCAGAGGAACCCCATGGCTTCATCAAGATACGTCCCGACCGCACAGCCCGGAATACTTTTGGCGCGTTACCTCTACCTGTGTCCCCGTCGCTACAGCGCATCATGCTCCTACGGGCCTGTTGCGTTTCAGGCGTAGCTTTACACCATACGCACCCTTGACTTCTATGGCCACTCCTCCAGCCACTGTGAGGCCGTCCGCGGAGGCTCGTACCCGGCGTATCCTTATTGTGGACGATAAGCGCGACGTCCTGACCGCCCTGCGCCTCTTGCTGAAAAGCCACGTCGGCGAGGTACATACAGCCCGCAATCCGGCCGTCATCCCGACGCTGCTGGAGGAGCATACCTACGACATGGTTCTGCTTGACATGAACTTTACGCAGGATGCCTCCAGCGGCCGTGAGGGGTTCGTGTGGCTGAGCCGTATCCTCGACATTGACCCGCAGGCCGTCGTGGTGATGATTACGGCGTATGGCGACGTGGGCAAGGCGGTGCGCGCTATGAAGGAGGGGGCCGCTGATTTCATTGTTAAGCCGTGGAACGATGCCGATCTCGTGGCCTCTGTGCAGGCTGCCATCAAGCTGCGCCACTCGCGTGCCGCCGCCGACCGTGCCGCCGCCCGCCCCCAGAACGGTCAGCAGACCCGTACGCCACTCAAGCCAGAAGCGGCCTTCGGCGACATTATCGGCGAAAGCGCGGCCATGCAGGAAGTATTTACCACCATCGAAAAAGTGGCGGGCACCGACGCGAACGTGCTTGTCCTGGGGGAGAACGGAACAGGGAAAGAGCTTGTCGCCCGTGCGGTGCATCGCCGCTCCAGGCGCGCCGATGGCCCGTTCGTCTCCGCCGACCTTGGCGCGCTCAGCGCGTCACTCTTCGAGAGCGAGCTGTTTGGCTATGTAAAGGGCGCGTTCACAGGCGCCGACGCCGACCGTGCGGGCCGCTTCGCCTCGGCCAACGGCGGGACGCTCTTCCTCGACGAGATTGGCAACATCCCGATGCCACTCCAGGCGAAGCTGCTCACCGTGCTACAGCGCCGCGAGGTCACGCGCGTGGGCTCCGTCGCGTCCACGCCCATCGACATCCGCCTGGTCTGCGCGACGAATCAGCCCATCTACGAAATGACGCAAGAGAAGGCCTTCCGGCAGGATCTGCTCTACCGCATCAACACGGTAGAAATTCAACTGCCCCCGCTCCGCGAGCGGGGCGAGGACATCCTGCTCCTGGCCCGGCACTTTCTCCGCGAGTTTTCCGCCAAGTATCAGGCTGACACCGAGGGGCTCAGCACGGCCGCTCAGCAGAAGCTGAAGGCGTATCACTGGCCGGGTAACGTGCGCGAGCTGCGGCACACGGTCGAGCGCGCGGTGATTATGAGCGAGGTGCCGGTGCTGCAGCCGGACGACTTCAGTTTCTCTGCTCCTATGCAGGCCCCGGCGACCGATCGGGAGATGGGGCTCGATACGCTAAACCTGGACGACATCGAACAGGCCGCTGTGCGCAAGGCGCTTAGCAAGCACGGCGGCAACATCAGCCGCGCAGCGGATGAGCTGGGCATTTCGCGTAAGGCGCTCTACCGCCGGATTGAGAAATACGGATTGTGAGTGTGGGGAGTGGGCGTGTGCATGCCGCGCGCCTTCTTCCCATACAGCCCACCGCCACACGCCCATACCCAACCATGCACAAGCGATTCCGTGTTCAAGTTGCCCTGCGTGTGGGAGGGCTCATCGCCGCGGCGTTGGCGCTGGCGTACCTGGTGGGCTGGACGCAGCGGTACGCGGGGGCCGCGCTGGTCGGCGCGCTCATGATCTACCTCTTCGTCAACCTGATTCGCTACGTCGAGAAGGTCACGCGCGATCTGACGCGGTTTCTGGCGTCGGTGCGCTACGCCGATTTCTCGCAGGGCTTCACGAGCGAGGGGCGGGGGCCGCTCTTTGCGCGCCTGCGCGATGCGTTCGAGGACGTCACGAGCGCGTTCCGCCGCATCCGTGCGGAAAAAGAAGAGCAGGTCCGCTACCTGGAGAACATCGTGCAGCACCTGGGTGTGGCGCTCATCTCGTACCGCGCCGACGGCACGGTGGAACTTATGAACACAGCGGCGCGGCGCCTGCTGCGCACCGGCCCCATCCGCAACGTGCAGGCGCTGGGGCGGGTCAGTGAGCCCTTGGTGCGCGCCCTGCGCGAGCTCGGCTCCGGCGAGCAGTCCATGGTGCGCGTAGCCGAGGAAGATCGCACGCTGCAACTTGCTGTGCATGTAAGCCGCTTTCGGCTGCGGGGCGAGGCGCACGCGCTGGCTTCCATTCAGGACCTGCGCAATGAGCTCGACGAGAAGGAGATGGAGGCGTGGCAGCAGCTGACGCGCGTGCTCACGCATGAAATCATGAACTCGGTAGCGCCCATCTCGTCGCTCGCCTCCACCGCGCACCGCCTCCTCAGCGAGGCGCCGGCGGGCGCCAACGGGGCGGCAGCATCGGATGCGGCCGACATCACGGAAGATGCGCGCGAGGCCGTCCAGACTATTGAGCGCCGCAGCAAAGGGCTCATCAGCTTCGTCGACTCGTACCGCAGCTTCACCAAGATTCCGAGCCCAACGTTCAAAATACTCTCCGCCCGCGTGCTATTCGATAACGTCCGGCGGCTGCTACGCGTCCCCATCGAAGAGCACGCCCTCAACCTGCGCGTCCACGTCACACCCGAGGACCTGCAGATTACCGCAGACCCGGAGCTCGTCGAGCAAGTGCTCATCAACCTGGTCCTGAACGCCATGCATGCGGTGGAGGAGGTGCCGCACCCGCGCATCGAGCTGCGGGCGCGCATCGACCGCCGCAGCCGCCCCGTGCTGCAGATTGCAGACAACGGGCCCGGCATTCCGCCGGACGTACAGGAAAAGATCTTCGTCCCCTTCTTCACGACCAAGGAAGACGGCTCAGGCATCGGCCTCAGCCTCTCACGTCAGATCATGCGGGTGCAAGGCGGCACGATTAGCGTCCAGTCGGCGCCGGGCGAAACCACCGTCACGCTGCGGTTCTGAAGCGCCGCCTTCTGGTCTGTCAGCCTTTGATGACCCCCATCGGCCGCAGCTGGGCGACCGTCTTGGAGATGCCCGCCTGCTCGCACGCCTCAACGACATTCGTGACGTCTTTGTAGGCGCCCGAGTGCTCCTCGTCGATGGTGCGTTTGCTCTCGCCACGCACGATGATGCCGCGGTCCTCCAGCTCCTGCGCGATGTTGCGGCCGCGGGCTTCCTTCTTGGCCTGCCGCCGGCTCATGCGGCGGCCGGCGCCGTGGCAGGTGCTGCCGAACGTCTCCTGCATGGCCGTTGCAGTGCCGGTGAGCACGTACGAGTAGCGGCCCATGTCGCCGGGGATGAGGACGGGCTGCCCGATGTGCTGGTAGGCCCCCGGGAGCTCGGGATGCCCGGGCCCGAACGCGCGGGTGGCGCCCTTGCGGTGCACACACACCTCCTGGTCGCGCCCGTTTACGGGATGAGTCTCAAACTTTGCAATGTTGTGGGCGACCTCATAGATCGTGTACAGCCCAACGTGGCGGGGGCCAGTTTCCAGCGTTTCCTCGAAGGCCCGGCGCGTGTTATGGGCCATCACCTGGCGGTTGGCAAAGGCGTAGTTGATGGCGCTGCGCATGGCGCCGAGGTACTGCTGGCCTTCATCAGAGGAGATGGGCGTGCAGGCCAGCTGGCGGTCTGGGAGGGCAATGCCATAGCGCTTCATGGCCTGGTCCATCACGTCCAGGTAGTCGTCACATACCTGATACCCAAAGCCGCGGGAGCCGGAGTGGATGATGACGGTGACCTGGTCTTCGAACAGCCCCATGGCCTGTGCGGCGTCCTCGTCGTAGATCTCCGCCACGTAGCCAACTTCCAGAAAGTGGTTGCCCGAGCCCAGCGTGCCCAGCTGCGTGGTGCCCCGGGAGATGGCCCGGTCCGACACATGCCCCGGGTTGGCGCCGCTGACGCGCCCGTGCTCCTCAATCTTGTCCACGTCGGCCGCTGAGCCGTAGCCTTCCTGCACCGCCCACTGCGCGCCTTTTTCCGTCACCTCGCGCACCGTTTCCTTCGATACGGAAAGGGCGCCGCTTGCGCCTACGCCCGTGGGCACGCGGCTGAACAGCCGGTCGACGAGTGTGGGCAGGCGGTCGTCCAGATCACCACGCGAGAGCTTCGAGCCCATGAGCCGCACCCCACAGTTGATGTCGTAGCCGACGCCCCCCGGAGAGATCACGCCTGTCTCGGTATCGAAGGCCGCCACGCCGCCGATAGGAAAGCCGTAGCCCCAATGGATGTCGGGCATCGCGATCGAGGCGCCTACGATACCCGGCATGTGGGCTACATTCTTGGCCTGTTGCAGCGCCTTATCCGAGGCAATAGCATCCAACATGTCCTCCGTAGCATAGACCCGGGCCGGGACCCGCATCCCGCCTTCGGGAGCGATCTCGTAACAGGCGTCGCTAACCTTTGTGAGCGTAGCCATACCAAAACTAAGATTTTGAAGGGGATGGTGTAACGGTCTGTATAGCTGCCCCGAACAGAGGTTCAGTTGGGCACGGGGAGGCGCATTCAGAAATCACATATCAACAATAACCTGGGCTTCCCACGTGCCGTCCACCTGCTTCACGTCCAGGCCATGATACGTGACGGCCTTGATCTCGGTGTAGAGGTCATGCCGCGAGGCCTCGTACGGCTCGCCCCGGACGGTGGCCGTAAGCTCGGTTTCTGTCAGGGCCGATACCTCAAACGCTGAAAACAGCACCCGCTCATGGATGTGCAGGAAGTTCAGCTCCGAGAGCCACGTGCGCAGGAGGGCGGTGCGGTCGCGCGCCGTCACGGTCACCGTGCGCGCCTCCGCCGGCTCTACCGCCGCCACGTCGGTGAGGAGCCGCATCAGCCCGACCGCCGCCCGCTCAAACAGCAACGCCTCCGAGGGCGCGGTGACCCGGTACCCAAGGTCGGCCGTGTGGTCAATCTCTTCGAGCCAGTCGGGCATGGAAAGTATAGAGTCGTGAGAGACTGTTTGGTAAGTGCTTTTTGACCCTAAAACCCCCTCTGTCTAACGACATCTCCCCCTTGGTTAAGGGGGAGAAACCCGTAGGGAGAGGGGGTTTGGTGCAATGAAAGAAAATTATTTCGCGCTCATCATCGTTTACCAAACAGCCTCTGAGGGGTTTACCAAGTACCGTACTGCGCCTCTCCCCGTGGGAAACCCGGATACGTCAATCACTAAACATACGGAGCAATGTTCGAACGCAAGCTCATCGATGAGGCAGTGTCGGCTGATGCCACGGGCGTTTTTCGCTGCGCTTCCTGCAGCGCCGCGTTGTTTCAGGCACGCACAAAATTTGATTCCGGCACCGGTTATCCCAGCTTCTGGGCGGCCCTGCAGCAGAAGGTCGAGGAGCGCGTCTTGACGACGTATGGACAGGAGCGCACGCAGGTGCGTTGCGCCGCCTGTGAAGCCCACCTCGGGCACCTGTTTGCGGATGAGCGCACGCCTACCGCCGTCCGGTACTGCATCCAAGGCGAAGCGGTCTATCCGACCGATGCGGTTTGAGAACGGGGCGGCGACTTCGCCTGGGTCGTCGGCCGAACCAAGCGCACCCGTTTCGATACGAATGGTAGTTGTTATCTCGCCACCAACCTTGGAGGCAGCCATGAAGGTGACGCATCCCAAACCCCACCCGCATACGCACG
>JAAAOI010000175.1 GCA_009908945.1 Bacteroidota bacterium
CAGCGCTTGTGCGGTTCTTCGCGCTGACAATGCCAGCTGTCACGGTGTTTTCGAGGTCTTCCGAGAGGGGAGAGCCGAACGCGAGCGCCCACTGCCCGATCTGCACCGCCTCATGATTGCCGAACGAGATCGTATCCAGGTCATCGGCGTCAATTCTGATGACCGCCAAATCGCTTCCCGGGTCCGTGCCGACCACCTCGGCCGGGTAGTAGCGCCCGTCAAAGAGGCGGACCTCCAGGTTGTCGGCGTTCTCTATCACGTGATTATTCGTGATGATATGGCCATCGGAGGTCGCAATGACGCCGGACCCCAGCCCGGGTCGGATCTGATCTTCCCCTCCAGGGGAACCGCCGAAGAAGTCCTCAAAGGGCGTACCCTCAAACGGGTTGCGGCGTCCCTCCACCACTTGCTCCGAGCGAATTTGAACGACCGTTCGGTTGACCCGGTTCGACACCTCCACGAAGGATTCCTCAAGGTTTAGGATGGGGCTGTCCGCGTCCAGTTCGATGGACGTATCGCCGGCACGTGACTCCAATCCTATACGCTCACCGGCTTCGAATACGTTGGCCCCCATCGTGGTGAAGAGGATCCCCGCCAAAAAGGCCACAACGGTCAAGATGGCCAATGAAGCTTTTCCTTGCGTGCTCATAGTGTAGAGTTGGTATCAATCAGTGTGATAGTCAGCCCAGGCCGATGCCGCGCGGACCGGACCTGCGTTACGGTGTGACGTCTGATCATCGCGTTGCGCGAAAAACATGCCGGCAGCACGCAATGGCTGAGGCTGCCAAATATACAGGACCTCAACGAGTCGGTGTAACCAAATGTTGTTCGTGAACCCTTCCAGCCCCGTGACACACTACATCGTCACGATCCTGGAATGCCAGGCTCTGTCATCGCGCGGACATCCAGCACGTCGTCCAGTTCGCTTTCCGAGAGGAGCCCCATGTCTACGACCACAGCGCGTACGGAGCGGCGCTCGGCAGCAGCCCGCTTGGCTACCTTCGAGGCTTTGTCGTAGCCGATGGCAGCGTTCAGCGCGGTGGCGATCGACGGGTTCAGCTCCAGCAGCTCCTGGCAGCGCGCCCGGTTGGCTTCGATGCCTTCCACGCAGCGCGTTCGAAACGCCGTAGCACTGTGGCCGAGGATCGTAATGCTTTCCAGCAGCGCGTGGGCCATGACCGGCATCATCACATTGAGTTCGAAGTTGCCGTGCTGCCCACCCACGGTAATCGTGGTATGGTTGCCCATCACTTTGGCGGCCACCATCATGAGGGCTTCGCTCTGCACCGGGTTGACCTTGCCCGGCATGATGGAGGAGCCGGGCTGGATGGCCGGAAGCTGGATCTCGGAGAGCCCGCTCGTCGGCCCGCTGCTCAGGTGGCGCAGGTCGTTGGCAATCTTGAGCAAGCTGGTGGCAATGGTGTTGAGGGCGCCAGAGGCCATCACCACCCCATCCTTGGCTGCCTGAGCTTCAAAGTGGTTCGCCGCCTCGACAAAGGTGAGCGCGGTGGCCTCGTTGATGTAGCCAATGGCCGTCGCCGGAAATTCAGGGTGCCGGTTGATGCCGGTGCCCGTAGCGGTGCCGCCCAAAGCCACGTCGGAGAGCTCGCGGGAGGCGACCTCCACCCGATCCAGCGCCTTATCCAGTTGTGCAGCATAGCCGCCAAACTCTTGCCCCAGGCGCACCGGGGTGGCGTCCATGAGGTGCGTACGCCCGCTCTTAAGCACGTCGTCGAACGCCTCGGCTTTGTCCTGCAGCGCGTCGCGGAGGGCCACCAGCGCGGGGCGCAGCGTCTCGTGGAGGGCGAGCCGGGCCGCCACATGCATCGTGGTGGGAATCACGTCGTTCGACGATTGCGACATGTTGACGTGGTCGTTGGGATGCACGGCCTTGCTCCCCCGTGCTGCCCCGAGTGCCTGCGAGGCGGCATTGGCAATCACCTCGTTGGCGTTCATGTTCGTGGAGGTGCCGCTGCCGGTCTGGAAGATGTCCAGCACAAACTCACCGTCCAGCGTGCCATCGATCACCTGCGCGGTGGCCTCAACAATCGCCGTAGCGATGTCATCGTCCAGCAAGCCCAGGTGCTGATTGGCCCGCGCGGCGCTCTGCTTCACGATGCCGATGGCCCGGATAAACAACCGGGGAAAGCGTAGATCGCTGATGGGGAAGTTGTCTTTCGCCCGTTGCGTCTGTGCGCCATACAGCGCATTAGCGGGGACGTGGACTTCGCCAAGGGAGTCTTTCTCGATGCGTGTGGAGCTCATAGACATAGGTAGGGGCGGATGGCTGGAAGCAATACATCAACAGTATAAAGAAGGGGCATGACTCATCGGATAGGCCAGCCGATAAACGCGCGTTCTTGTTCAAAAAATAAACCTTCGGGCAAGTCGTCAGTTTAGCCGGCCCTTCGCAAAATTGCACGGATAGCCCCTCCGGGCTGCACTGAACCTCGTCTCTATCTATGCAACGACTGACCACGATCAGCGCGGTACGTGCGGCGTCGCGAAAGGCCCGTGCGGAGAACCGCCGGATAGCGCTCGTCCCGACGATGGGCGCGCTTCACGAGGGGCACCTGGCGCTGGTGGAGCAGGCCGGCCGCGAAGCCGATGTCGTCCTGGTTTCCATCTTTGTCAATCCCGCCCAGTTTGGTCCAGGCGAAGACTATGAAACCTACCCGCGCGTCTTGGAAGCCGATGAAGACCTGCTGCGTCAGCAAGGGGTAGCGACCCATGTCTTCGCGCCCACGGTACAGGAGATGTACCCGGACGGGCCCGCCGCGCAGCGTGCGGCCGTTATCGTGGACCAATTAACCGATACGCTCTGCGGTGCCTACCGCTCGGGGCACTTTGATGGCGTGACCACGGTGGTCTCGATGCTGCTGCACATCGCACAGCCGCACGTGGCGGTATTCGGGCAGAAAGATGCGCAACAGCTGGCCGTGATTCGTCGGATGGTTCGCGATCTTCATCTGCCCGTAGACATCGTGGCCGTGCCCACCGTGCGTGAACCAGATGGGTTGGCTCGGTCGTCGCGCAATGCCTACCTGAGCCCCGCAGAGCGGGCGCAGGCGCCGGTGCTCTACAACGCGCTTAGAGCAGCTGCTGAGGCCGTACGGGAGGGGGAACTGCAGGGTAGACCTCTGGTTCGACGCATGCAGGCTCGGGTGGCCGACGCCCCGCTCGCAGAGCCCCAGTATATTGAGGTGATAGATGCGGATGACCTGTTGCCTGTTGACGACCTGCAGCCGGGCCAGCGCATCTTGCTTGCGTTGGCCGTTTATTTCGGGGATACCCGGCTGATCGATAACATTCCTATCACTGTACCCTCCCGCACGTAACGTCCTCTATGACCATTACGATGTTCAAGTCGAAGCTGCACCCGCTTCGCGTCACCGAGGCTGATCTGTATTACGAAGGCTCCATCACCATCGATGAAGAGCTGCTGGATGCCGCAGGGCTTCTGCCGTACGAAAAGGTCCAGGTTGTAAACGTGAACAACGGGGCGCGGCTGGAGACCTACACCATCCCCGGAGTGCCCGGTGAGCGGACCGTACAGCTCAACGGCCCGGCAGCCCGCTTGGCCCAGCGGGGCGATGCCGTGATCGTGATTGCCTACGCCGAGATGACGCCGGACGAGGCGCTGGAGCATACGCCGCAGGTGGTGCTGTGCGACGAGGACAATAACCCGGTGGAGCATCTGCAGTACGCGGTGGATGCAGCTGCGGACGTGGCCCGGGAGCCGGCGCGCAATACGGTGGCGGAGTCTGTCATCCACAACTGATACCAGCGCGCCCCATGGCCCTGTCGGCTGCGGGGCAGGAGAGAAGCATCAGGGGCGCCGTGCCCCCTTCTTTCGCGATGGATTCCCTGCGCGGGCCTCGTCGTCGCGCTCATACGCGGCGATGATATCCTTCACCAACTGGTGCCGCACGACGTCGCCCCGGTCAAACTCGACGAACGCAATGCCTTCTACGTCCCGCAAGATGCGCCGGGCTTCCAGCAAGCCACTGTTGCGGCGGCTGGGCAAGTCGATCTGCGTGGCGTCGCCCGTAACGATGGCACGGCTGTTGATCCCCAGCCGGGTCAAGAACATCTTCATTTGCTGCCGCGTGGCGTTCTGCGCCTCGTCCAGAATCACAAACGACGAGCTGAGGGTACGGCCGCGCATGTAGGCCAGTGGCACGATCTCTACCACCTGCTGCTCCATGTACTCGGCCAGGCGATCGCGAGGCAGCATATCTCCAAGCGCATCGTACAGAGGCCGGAGGTACGGGTCCACCTTATCACGAAAGTCGCCCGGCAGAAATCCTAACTGCTCGCCAGCCTCCACGGCCGGCCGCGAGAGCACGATCCGTTTCACCTTTCGCGCCTTCAACGCCGCTACGGCTAATGCCACCGCGGTGTACGTTTTGCCCGTACCGGCCGGCCCGATCGCAAACACGACATCGTGCGCACTCGCAATTTCGACCAGCCGCGCCTGATTGGGCGTTTTGGACTTGATGGGGGCGCCGCCAGGGGTGAGCAAGATCACATCCCCCACATCACTGGTGGCCGTCGGGGCACCGTCGCCCTGCAGGTAGAGGGCCATCACCGTGGACACATCGGCCTCGGTGAGCTCGCCGTTACGCTTGAGGACCTGAGCCAACTCGTTGATAATGCGACGGATCGTCTGCGTGTCATCGGGTTCCCCCTGCACGATGATGCGATTGCCGCGGGCCGTGATGCTGGCTTGGGGAAAGGCGGCCTCAATTTTTCGCAAGTTTATATCGTTAAACCCCAGGAGCAAAAGCGGCTCAACATCCGTAATCGTTAGCTGTTTAGTTACCAATGGGCAGCAGGTAAAAGCGAGAAGAATTGGGCCCGACCGGGCGTGCGTGACGCTGGGGTGCGGACAAAGCCCGTGCATGCTGTGGCTGCTTGTAACTACGAACCCACGGGCAGTTTCACAACCAGAGTGCATACCATGCGGCGTCCCCTCGTTGTCGAGTTTGTAAAAATGAACGGGTCGGGAAACGACTTCATCGTCGTCGACAACCGATTTTATGCCTTCTCCGAGGAGGAGCTGGGCGCGCTCGCTGCACGCTATTGCCCGCGCCGTACAGGCGTGGGGGCCGACGGCCTGCTTGCCTTTGAGGATGCGTCTTCCGAAGCCCACGACTTCCGGATGCGCTATCGCAACGCCGATGGCTCGCCAGCGACCATGTGCGGCAACGGTGCGCGCTGCCTTGCAGCGTTTGCCCAGGCTGCAGGCTACACAGCGACCCCCCTGCGATTCCAGACCGATGCCGGGGGCTATCGGGCTACGGTGTCGGAGGCAGGCCAACAGGTGCGGCTCTATGTCCCTCCGCCAGAGCGTTTTGCAGCGACGCAAGCACTCGCTTCTGCCTCGGCGCCCGGAGACACCGCGCCGTCTTTCATATGGACGGGCACGGAGCACCTGGTCTGCTTCGTGGATGGCGATGCGCAGGCTACCCTGGAGACGTGGGCTCCCGCGCTGCGGCACGACCCGAACCTGGCGCCGGCCGGGGCCAATGTCAACGCGGTGCGCAGCGATGTGGCTACGGCAGCCGATGACCGGCCGGTGCTCCGCGTGCGCACCTACGAGAAGGGTGTGGAGGCTGAAACCCTGGCGTGCGGCACTGGGGCGCTTGCCGCCGCTGTGACGGCCCGGCTGCAGGGCCACATCGCCGCTGACGCGGCGCACGTGGACATGCCCGGGGGGCGGCTCACGGTGGGGTGGACGTGGAACGACGGGCAGATCACTGACCTCTATCTGGAAGGTGCGGTGGAGCGGGTCTTCCGCGGTACGCTGGAGGTGCGCCTGTAAAGGCGAGCGAACCGCAGGCGCGGTAGCGGAGCGCGCCCAGGGGGCACAACGAAAAGCGCGCCTTCCGTGACAGAAGGCGCGCTCCAATGCTTCACCGGTGCTGTGTGAGAGCTTATTGCATCAGAATGCGGCTGCGGTTATCGGTGATAGTGGCATCGGCCCGCAGGCTTTCCACCCAGGCCTCTTGCAGCTCGCGCACGCGCTCTTGCTCCAGGCGCTGCCGCAACTGCGTGCGGCGCTGGTCGGTAAGCTCAGGCAAGTCGGCTTTCCGGGCAACCCGCGCCACCCAAACGCCGTTCTCACCCTCCGTGACACCCGTCTCGCTGCCAACGTCCAGCCCCAACAGCTGCCCGGCAAAGGTGATCTCACGTCCAAGTCCCGGGACGTTGGTGTTTTCGTACGAGATGTTGGAGGCTGTCCGCATGCGGGTGTCCAATGCTTCTGCAAGGCCGTCAAAGCCCTGGGCCTCGTAGGCCTGCCGCACCCGGTCGGTTTGTACCGCCCGCTTCGCCTGCAGGATGGCGCGGGGCTCTACCGCGTCGCGCACCTCCTCAAACGGGCGGTAGCCTGCAGACTGAATATCGGTTACGCGCCCGACGATCATTTTGTCGTCAAGCTCAATCGTTTCCGTCACATCGCCGCTTGCGCTGTCCTCAAGGAAGCCCTGCAGGGTGGGGCTCTGGCCAATGTTAGGAATGGCTTCTTGGCCTTCCTCCACGCGCACCGTCTGCAGCTCCAGCCCTAAGCGCTCGGCTTCCTCTTCGAAGTCGGCCCCTTCGTCGGTGAAGATGCGCAGGTCTTCCAGCCTGTCTTCGATTTCGCGGAGCGTAGCCACGGAGGGCGTCAGGTTCTGCGCGTAGATGGCTACCTGCACTTCCTGATCCGCACGCTGCTGCACTTCAATCACGTGGAACCCAAACTCCGTCTCGATGGGGCCAACGATCTCGCCGGGCGTAGCGCCAAACGCAGCTGACTCAAACGGGCCGACCATCGCGCCACGGTTGAACCAGCCGAGGTCGCCGCCGCGAGCTGCTGAGCCCGGGTCATCCGAATGCTCACGGGCCAAGGCTGCGAAGTCTGCGCCCTCCCGCAGCTCTCCGGCTAACTCTGCGGCCCGCGCCTGTGCGCCGGCGTCATCGCCATCATTGGTATTGATGAGAATG
>JAAAOI010000070.1:0-15000 GCA_009908945.1 Bacteroidota bacterium
CACCCCCACACGCCAAGACACCCCCACGCAAAAAGGTGGCATTTCTCCCGGAGGCGTCGTATTTCATCTCTATACCTTGTCTGACCCACCCGACCTGCTGCCATGCTCCGTGTCTTCGCTTTGCTTGCTTCGTTCGTGTTGCTGATGGGGATCGCTCGGCCCGCGCACGCGCAGATTGAACCCGCGCCTGACCGCGCCGAAGGGGAGGGGCCGTACGAACGCCTCGTCATCCGTGGGGCCACCGTCATTGACGGCACCGGTGCCCCGCCGAACGGACCGGTAGACATCGTCGTCGAGAACGACAGGATTGTAGAGGTGCGCACCGTCGGGTACCCCGGGGTGCCCATCGACGAGGCCCGACGGCCGGCCGCGGGTGACCGCGAAATTGACGCCTCAGGCATGTATGTGCTGCCCGGCTTTGTGGATGCGCATGCGCACCTGGGCGGCACCGCGCAGGGCACGCCGGCCGAGTACGTGCTGAAGCTCTGGATGGGCCACGGGGTCACCACTGCGCGCGACCCCGGGAGCAGCAACGGCCTCGACTGGATGCTGGCGCACCGCACGCGCAGCGCGGCGAACGAGATCACCGCCCCTCGCCTGCACGCCTACGTGTCCTTCGGCCAAGGGCACGAGGGGCCCATTGCCACGCCAGCGCAAGCGCGGGCCTGGGTGCAGGGCATCGCCGCGCAGGGGGCGGACGGTGTTAAATTCTTCGGGGCCGGACCCGCGATTATGGAGGCAGCACTGGACGAAGCGCAGCAGCAGGGGCTGGGCACGGCCATGCACCACGCGCAGATGGATGTGGCGCGCGTCAATGTGCTGGATACGGCCACGTGGGGCCTCACTACGATGGAGCACTGGTACGGCCTGCCCGAGGCACTCTTCGACGAGCGCACCGTGCAGGACTACCGCCTCGACTACAACTACCAGAATGAAGCGCACCGCTTCGGCGAGGCGGGCAAGCTCTGGAAACAGGCCGCCGAGCCGGGCAGTGAGCGCTACGAAACCGTGATGGACTCGCTGCTGGCCCTCGACCTCACGCTCGTCCCGACTTTCAACATCTACGACGCCAACCGCGACCTCATGCGCGCCATCAATGCCGATTGGCACGCTAAGTACACGCTGCCGGCCATGTGGGACTTCTTTCGCCCCAACCGGGCCGCGCACGGCTCCTACCACTTCTACTGGACGCAGGAAAACGAGCTCGACTGGCAGGACAACTATCGCCGCTGGATGTACTTCGTGAATGACTACAAGAACCGTGGTGGGCGCGTCGCCGCCGGGAGCGACTCGGGCTTCATCTATCAGACCTACGGCTTTGGATTCATTCGCGAGCTCGAGCTATTGCGCGAGGCTGGCTTCCACCCACTGGAGGTGATCCGGGCCGCGACGCTCAAGGGCGCAGAGGCCATCGGGGTGGATGATGAGGTGGGCAGCATCGAGGTGGGCAAGAAGGCCGATCTGGTGATTGTGCCCGAGAACCCGCTGGAGAACCTGAAGTCGCTATACGGCACCGGCTGGCCGCGCCTGAACGACGAGACCGGCGCGGTGGAGCGCGTCGGCGGCGCGCATTACACCATCAAGGATGGCATCCTATTCGACGCCCGCGAACTGCTGGCCGACGTGCGACAGATCGTCCGCGAAGCGAAGAATGAAGCGGGCCTGCCAGAGGGGCCGATGCCGGTGGAGACGGATTGAATGACGCATACCCATTGGCCGGGGCTGCTGGCACGATGGCGTGTTTTCCGCGTGGACGTGAAGTAAAGCCCGCTTTGGATCCGGTGACGGTTTGTTCGTTTGAACCGGAGCGTCCCATGTTCGGATGGGTATCCTCCTGCCGCGTATCGTACAGGAGGAAGCGTCCGTCAGTACCGCAGCCGAACGACCTGTGGAAAGGTGTCGGCGCCCGACCGGATGCCGTAGAGGGTATCCTCGGTGAGGTAGCCCTGCGCCAAAGAAATATCCTCCGGCCACTGCACCACCTGCACGAGGGTGCCGTCTGGCGCGTACACATCGGCTTCGTTGGGCGCGCCCTCCGGTACCGCGCGCTGCACCCAGAGGCGGTGGGCCTGATCGAAAAAGAGCGCCCGCAGCGGGTTTTTGACGTCGGGCACCTTGCGCTCCAAGTCGCGCACCGGGACCTCCATGAAGCCGGCCATGCGCTGGAGGGTTTCTTCCACTGACGCGCGCTCATCGTCGGAGAAGGGCACGGGTGGTGGCGTTCGCGAGAGCACGTGCAGGGTGTCGCCGTGGGCATCAAACCGAACCACGGCGTACTGATCGTCTACGGCGTAGGCAAAGTCGCCGTTGCGGGCATGCGCATCCCGCTCTTGCGTGCCATAGGGCATGCTGTAGCGGGCCGTTCCGCCGTTCTGGTCGATCTGAATCATGCCCAGCCGCTCCATCGGCGCTTGCGGCAGGGCCACCTCCCGCACCGTCTCACGTTCCGCCGTCCGGTGAAAGCGGGTTTTCACCGATCGTGAGGCCCCCTCACGAGACGCCGTGCCCACGTCAATCACGTGCCCGTCCGCGTCAAACGTCGTCCGTGCGCGCAGGCCGAAGTGGGTGTGCTCCATCGGGATGGTCCTGCCGGGTGTCGCGCCCTCATCCGTGAGCTGAAACTGCGCATACCGGCGGTTCTGGTCGTCGCGAACCCACAGGTGCCCCTCGGGGCCGATGCTCGGGCAGCAGGGGCGATTCACCTCGCCAGGGCCTTCCCCCGGCGTGGCAATGGTGTACAGAAAGGCGCCGTCGTTAGCGTACGCCCGGACGGTATTGCCCTGCCAGTCCACCACTATGATGCGGCCGTCGGCGTCTACCGTAACTCCGGCAATCTGGCCAAACAGAAAGGCCTCGTCGCCATCGGCCGCGCCCATTTCGAGGTCGATGGTGGCCTCGGTGGGTGCTGGACGCTCGGCTTCCGCGTTTTCGCTTGGGGGCTCTGGCTGGCAGGCGGCAAGCAGGAGCATGGAGCAGGTGAGGATCGACGCAGCAAAGCGCATGGCAGGAGCGGCTGAATGGAGAATACACATATTACCGAAGGGGTACGTGCCGGACCGTGAGCGGTTACGACAATACAAAAAGCCTCCGCTCGAACGGGGAGCGGAGGCTGAAGGGGGGGCGATGCGTGGGGCCGGTGCCTCACGGGAAGATGCCCATCTGCTTATACGAGGTGGCCACTTTGTTAATGGCGCTGATGAACGCCGCTGTGCGCAGGTCCACGTCGTGCTCCAAGCGGAGCGCGCGAATCTCTTGGTAAGCGTAGGCCATGGTGTCTTCCAGCCCGGAGTTGACGAGATCTTGCTCGCTGGCGCCGAAGGCGATTTCGCTGACCACCTTGTCGAAGCGGTCCTGCTTGAAGGTGGTATCACTTAGCTTCTCCACGGCGCGCAGGATGCGCTCCGCATTGCGCTCCTCAAACCGCTTGCTCATGCGGCCATGGCGCACATGCGACAGATTGCGGAGCCATTCGAAATATGATACCGTCACGCCGCCCGCATTCAGGTAAACGTCCGGGATGATGAGCTTACCCCGGTTGAGGAGGTAGCTGTCGGCCTCTGAGGTCACGGGCCCATTGGCGCCTTCGGCGATGATGTCGGCCTGGATATGGGGGGCGTTCTCCATGGTGATGACGCCACCCAGCGCGGCCGGCACCAGGATGTTGCAGGGCAACTCCAGCGCTTCGGCCGAGCTGGCAATGTTCTGAGCGCCCGGGTAGTCGAGAATCGAGCCGGTAGACGTTCGGTGGTCGACGACGTCGTCCAGGTTCAGCCCTTCGGGATTGTAGATAGCGCCTTCGATCTCGGCCAGGCCCACGATGGTGGCGCCGCCTTCTTGTAGAAACTTGGCAGCAAAATAGCCCACATTGCCGAGCCCCTGCGCGACCACGGTTTTGCCCTCGATGCCCTGGCTTAGGCCCATTTTCTCCATGTCATCCTTGAAGCGGCATGCCTCGCGCACGCCATAGTAGACGCCCAGCCCTGTGGCTTGGGTGCGGCCACGCACCCCCCCTTGCCCGACCGGCTTGCCGGTAACGCAGGCCAGCGCGTTCAGTGTATCGTCGGCCAGGGAGTTGTAGGTGTCCAGGATCCACGCCATCTCGCGCGGCCCGGTGCCGTAGTCCGGAGCCGGCACGTCGATGCCGGGGCCGATGAAGTTCTTCCGCGTGAGCTCAAAAGCGTAGCGGCGCGTAATCCGCTCCAGTTCGATCTCCGAGTAGTCCCGGTGGTCAATCTTGATGCCGCCCTTGGCCCCGCCAAACGGCACATCCACCACCGCGCACTTGTAGGTCATGAGCGCCGAGAGCGCCATCACTTCATCTTCGTTGACATGCGCCTCATACCGGATGCCGCCCTTGGTGGGCAGCTTGTGCTGGCTGTGCTCGGCCCGGTACGCCTGGATCACGTCAATGGACCCGTCCTCGCGCTGCAGCGGGTATTCCATACGGTAGACGCTGTTGCAGGCTTTGATCTGCTTCAGCAGGCCCTCGGGATGTTTCGTGTGGGCAGCGGCCTTGTCGAACATGCGGTTGACCTGGCCGAAGAAGGTGAGCTTCTCCTGGGTTTGTGTCGGTGTTGCAGAGGATTGTGACATGAAGGGGCGTCAGAAAACAGGGAAAGAGGCATAGAAAAGCGCTTTCAGCCCGAAGGTAAGAAGCGCGTAGGAGAAGAACCAAGGCCAAACGGCAGGTTCGCGGGAAATATACGGGTGTAGAGGCAGGCCAGTAGAAGCTGTGGAACGGGGCGTTCGATGCAACAATGCCGTTGAGGGGAAACCGCGGCAGTTGCTGTGCGCTTATGAAGGTACACCACCTCCATCACCTTCCCCGCAAGGACCATGACGGAAGAGATTATTCCCCCCGTGCTCAGCTACTGGAAGGGCATGGCCATCGTAACGGCGATCATCGTAGCGGTTGGTGCGCTGCTGTATGTTGTTGTGTAGGGTGCCGCAGGGTGGGCCCCACCGTGGGCCGCCTCTGCACGCTATAGCATCGTATGCCCGGCGGCCCACTTAAATGGCCCGTGCACTGGGCCGCGCAGACCGTCAGGCCATCACCCCGCTATCTACCTCGTTACCCCTGCTGATCGTATGCCTTCCTCCGAAACCCTCGACGCGCTCCTCTTGCGCCTCCAGCATGCCGCCAACGCCACCGAAGCCCAGCACGTAGTGCGCGAAATCTGGCAGCGTTGGATGCACCACGACGACCCCAAGGTGCGCCTGCTGATGCAGCAGGGGGTAGGCGCTATGGAGCGCAAAGACTTTACCGAGGCCGAGCACCGCTTCAGCGTAGCCATCGCCCAAGAGCCGGCCTACGCCGAAGCGTGGAATAAGCGGGCCACGGTGCGCTGCCTGCAGGGCACGCTGGCCGCTTCGGTGCGCGACATTGAGGAGACGCTGGCCCGCGAGCCCCGGCACTTCGGCGCGCTGTCGGGGCTGGGGACGATCCGGCAGGCCATCCTGGACCACCACGGCGCGCTGGCGGCGTTTGAGCGCGTCCTGGAGATCCACCCGCATGCCGAAGGGGCCGCAGAACGCATCGAGACGCTACGCGACCTGTTGTAAGCGGCCCTCTGTAAGCTGCCCCCACCGCAGCAGACGCTCATCCTATTGCTCCGGCTATGCTGATTGACGGCGAAACGCGCTTACTAACCCTCATGGGCGACCCGGTGGCCCACTCGCGCTCGCCCTTCATCCACAACACGGCGCTGCAGCACCAGGGGCACAACATGGTGTATGTGACCACGCGCGTGGAAGCGGGGGAGGTCAGGGAAGCTGTGGCCGGGCTGCGGGCGTTGCACGTCGCGGGCGCCAACGTCACCATTCCGCATAAAGAGGCCGTGCTTCCGTTTCTGGATGCGGTGCATCCCCGGGCGAAAGCTGTAGGCGCGGTCAACACGATTGTAGCCCAGCCCGACCGCACGCTGCGGGGCGACAATACCGACGTGGTCGGCTTTCTGGAACCGCTGGCTCCGTACCGGGCGGCGCTGCAGGGGGCATCGGTCATCATCCTGGGCGCAGGTGGTGCGGCCCGGGCGGCAGCCTACGCACTGCTGACGACGTTTGGGCTGGAGCGGCTCACGCTGGCGGCCCGCCGCCCCGATCAGGCCGAGCATCTGGCCGCCCACCTGGCTCCGCACGATGCCAGCGGCACCCTGCACGTCGTACCGCTCGACCGGGCCGGGCAGCTCGTCCGCCAGGCCAAGCTGGTGGTGAACGCGACGCCGGTAGGCATGCATCCGCGTACGGACGCCACGCCGTGGCCAGCCCCTGGCGACTTCACGGCGGAGCATCTGGTGTACGACCTTATTTACAACCCGCGCGAGACGCGCCTGCTGCAGGAAGCTGCGGCACAGGGCGCCACGCCCATCGGAGGGCTGGGCATGCTCATCGGGCAGGCGGCAGCGGCCTATGAGCAATGGACCGGCGCGGCGATGCCGGTCAAGGTCGTGCGCGAGGCCCTTCGCACATCGTAATCATCTGCCACCGGTATCAGGCCCCATGGCTGCCGCGGTATCACTCCTGTATCCCGATCTGTTGCACGAGGCCGCACCCGGTGTGGCGGCGGCGTTTACGTCGCGCACCGGCGGGGTCAGCAAGGCGCCCTTTGCCTCGCTCAACCTCAGCGTGAGCACCGGCGACGATGAAGCTCACGTAGAAGAGAACCGCCGCCGGGCGCTCGCGTCGCTGGGGTTTACACCCGACGCCATGGCCATCGCTGGCCAGGTGCATGGCATACGCGTGCAGGCGGCCCGCGCTCCCGGCTTTTTTGCGGCTACGGATGCGTTGGTGACCGATACGCCGGGTGTGCTGCTGTCCTTTACCGCGGCAGACTGTGCCATCGTGCTGCTGGTGGATCCTGAAGCAGACGCTGTGGGCGGGTGCCACGCGGGCTGGCGGGGAGCGGCCGCAGGTATCGTCTCCGAGACGGTACAGGCGCTCGCGGCGCTTGGCGCACAGCCGCCGCGGCTTCGGGCGTACATCAGCCCCTGCATTTCCGTGGACCACTTCGAGGTAGGGGAGGAGGTGGCCGCGCAGTTTGATTCGGCCCACGTGCGCCGGCCCCCCGAGGCGCCGCGGCCCTTCGTCGACCTGAAGGGCGCCTTGCACCACCAACTGACGGCCGCCGGGCTGCCCACCGATGCCATTGAGGTTGCCCCGCAGTGCACGTTTGCGGCCACCGACACCTTCTTCTCGCACCGCGCCGAGCATGGCGACACCGGGCGCATGATGGCCTTCATCGGAATGCACAAAGCCTAAATTTGCTGTACACTTTTCCTCGCCTTATGCCTATTCCTTCTCATCAGCCTGCGCTGCCCTTCCGGCACCCGCACCTCAGCACCATCTACCCCACGCTCTTCCGCCGGGTGCCGCTGGTTGCGTATGAGCGCGAGCGTATCACTACGCCAGACGGCGACTTCCTGGATGTCGACTGGTCGCGGGTGGGAAGCGCCCGCGCGGCGCTGGTCATCCACGGGTTGGAAGGGGACAGCCACCGGGCGTATATGCAGGGGATGGTCCGCGCCCTCAACCGCCGGGGCTGGGATGTGGCCGCGCTGAACCTGCGGGGCTGCAGCGGTACGCCCAACCGCAAGCTGCGCTTCTACCATAGTGGTGCCACGGAAGATGTAGAGACCGCCGTGGCCCACCTGCGCGAGCTATCTTACCGTGCGCTGGCGCTCGTGGGGTTTAGCCTCGGGGGCAACCTGGTGCTGAAGTACCTCGGCGAGCGGGGCACGGCGGTGCCGTCTGCGGTGCAGGCCGCCGTCGCGCTCTCGGTGCCGGTTGACTTGCTGGGCTGCGCCGATGCGCTGGAGCGCCCGGGCAACGTGGTCTACCGCTGGCGCTTTCTGCGGCAACTGCGGACCAAGGTGGAAGCTAAGGCTGCGCAGTTCCCCGATGGCATCAGCACCGCCGCTTTCGCTCACATCCGCTCGCTGCGCGACTTCGATGAGCACTATACGGCTCCTATCCACGGCTTTGCCGACGCTACCGATTACTACACGCGAGCCAGCAGCCTGCCCCTGCTGCCCTCCATTGCAGTGCCCACGCTGCTCGTTAATGCCGCCAACGACCCGTTTCTTTCGGGATCCTGCTATCCGGAAACGATCGCGGCGCGCCATGCAGCGCTGACGCTATCCACGCCCCGGTACGGCGGGCATGTGGGCTTTGTAGAGACTAACCCTGCGGGCGACTACTGGTCGGAAACCACGGCGGGCCTTTTTCTTCAGCAGGTACTGAACCGCGCCCCGGTTTCGGTGGCCCGTCCGTGAATCCATGCCATGGGGCGGACAGTACACGATCGGTGATGCCTTCGTTTGCTTTGCACCTCACCCGCTGTGTCCATGCTGAAACACGAAGAAAACCTGCATGATGAACTGCTCCAGCACGCTGAACGCTACGTAGATGAATACGGCCTTCAGCAGTTCATTCAGGCGTTGATCGAACTGTCCGAAGATTATGCTGTGGTAGAAATGCACGAGGGGCGGCTGAACTGGCAGGCCAAGGTGCTACGCGATGCGCTGGCCCAGGCGCACGAAGAGATTCAGGCGGGGGAAGAGGCCTAATGGGGCCTGCGATCCTGACGCCAGCGCTGCAGCACGCCCTGCAGCCGACGACCGTTGCGGTAGTTTATGGGCGAGGGGCCGGCAGTGCCGTGACGCGGATGCGACGGTTTGTGCGACGGCTTTCTGCTGTGGTGTTGGGCACCACGGGGCGCGCGTCACCATAGCTGACGACGGCCAGCCGGTCGGCGGCCATGCCGTGCGCATCGATGAGGGCCCGGACGATGGCCGCGGCCCGGGCGGCGGACAGTTCCCAGTTGCTGGGATAGCGTTCGCGCAGCCTGCCGCTCACGGGCACGTTATCGGCATGGCCCTCTACTCGGATCTCGCGGCTATCGTCGCCTGCCGCAATCTTCTCGGCCAGCGCCGCGACCCGGCTCCGCCCCGCGGCTGTCAAGGCGGCACTGGCAGGCTCAAACAGCGCATCTACCCGGAGGCTTTCAATCAGGCGCCCGCCTTCCCGAGCGTCCATCAGGTCAAACTCCAGGCGTCGGATGCGGTCGCTCATCACGCGGCGGTCGCGAAAGAATTGGCCCGAGTAGATGTCGTCGTAAAACCGCAGCGAGTCGCGCAGGTCTTCATTCACCGCCCGCAGCGAGTCTACCATGCGCTGCTTCTCGTCGCGTTCGATCATCTCCTGCGACGTGCCGCAGGCGGTAAGAAGGAGCATACAGACCAGGCTGCCGAGCGCAACCAACCGCAAGGAGATAGAGGGCATACAGGACAAGCGAAAGGTTCATCAGGGCAGGCGAAGCCGCACGGGTTGGCGGGCTCCGGGAGGGGGTAAGATACAATGCAGCAGCATCAGCGCAACCTTGCCGCTGGGCTACGATGAAGCGTTGGCCGGCCGGAGGGGGCGCCGGGAGCGGCTCCAGGCATGGAGGGCAAGCACGGCGGCGGCCCCGCCCAGCGCCAGCATCACAACGGTGGCCACAGGGTCGCCGGCCTGCGGCAAAAGCAGGCTGCGGTCATCGGCCAGGTACGGCCAGAGGGCCCGGAGCGACCCCGCCATAAGCCCCACCAGCACCGCCATGGTGGCGTCGTAGACGCGGTGTAGCAGGTAGGTGAGCAACCGGGCAAACGCGCCCAGCCCCAGCACCGCCCCACCGATGAAGGTGGCTACGTAGGCCATATCTCGTGCGTTCACGGCCTCCAGGGTCGGCTCGTAGATGCCAAACACCAGCAGCAAAAACGCGCCGCTTACGCCCGGCAAAATCATCGCGCAGATGGCCACCGAAGCGCAAAGGAGCACGTACCACAGGGCGGGGTCGGCAAGGGTGCGTGGGGGGAGCCCCACCAGCCCAAAGGCCACCGCGGCTGCTATACTGGCCAACAGGACGTGGCGGGGAGCCGGCGTGCTGATGCGTACCCACGGAATGACGAGCGAGCCTGCAATCAGCCCAAAGAAGAGGCCCCGACTGGCTTCTGGGTACGTTTCTAACAGGCCGGGAATGAAGCGTGCCCCCACCAGCAGCGCCGTAAGAATGCCCGCGGCCAGCGGCACCACCAGCGCCCAGTCTACCGCTTTCAACCCTTTCCAGCCTTCCCGTGCGTCGAGTTGGCCAAGTTTCAGCAGGGCCGCGACGCCATCGCTGATGGCCTGTAGCAGACGTTCGTACACGCCCACAATGAGGGCCATCGTGCCTCCGCTTACGCCGGGAACCACATCGGCCGCGCCCATGAGCAGCCCACGCAAGAAGGTTTTCAGGGCAGACAGGGGAGACATGAAAGACGGACAGCGATCAGAAGCGAAGGGCCCACGCTACGCGCCGGCCCTTGCGGTGGTTCAGGAAGCGGAGGTTCAACAGGCGAAGCGCTACTGGTCGAGCCCCAGCTCCGAGCGGATACGGATGTCGCGATACAGATCGGGGAAAGACTGACGGAGCTTCTCTTTCGTGCGCGGATCCAACCGGAGGGCCGTCTGAAGCGACCGGATGCTCTCGTCGGGGCGCCCAAGCGCGTAGAGCGCCCGCGCCTGCTGTACGTACGCGCCGGCATCGTCTGGGTCGATGGATACCGCCTTCCGGTACGACGCGAGGGCGTCTTCCGGGCGGTGCGCTTCGTAGAGTGTGTCGGCAAAGTCGATCCAGGCCTGCCGGTTGGCCTGATCCAGCCGCACCACCATCCCATACGATGCGATGGCATCTTCAATGTAGCCTGCATTGTATTCGCAGTCGGCCTTGGCATACCAGAACTCGGGCACGTTTTCGCGGATTTCTACCGCGCGGCTGAAGCAGTGCAGGGCTTCGCTCACGTTGTCTTGCGCGTCGTAGCAGCAGCCGAGGCCATACCAGGCTTCAGCGTACAGGTCGTTTTCGCGCAGCGCGTGCTGAAAGAAGTGCGAGGCGCGGTCGTGCTGCCCCAGCTCTTCGTGAGCCAGCGCAATGTTGTAAAAGGTGGAGGCATCCCCCCCTTCCAGCTCCAGCACCTGCTGATAGCTTTCAATGGCTTCTTCGAGCTGACCAAGGTTAGCCAGGGCGTTGCCTTTGTTATAGTGCGCCGAAGCGAAGTTGTCTTCAATGGCCAGGGCCATATCGTACGAGTCGATGGCATCGGCGTACTTGCCCATCCGGTTTAGCACAATGCCCCGGTTGTACCAGGCGTCGTGCGAGTAGGGGGCTTCGTCGATGTGACGGTCGTAGCAGGAGACGCTACGGGCATCCTGCCCGAGGCGGTCGTAGCAGAACCCGAGTTCGTACCACACCTCCGGGTGTTCCGGCGCCAGCTCCGCGCAGCGTTCGAAGGCAGCCACCGCTTCTTCCGTGCGGTTCGTGCGCTCCAGCGTGACGGCCCGGTTGAAGTGGAGCTCAGCATTGAGCGGGTCGAACTGCTGGGCAGTCGCGTAGGCGTCCAACGCCGCCTCACTCTCCCCCAGGTTATCGAGGGTGATGCCCTTGTTGATGAGGGTATCGGTGTCGGTGGGGTTGAGCGCGAGGGCCTCTTCGTAGGCGTGCAGGGCCTCGTCGTGGCGGCCCAGGGTACTGAGCAAAACGCCACGGCGCATCCAGGGATCGGATGACGCCGGTTGCTGGGCGATCATCCGATCGATGGCGCCCAGCGCCTCTTCATAGCGCCCGCGCTCATAGTAATACGTAGCAATGTCCTCCAAGGCGTCCGAGTCGAAGAACCCGGCGCCCTGCTGGTGCTCGTAAGATGCGACGAGGGCATTCACCCGCTCCTCGTCGGGTGGATCCTCGAAGTCGTCAAATTCGAAGTCGAACATATGCGTGCAAGGCCCATGAAAGAGTAAGCTTTGGGTGCTGCGAGAGGTGACTCTATGCCACGGGGTACAAGGTAGGTAGCTGAACAAACCGCCCGGTCGCGCGATGGAGGCACTACGCGGGGTACTACGCCGTATGATACACGTCTGTGTAGGTAGTTGCAACCATCCAACGTATGATCCGCCCACCCCGTTCTGGTACAGGCCGGGTGCGCTTCTGGCAAGTTGCAAGCAAATGGTAATAATCAATCTATGATGAATCAGGCGGTGGGTGAACCCGGCGTGTTGCTCTCGTTTGAGGGCATCGACGGAAGCGGCAAAAGCACACAGGCACGCCTGCTGGCCGACCGTTTAGAGGCGGCAGGGTATGAGACGCTGTTGGTACGAGAGCCGGGAGGGACCGCGCTGTCGGAGCACGTCCGGGCGCTACTGCTGGAGAATACCGATCCATCGCTGGAGATTGATCCTGTAGCGGAGGTCCTCTTGTTTTCGGCCGCGCGCGCGCAGCTTGTAGCCGAGCGCATCCGTCCGGCCCTGGCGGAAGGGCAGGTGGTCATCGCCGATCGCTTCTTCGACTCCACGACCGTGTATCAGGCGGCCGGCCGCGAGTTATCAGTCGAATGGGTGCGCGCCCTCAACATGCAGGCTACGCGCGGGCTCGCACCGGCGCGCACGTATTTTATTGACCTCCCTCTTGAGGAGGCACAAGCGCGCCGCGCCGCGCACGCCGCCGACCGCATGGAAACGTCGGGGACCGCGTTTTTCGAACGGGTCCGCCAGGCGTACCTCGCCCTCACGCAGGAAGAAGAGCGGATATGCCAGATTGATGGGGCCCAACCGCTGGAGGCTATTCACGAAACGATATGGGCCGATGTGCAATCGTTTCTCCCGACGGCCCCTCGCGCCTCCTCCGCACCATCGCCCTGAACCATCGCCCTGAACCATCGGCCGGAACCGTTGCGTCAACCGACCTGCCGGACTGCCCGCCTCGGATCCCGTTACCCGCTTGGGGGATACCACACTCGGCATGGTGGTCGTGTCGTTTTTCTGTTTGCTTCTCACCGGTTGGCTTACGTCTATGTCTTCATTGCCCAAAGAGCAGATGGCTGAGGTTCGCGCCATCTTCAAAGCATTCCTTAAGCGCCGCAACCTGCGGCAGACGTCCGAGCGTGCGGCCATTCTGGATGCCGTGTATGCCACGGGCGACCACGTAGATGCCGATGAGCTCTACCTCCGCCTGCGGCAGAACGATCAGCAGGTAAGCCGGGCCACCGTGTACAACACGCTGGAGTTGCTGCTTGAGTGCGACCTGATTGTGCGCCACCAATTCGGTAAGAACCAGGCGAAGTTCGAGCGGGCCTATAGCTACTGGCAGCACGACCATCTCATCTGCCTTGACTGTAACGAGCTGTTTGAGTTTTGCGACCCGCGCCTGCAGGGTGTGCAAGAGATGGTAGCCGACATTTACGGCTTCAATGTCACGCACCACTCGCTGAACCTGTATGGCCATTGCCAGCGCGAAGCCTGCCCGAATCGCCCCACGGAAGACGCTCCTTCTCCTGCCTGATCCGCCGCTTTACTACAGTTCTCATGCTTCAAACCTTGCTCTTCTCCCCGCAGCGGGTGCGCCGTATGGTGCGCCGTATGGCTTATCAGGTGGTGGAGCGCAATGCTGGCAGTGCGTCCCTAATGGTAGCTGGGATCGCGGAGAAAGGCGTACCGATGGCTGAAATGCTGGCAGAGGCCATTGGCGCCATTGAACACACCGTATGTCCTGTGTATGCGCTGGACGTGACGCCCTACCGGGACGATCAGGAGGCACCCCCAACCGCGGATGGCCCCCCGGCGCTATCTGCCGATGTTACGGCCCATGATGTATTGCTGGTCGATGACGTGCTTTTCACCGGCCGCACCGCACGGGCCGCCATCGATGCCGTGGTGCGCAGCGGGCGCCCCGACTCCATTCAGCTGGCCGTCCTCATCGATCGGGGGCACCGCGAGTATCCCATTCAGCCCGACTATGTAGGGCGCACGATTCCGACGAAGCATCGCGAGCAGGTAGTGGTGGAGCCCTCCGCTGACGGGTCCTTTGCCGTACGTGTGGTGGAACGCGGGGCCGTGTAGCGAGCCTGCGCCCCCTATCCGTCTGCCGGCGGCTCAATAGAGAGGCGCACCTCGGAGCCTTCTCGCATGCGTGTGCCGGGTTCACGGCTCTGGGCCACCACTTCCAACGAGTCGATCGGAGCGCCTCGTTGCTCCTCTGTATCGCGTCCTCCTATGACAAAGGCACGCAAGCGATGCGCCAGTAACTCCGCTCGGGCGTCTGCTACGGTCATCCCCGTGATGTCGGGAATCTCGACATACTGCTCGCCCAATCCTGTACTGTAATATAGCGTGACCCCACTCCCCTCCGCGAGCGAGTCGCCAGCAGCTGGCTCATGCCCCGTTATGGTGTTGCGGTAGGCTGAGGGTATGCTGTCAGGCTGTTCTTCCTTAACGGAAAGCCCAAGTGCACGCACGCGGTTGCGCGCCTCGCGGAGAGACAGGCCGTCCAGCGACGGCATCGTCACCTGCTGAACGTCACCTGCATTCACGGTCAAGTAGACACGCCGACCTGGCTTTACCAGCGCCTGGCCGCGCGGACGCTGATCCACGACGACCTCGCGGGCTACGTTCGGATTGAACTCTTGCGCCTCACGCTCTACGTCAAGGTCATACCGGCTGAGAACCTCCACCGCCTCGTCAAACGGCCGGTCTGTAACGGAAGGCACCTGCACCGTAACCTCGTGCCGTGTATAATCGGGCATGATGACGCGATCTACGAGCAGGTAAGCACCCAAAAACAACAGAAGGAGCACGATAAGCCCGTTCCAGAAATACATGTTTGTAAACAACGCCAGCGTTCCGCGCCCCAATGAGGTGAGCCAAGACCAGGCAGACTGCGCGACGGATAAAGAGGGCATAAGGGTAAGCACAACGAGCGGGAAGGGGCATGCGTGGGCATGCGAAACACGAACCAGAACAAACCGAGCGGCTAAAACGGTAGTTTCCCAGAGGTAGCCGGTCGCGTAAATGAACGTTTGACACGGGTTTTGTGAAGCAGTGGTGTATTGGGCGTCCTCTTCAATCCTTCACGAAACTGCACATGCCTGGGCTTGTAGACCCGCATCCTTCCACGCAAGGGGCTGCGCAGCAACGTGCGCCAACTCCTGAATGGAA
>JAAAOI010000070.1:20000-28397 GCA_009908945.1 Bacteroidota bacterium
ACGCGGAGGTTTGGCACCTCGATGTCGGCTCGTCGCATCCTGGGGCTGAAGAAGGTCCCAAGGGTTGGGCTGTTCGCCCATTAAAGCGGCACGCGAGCTGGGTTCAGAACGTCGTGAGACAGTTCGGTCCCTATCTACTGTAGGCGAAGGAGACTTGCGCGGATCTGTCTTTAGTACGAGAGGACCGAGATGGACGGACCGCTAGTGCACCTGTTGTGGCGCCAGCTGCATCGCAGGGTAGCTATGTCCGGAAGGGATAAGCGCTGAAAGCATCTAAGCACGAAGCCCACCGCAAGATTAGGTCTCCCCAATAGGTCGTTCAAGATGAGGACGTAGATAGGCGACAAGTGTAAGCGTAGCAATACGTTCAGCTGAGTCGTACTAATTACCTATAAGGCTTAAACCCTGGTATTTTACACGGAACAGCCCCTTACTGGGCTTTCAGTGTGCTTACTACAGCAGACGGAATCATATGTCAGACATTTTGACGCACAAGTTTTCTGGTGCCTCATAGCGCGGGGGCCACACCTCTTCCCATTCCGAACAGAGCAGTTAAGTCCCGCAGCGCCGATGGTACTGCCCACGTGGTGGGAGAGTAGGTCGGTGCCAGAAATCCTTACAAGCCCAACTGCCTCACGGTAGTTGGGCTTTTTTATTTTGGTGCATTGGCGCCTCCGCGCCGCTGACTCCTTCGTCGGCAACCAGGTTCACGGAGGTTCTATGCCGGACGGTTGACGGGGTCACCTCCCAACGCGTACCTTGCCTCTTTAGCCCTTCCCCGTTTCATCTCATACCTGATGTCCGCACCTGCCTTGAAGCCACCGCCCGTTACCCGTGCCCTCGCCGAAGACCATGGCCTCACGCCGGAGGAGTACGACTGGATCTGTGAGCGACTCGGGCGAAGGCCTTCCTTCGTTGAACTGGGTATCTACTCGGTGATGTGGAGTGAACACTGCTCGTACAAAAACTCCATCAGATATGTGAAGCAGCTGCCTAATACCGGTGAAGCGCTCCTGGTAGGAGCGGGCGAGGAAAACGCTGGCCTGGTGGACATTGGCGATGGCTTGGCTGTGGCTTTTAAAATCGAATCCCATAACCACCCCTCAGCGATCGAGCCCTACGAGGGCGCCGCCACGGGTGTGGGCGGCATTCACCGCGATATCTTTACGATGGGCGCCCGCCCGATCTGCGCGTTGAACGCCCTCCGGTTTGGCCGTCTGGAAGAACCCCGCGTGCAGTTCCTGCTGGACGGCGTCGTGCGGGGCATCGGGGACTATGGTAATTCCTTTGGGGTACCCACCGTGGCCGGCGAGGTGTTTTTCGACGAAGCCTACGAGGGCAACCCCCTCGTGAACGCCATGAGTGTTGGTGTGGTGGAGCAAGGGAAAACCGCCTCGGCCATCGCCACAGGGCCGGGCAACCTCGTCTATATCGTAGGTTCAGATACCGGGCGCGACGGTATCCACGGAGCCACCTTTGCCTCCGAAGAGATTTCAGAAGAAAGTGAGGCGAAGCGCCCGAGCGTGCAGGTGGGCGACCCCTTTACCGAAAAGCTGCTGCTGGAGGCGACGTTGGAGGCCATCGACGCCGGTGTGGTCGTCGGCGTGCAGGACATGGGGGCGGCCGGCATCACCTGCTCCTCTACCGAGATGAGCGAAAAAGGTGGGCACGGCATGATCCTACACATCGACCGCGTGCCCACCCGCGAATCCGGCATGACGCCGTACGAAATCATGCTCTCGGAAAGCCAAGAGCGGATGCTGATCGTATGCCGCCCCGAGGACGAAGACGCCCTCAAGGCCATCTTCGACAAGTGGGATCTGAACGCGGCGCACATTGGCGAAGTCACCGAGGGCGAACGCGTAAAAGTGTACTGGCACGACGAACTCGTGGCCGACGTGCCTGCCGAGCACCTGTGCCTGGGCGGTGGCGCGCCGGTGTACAAGCGCCAAACGAAACGGCCCGCGTACCTGGATGCCACCCAAGCCTTTACACCCGCAGCCGTGCCGGATACCTCGCCCGCGTCAACAGAGGCTACGCTGCTGCAGTTGCTGGCAGCCCCCAACATCGCATCTAAAGCATGGGTGTTCGAACAGTACGATACGATGGTGCGCACAAACACGCTCGTAGGCCCTGGCCCAAGCGATGCGGCGGTAGTGCGGGTTAAGGGGACGAATAAGGGGCTCGCGGTAAAAACAGACTGCAACCCGCGCTACGTGTACCTGAACCCCCGCCGTGGCGCGCAAATCGCTGTGGCGGAGTCGGCCCGCAACGTGGTCTGTGCAGGCGGACAGCCCCTGGCGATCACGAACTGCCTCAACTTTGGCAATCCGTATAAGCCAGAGATGTACTGGACGTTTGTAGAAGCAATCGGCGGAATCAGCGAAGCATGCCGGGCGCTCAATACGCCGGTCACAGGAGGAAATGTATCGTTCTACAACGAGAACCCGGAAGGTGCGGTCTTTCCGACCCCCACCATCGGCATGCTCGGGCTCGTGGAAGATGCGGAAGCACACGCCACCCAGGCAAAGCTGCCGCCGCCCGGTGACGTGGTTGTGCTTGTGTCGCCCAAGACCTGGCAGCACCGCAATGACATCGGCGGCTCTGAATACCTGGCGGCCATCCATGAGCAGACCACGGGTGATGCCCCGCACCTTGATCTCGCAGAAGAGCACGCCGTGCAGCAGGCCGTCCTGCACCTCATCCGGAGCGGTCTGGTGACCAGCGCGCACGACGTATCCGACGGGGGGCTGGCTGTGTGTCTGGCAGAGCAGGTGACCTTCTCCGATGGGCAGGGGCTTGATCTGGCAATTGAGGCGGACGCCGCCCTCCGCCTGGACGCGCTTCTGTTCGGTGAGGCGCAGTCCCGCATCGTTTGCACTGTGCCGGCCCCTGAGGTGGAGGCTGCCCGCGCGCAGCTCGCAGATCGGTCGGTGCAGTTCACTACGCTGGGCACAGTGACCGACACCGGGCGGCTCCAGGTCAAAGTAAATGCCACCCAGGTACTCGACCTCAGCCACGACACGATGCGCCTGCCCTACACCCGCACCTTGCCCCAGGCTATGGACGGGCCGAGGACGTAGGGCCGAGCACCCTTGCTGGCCCGGAGGGCTAAAGCATGTAACACCACCGGGGCCCATGCTACAGACCTGATGGATGGCGCGCGGGGAGCAAGCCCCCGGTACCGCCCCTTGTTCTCGTTAAGAGGTAACAGGAGGCCGACAGTCCACAGAAACTAAGCTACAAAGGGGCTGTTGTAGCCCATCCGACGCGAACTGGTACGACCAATGGACACCCGACAAGAGGTTTTTTATGGCTGACGACGCCAAGTACGTAACACTGACGGACGCCAATTTTGAAGAGGAAGTACTTCAGAGCGATCAGCCGGTGCTGGTTGACTTCTGGGCTGAGTGGTGTGGGCCGTGCCGCATGATTGCCCCCATCGTAGAGGAACTCGCTGCTGACTTTGAAGGCCGTGCCAAGATTGGCAAGGTCGACGTAGATCAAAATTCAAAGGTGGCTATGAAGTACAACGTCCGCTCGATTCCCACACTGCTGTTTTTTAAAGACGGCGAAGTGGCAGATCAAGTGGTAGGCGCCACCGCTAAGAAGCAACTCTCGAAGAAGCTGGAAGCGCTGATGGCGCAGCCGGCGTAACGCCTCGGCAAGACAACAGTAGGCAGCGGGCGTCGGGCCATCAGGTCCGAGGCCCGCTGCTGTTGCTACTCCCTGCTAACGAACCATTCCCATGGCACAACCCAACGGTACTTCGACTACACAAGCGCTTGGCGCCCTGGACTTCTCGGATGCCGAGCATCGCGAGGTCGTCATCATCGGAACCGGCCCCGCAGGCTGGACGGCCGCGCTGTATGCCTCCCGTGCCAACCTCGCGCCCCTCATTTACAAGGGGCCGGAGCCAGGGGGGCAACTCACCACCACAACCGACGTGGAAAACTACCCCGGATACCCCAAGGGCGTTATGGGGCCGGATATGATGCAGCAGTTCGAGCAACAGGCTGTCCGCTTTGGGACGGACGCGCGCTACGGCACCGTCACAGATGTAGACTTCAGCGCGCGCCCCTTTCGCCTGGTGATCGACGAGGAGACGCCGGTCCTGGCCAACGCCGTGATCGTGTCGACCGGAGCTTCGGCCCGGTACCTTGGCCTGGAGAACGAGCAGCGCCTGATTGGGCGCGGTGTCTCGGCCTGTGCCACCTGCGATGGCGCGTTCTTTCGCGACGAGGAGGTGCTGGTGGTAGGCGGCGGCGACAGTGCCATGGAAGAGTCGATGTTTCTGACGCGGTTCGCCAGTAAGGTGTACGTGGCGCACCGTCGGGAGGAACTGCGCGCTTCGCAAATCATGCAGGAGCGTGCGTTCGCCAACGATAAGATCGAGTTTCTGTGGAATACAGAGGTCATCGACGTGTTGGGTGATGAGCAGGTGGAGGGCGTCAGGCTCATCAACAACGAGACACAAGAGACCTGGGAAAAGCCCGTGGCGGCGCTCTTCCTGGCCATTGGCCACACGCCCAACACCGATATCTTTGAAGGCTGGCTGGATATGGATGAGGCTGGCTACATTCAGACGCAGCCGGACAGCAGCTACACCAACATTCCGGGCGTCTTTGCCTCTGGAGATGCGCAGGACCACGTCTACCGCCAGGCGGTAACCGCGGCAGGTACGGGCTGCATGGCCGCGATTGATGCGGAACGCTGGCTCTCGGAGCACCCGTTGGAAGAAGAAACCCCCGCTACAACGGAATCCCCTGACACAGAGGAGCCTGCGCCGGCCGCAGCGTAGGCCTGGCGCAGGGCCGAAATCACTCACCTCGCCGTGCCACATGCTGCTACAGACTCTCATGCGCGGGCTTTGCATATGTATCGCCGCAGGATGTCTCGCGGTAACCCTGCTGGGGTGTAACAGCGAACCATCGGGGGAGTCCATGCGCGCAGAAGTGCAACCTGATAGCTCCACATCGGCCGACTCGGTTGCGCTCTTTTCGGCACGGGCAGCGGTGGCTTCGTCGGTGCCGACGCTGGAGCAACGCGAGCGCACGGTGAACGACCGCCTGCAAGAGGCAACGATTGCTACGCGTGCACGCCGCGCCCTGGCAGACGACCGCGTGCTCCAGCGCTACGTTTTTGATGTTGAAGTGGTGAGTGGCCACGCCGTGGTAGAGGGACGAGTAGGATCAGAAGCCGAGCGAGAACGCGTGGTGGCACTGGTCGGGGCCACCAAGGGTGTCGACCACGTGGTGAGTGAGGTACAGGTTGACTGAGCAGGGATCAACCGCTTCCTGTGGAGTCGCTTGATGGTGCGCAGCAGCACGACCGGTTGCGCCCTCCCGTATGCGCCGAAAGCGCATCCTCCAAAGCATAAGAATAGCTACATAGTGGGAAAGGCCTCATCGCCACCCTCCATGTAGCCATGGCACAACAGCAATTACTCCTTGTGACGTTATGCACGGTATTGGTGGGAGGGTTGACGCTGTTGGGGCTGGCGCACTTCGAATCCAGCCAGGTCCAGCAGGACCGGGAGGCGGCACTTAAGGAGGCGATTACGCTCACCTCGGAGCTGCAACAGTGGAAGCGCACCCCGACCCACGCGGGCGGAGGGCAAGCATACGTTGGCTTTTACGGGATCGACTTCGCAGCCCTCGGCTATGAGGCCAATCCCCTGGCCCCAGGCACCTACCAGAAGGGCCAAGCGTGCTTTCAGCTGACCACGGAGCGCCCAGCCTTCGACGCTCAGCTGGACGTGTGGGTAGGCGGCTGCCACGGCCAGCAGGTGCTGACCGTGACACTCACCGGGGCCACACCGGGCGAGACCACATGGACGTTTCACTAACGGCCCGGCTGGAAGAAGTCACCTGGGTGCATGGGCGTCCGCACGGCGCGTTCTTTCCTTTTCCCGTTCCCAGCAATCACGGCCGGCTATCTGCTATCGGGGGGGGCGAGCCCAAGGGGTAGGAGGAGAGCGGCCCTGGCCAGCCTTGCGCCACGCCGCGGGCATCCTTTTAGGCTTGGGCGCCCCAATGCCCGGTTTGGTTTCACCATGCAAGAGCGTAGGCCGCTATCCGGCTTCGGGCACCGCGTGCCTCAAGGCGCCGGCGCCCTGCACGCAGCAGGGATAGACGCGACTATCGCTTGAACAGGGTCTTCGCCACAAACCACACGTTTTCTTTGCGCTCGCGCAGCCGTCGGGTGTAATACGGGAGCCACTCTTCGCCGTAAGGCACGTAAATGCGCATGTGATGGCCCCCCTGTGAAATCTCGCGCTGCCGTTCAGGGCGCATGCCGTACAGCATCTGAAACTCGAAGGCATCCCGGTCGATCCGCTGGGCCCGGGCGAACGCCATCGTCGCCCGGATGATCTCCTCATCGTGCGTGGCAATGCCCGGGTAGTGCGCATCGCTGATGAGCATTTTCATGTAGTCGATGAAGCGTGCCCGGATCTCGCTCATCCGCTGGTAGGCCACCGCCGGAGGCTCCTTGTAGGCGCCCTTGCAGATCCGCACCCGGGCCCCGAGGTCGCACATACGCTCCACGTCCTGTCGCGTGCGCTTCAGATAAGCCTGCAGCACGATGCCCACATGGTCCGGATATTCTTCGTAGGCTCGTTCAAAGAGGCGTAGCGTAGACGTGGTAACGTCGGTGCTCTCCATGTCGAGCCGCACAAACACGTTTCGCTCTTTTGCTACCCCGAGCAGCTCCAGCAAATTTTCTTCACAGAAGCGCTCATCAATCTTTTGCCCCATCATGGACAGCTTGATGGAGATATTGGTGCCGTAGAGCCCCGTGTGGTCGGCGCGACGGCTGAGGCGCTCGGTAAGCTTGATGTACTGATCGCGCGCAGCGGCGGCCACGCTACGATCATCGACGAACTCCCCCAGCATGTCGAGCGCTACGTGTAGCCCTTCGGCCTGCAGTTCATCGATGACGGGCAGGGTGTTGTCCAGCGTTTCGGCAGCGACAAAGCGACGGGCGAGGAAGAAGGGAAGCTTAAGGGGCATGGAGCGAAAAGAGGCGTGCGAAGCGACAGCGTACGTGGATGGAAGCGTTTCCAAACGGCCGGGGCTCTAATTGCTCAGCGCGCGCGAAAGATCCTCCTGCAGATCGGCCGGGTGCTCCAGCCCGATGGAGCAGCGGAGCAGGCCCGGTGGGGTGGTCGAGCCCTCGGGTTCGATGGAGGCGCGGTGCTCGATGAGGCTCTCGGTGCCGCCCAGGCTGGTGGCCCGCCGGAAGACGCTACACCGGGCCGCCACCCCCAGGGCATCGTCGGCCGTTCCCGCCACCTCAAACGACAGCATAGCCCCAAAGCCCTTCATCTGCTCAGCGGCCACCGCGTGGCCGGGATGGGAGGGCAGTCCCGGATAGTGGACGGCCGTCACGCGCGGATGGTCGTCCAGCCAGCCGGCCAGCTGATGGGCGGTGCGCATCATCGTCTGTAGGCGAACCCGGAGGGTGCGGAGGCCGCGCAGGGCAAGCCATGCGCTGAACGGATCCATCACGCCACCGCCCGTCTGCTGCACCCTCTGCACCCGCCCGGCCAGCGGCGTGTTCTCTGCAAAAACGAGCACGCCGCCCAGCAGATCGGAGTGGCCGCCGAGGTACTTCGTCGCCGAATGCAGCACAACGTCAGCGCCCAGGGCCAGCGGGCGCTGGACCACCGGCGTGGTCCAGGTGCCGTCGACCACCACCTGCGCGCCCGCCGCACGTGCGCGCTCCGCGACAGCCGTTAGGTCGGTGATCTTTAGCAGCGGGTTGGAGGGCGTCTCCAGCCACACGAGGCGGGTGGCGTCTGCGGCAAGTGCCGCCTCTACCGCAGCCAGATCGGTCATGTCCACGGTATCGACGCGCAGACCCCATTCGATGAACACCTCATCCACGAGCTTACGGACGCCGTAGTAGAGGTCGTCCGGCAACAACAGCCGATCGCCCGGCCGCAGGCCCTGCAGGAGCGCCTGGGCCGCCGCCATGCCCGACGCAAAGGCCTGTGCGGTTGCGCCACCCTCCAAGTCGGCCATCGTGTCCTCAAAGTCGGCGCGCGTCGGGTTGTCCATGCGGCTGTAGAGGTACCCGTGCGGATAGCTGCCGTCGGGCGCGCGCTCGTAGGTGGTGGCCAGATGCAGCGGGGCGACGACGGCACCGGTGGCAGGGTCGGGGGCACAGCCCGCGTGGGCCAGGCGGGTATGAAGGTGGGGCATAGCGGCACGTCCTGTGAGAAAAATCAGCAACCCATACGCTGCGCCGAGGCGACGTGTCCCGTCACCGCCGCGGTCCCACTGTCCAGGTGCTGTTCAGGTGCTGTTCAGGTGAACGTGCAGCAGAGGGGAAAGTAGGAGGGAGCGCTGAACAGGGCGTCAGCTCGCTAAACCGATCAACAATTGATGGCTG
>JAAAOI010000205.1 GCA_009908945.1 Bacteroidota bacterium
CAAGATCACGCTGCCCGCAACGCCTCGCGAAGAGCAGCGGATCTGGACGGAGCTCAATCGCTCCTTTTATGAGCGCACGATCCCAGCCGTCAGCTATCATATCGGGGGCCGGACAGCGGATGGCGGGGCTGCTGATGACCGGGCGGATCAAGCGGGCGCTGCAGCCAGAGGCACCTGGGGATGGATGGAGCACCTGCAAACCGTGATGGCCCGGTGGTGGGGGTGAGAGGCAGAGGGGAGAAGTCGCGCGCCCGGCGATGCGGTGTTTCGCCCGCAGAGGACGGCGGGCCGCTTAGCCGCAGTCAGCTCTGGCGGATCGTCCGCAAAGCTACGCGCATTGCTGGCATAAAAGAGAACGTTTCTCCGCACTGGTTCCGGCACCCCGGCCCCTCGCACGCCCTCGATCGCGGCGCCCCGGCTCACCTCGTCCAGCAACCCCTCAGCCACCAGAGCCTCGCCACCACCAGCCGCTATACGCACGCCCGGCCGGACGACTCCTCGGGGCCGTATCTGGGGGATGTAGTTTGGGTTATCTGGAAGGAACAAGTGCTTGCGTGTCCCTGCAACAACGCGTATCCTTGTAACAGATACACAGGTCCATTGCTTCATAACGTCCTATGCCGCTTGTGTCCACATAGGACGCAGGCCCTTTACATTTGATCATGGCAAGCCCGGCTAATTCAGGGGGTTGCGAAAACTCCACGTGTGGGTGCTATGCGGACTATGTCTACATAATTATAAGTTATGCGTAGCTAGTAAAGCCAATTCATTCGGTAAGTAAATGAGCGATCATGGCCACTGAGGAGCAATTGAGCGGATGGACTGGACCGTCGAGCGCTACGGAGCAAGACAAGCAGGACCGGACGGAGCGGATGATTCGTCAAGCAGTTGATGAGCACGCAGCCTTCGATACAGTCGATTTGACAATATTCCCGAAAGGATCTTATGCCAACAACACCAATGTCAGGGTAGAAAGCGACGTTGATGTTGCCGTGGAGTGCTGCGAATGCATCTATTGGGAAGAGGCGGAGCAAGGGTCTCACAGCGATTACATACCATACGATGGACCCTGGACTCCCAATAGACTTCGGTCTGAACTCGTTTCGGCTCTTAAGTCGAGGTTCCCAGGCCAAGTAGACTCAAGTGGTAAAGTTGCGATCGAAGTTCACTCGAGTAGCGCCCGAATTAACGCTGATGTTGTACCGTGTTTTACCTACCGTCGCTACTTCTCTTCTAGTAATTATTGGGAAGGCACAAAAATATTTCGAACTGAGGGCGGGAGTATTGTCAACTACCCAAAACAGCAACTCAGCAACGGTCGCGCTAAAAATAATCGAACCAACTACGCCTACAAGAAGACGGTACGGATCCTAAAGCGAGTGCAATATTCAATGGTTGGTGACGGCACCTTCCGGGAATTGCCTTCATATTTTATTGAATGTCTCGTTTATAACTGTCCGGACGAGACATTCAGCCACAACTCATGGACGACAATCGTGAGCCAGGCACTTTTTCATATTTGGGACAGCTTGAAAGGTGATGAGCCATCTGAAAGCAGTTCCCGATGGGTTGAGGCCAACGAGTGTTTTTACCTCTTCCATAACGGCCAGGATTGGACACGTGCTGATGGGCGAGATTTTGCGAAAGCCGCTTGGAATTATCTCCAATTAGGCAATGCTTAAAAAGCCGATAGTACAGTTCGTGGCGCTGGTGGTATTCGCTGTGTTCGTTGCTGGCACCTGGGCGTCAGGCGATGAGTTAAAGTTCGGCTGGCTCAGATTCTATTCTCTTGCCGTGTTCGTTTCTTACTCCGGTCTCGTTGCCTGGGACAACTTCATTTGGAGATGGCCGTGGACTCAGAAGATTAAATCAGTGCCAAGGAATCTTCGAGGCACGTGGCGAGGAACACTTGATTCGTTCTGGGTGAATCCGAAGACTGGTCTTTCACCAAATAAAAAGACGGTATACTTGGTTATTCGTCAAAGTGCGACAAGCATTTCCGTCGTTTTGTTGACAGATGAATCTAGGTCAGTGTCGTCTGTAGGTGAGGTGACTGATGATTACACAGTCGCCTCATTAGATTATATGTACCTAAATCGACCAGATAGCGGCGTGGAACATCGAAGTCGGATGCACCACGGTTCTACTTCCTTGGATATTATTGGTAGGCCGGCAACTCGCCTTGAGGGGCGGTACTGGACCGATCGGGATACGAAAGGTGAGTTAGAGTTTGTAGAGCGTAGACATCAGATGGTCGAAGGGTATCAAGAAGCTGAAGCCCTTTTTGATTAGGCGAGCTTCTGGTTCCGACAGCAGAAAACCACCACGCATAACCCACCACTGCTGCGGACGGCAAGCCGCCGCAGAGTTTATCCGTTATGCCTACGTAGTTATTCCTCACGGTTATGTCCAGAACGAAGGGCGCCAAGAATGTCGTACCGTTCGATGAGCGAACAGAAGTTGCTACGAGCACAAATGCGCAAGTAAAGCACATAGCTGAGCCCCAAAGTAGCCCTTTGGAGCACTTCAGGCATTTATTACGCCACCAACAGAATTTCCTGAAGTGGATTGACTCTCGGCACGATAAACTTCAAAAGGCACAAAAAGAGCTTGCCGAGCTAAAGAACCTAAACAGGCGTGGCCCAAAGGATGCAGTTTACCGGAAGTACCGCTGGTATACTGAAGAACTCGTGCTACTTGAAGCAATCAACAACTTTGAGGTGTTTTACAAACGGTCGTTAATCGAACTCGCTTCCGCTCTCAAGGAATTCATCCCGCCTGGTAACATTAAGGGTGCAGTTGCCGGCAAAGTGATTTGGTCTGTAACCGGCGACCTCAGCGCTCCCTCACTATTGTTCGAGTCCCAACTCTTCCACGATCTCTCGAACGTTGATAAAGCAACGCGCATGCTTTTAGGCAAATGCCGCTACAAAGTCAACTCACCTGATCCGGCTATGAAGTCAACGGTAAAGGCTCTTCAAGCTATCTTTCAAATCAGACACACTCTGTCGCATAATGGGGGATTGGTCACTGACAGCGACCACATCAAGTTGAAGGTAATTGGATATGATGCGCCAGCTTCGGAAATAGTTGATCCCACAAAGAATCACCTCGGCAAATCTATTTTCCGACTGTTGCAGAAAGAAGCAAATGCCTTTACAAAGTGGCTACGCGGCTCTACGATCGATTACCTTAATCAAGTGTCCAGAACACGTGGTCTTGAAATACCACAATCGCAGAAAGACAGTCTGGTAAAACTACTTGGTGGAAGTTCTGACTGGGACACGCTTCCTTGGGCTGCGTAGGCATAACAACACCCTGCACCGGACGGTGTCTGTGTGCGCCTTGGATCGACCGCCGAGTCTCCTGCGCTCACCGTGAGGCGTAGCATGATCACCGCCCGTGACCTAAACCCGTCATTCCCTTTCGCGATGACTCGTGCGACGTTTCTGAAGACATTGCTATCCGGAGTTGCTGGTGCTGCCGCACTCGGGGGGTACGGTCGTTGGATCGAGCCATCGATACTTTCGGTGAGCCGCCACACCATCGGGGGGGCTACTGCTTCGCCGGCACTCAGGCTCGTCCAAATCTCAGACCTCCATCTGAAAGCTGTTGGAAAGCACGAGGAGAAGGTGGCCGAGCGCCTACATGAACTCGCCCCGGACGTTTTGCTTTTCACTGGTGATGCAATCGATGCGCCGGACAATTTGCATTTGCTTGGTACATTTTTGTCGCTTCTTCCGAGGACAAGACACGCCCTTGCGGTCCTCGGCAATTGGGAGCACTGGGCGCAAATTGACCGCAAACAGCTCGAAGGCGTCTATGGCCGTCATGGCACCCGGCGAGACCACATTGCCAGTCGTGTTTTATTTGGCGATTACCAACCACAAGCCGTGTTGAGTGGTCACACGCACGGCGGGCAAGTGCAAGTACTCGGATGGGCACCAGTGCGTCCGCCGGGGAGTGGGCGCTATGTATCCGGCTGGTATAAGGAGTCAGAGCCGCACCTGTTTGTGTCGCGGGGAATCGGGACGTCCGTCTTTCCGGTACGTTTGGGCGCGTCACCGGAGTTGCCCCTTTTCGAATGGTACCTACACTGATGCACACGGAAACCACGAGACCCGGAGCTGGATGACCACATGCACCGGATCATGAGGAGAAATAGCTCTTGCGTGACGGGAAGCGTGCACAACCCCCGTCGCTGCCGGCCTGCCACCGTCCGCTCGTGGCTTCGCTCACCGGCGGTGTCCACTCGCCTTTGCTCATCGTCCGCTTTGGCGGGCGGGTGAACTTCAACGTTATACGGCGGAAAGGCGGTTTGCGAACTCGGGGATGCGCTGGATCGCACTTTGCTTAGTGGACGCTCAAGTTTAGTCCGCCTCACTGGTGGGCCAAGCGACTACAAAGGCAAAAATTGTCCGCGCGGTTGAAGATCGGCCAGAGGATGCTACGATCGAGGACGCTATCGAGCGTCGCCTCTTTCTTCATAAGATTGAGATCGGCCTGAGGCAAACCGAGGAAGGCAAGACCGTGCCACTCGACGAGGTTGAGGCCCGGCTAAAGCGCTGTCGCGCTAAAGAGAATCGTTCGAAGGAGAACACGTAGCTGATCCTGTGGCACGCGTTCGTTTTACCGCGCAGGCACACCTCACCTGGGTCCAGGTCGTGCGAGACGCCAACGTGGCCTGAACATCTCTCGGAAGGTGCAGCCTCCACCTCCAGACGTTGCTGCGGGGCTCTTGTGCTTGTCTGCCACACATCCCGTCGATGCAGACGCGAAGAGCGCGGCAACCCATTTCTGCGCGATCTGTCATCTCCCGCCGATTGTCAATCCGAACCGTTCCCCCCGCCAATGCATTAATTCTCCGCGGGGATTGGTTTTCCCGGTCGTTATGGTATACCTTTACGAGGTGCCGTCCGTCATCAAGGGCACGCATAGACCGGCCCTTGCCGGCGCGGTCGCGGCACAGCGCCTCGGCAGCACCATCTGACCTTTTGAAACAGCTGTTTCCTCATGGGTAAAGTTATTGCGGTAGCCAACCAGAAGGGGGGCGTGGGCAAAACCACCACGGCCATCAACCTGGCCGCCTCGTTTGCGGCTACCGAGCACCCAACCCTCCTCATCGACATCGACCCGCAGGCAAACTGTACCTCGGGCGTGGGCCTCAACCCGCGCTCGGTGACGGCGTCTACCTACGAGGTCCTCATCGGCGACGTCCCGGTGGAGGAGGCCGTGCGCTCTACCGAGATGCCGTTCCTCGACATGGTGCCGAGCCACATCAACCTGGTGGGCGCGGAGATCGAGATGGTGGACGTGCTGGAGCGCGAGCGCATCCTGAAGCAGGCCCTGCGCAGCGCCCGCCGCAAGTACGACTTCGTGGTGATCGACTGCCCGCCGTCGCTGGGGCTGCTGACGCTCAACTCGCTGACGGCCTCCAACTCGGTGCTCATCCCGGTGCAGGCCGAGTACTTTGCGTTGGAAGGCTTAGGGCAGTTGCTTAACACGATCAAGATTGTACGGCAGCACCTCAACCCGGAGTTGGAGCTGGAGGGCGTGCTGATGACGATGTTCGACACGCGCCTGCGCCTCTCCAACCAGGTGGCCGACGAGGTGCGCCGCTATTTTGGCGACAAAGTGTTCAAGACGATCGTGCAGCGGAACGTGCGCGTGGCGGAGTCGCCCAGCTTTGGCAAGCCGGTGCTGCTGTACGACGCCACCAGCAAGGGCGCCCGCAACTACATAGCCCTCGCGCGCGAGATCCTCAACAACAACCAGCGGTTCTTGAGCGCGGCTGAAGAGACGCAGGAGGAAGCCACCCCCTCCGGCACCAACCGGCGGTCCAGCACGGCTGCCACAGAGGCCGGCGACGGCGCCGCGTCCGCCCCGCCCAACACCAACGGCGATACCCTCTCCGAGTCTTCCCCCTCCACCCCGGCCAGCGGCTTTTCACTGTAACACGTCACTGCAACACGTCACTGCAACACGTCACCGTAATACGCGCCTCCCGTACGCGTCTTTCGTATCGCAGGCGTTGGTTGCCCGGCCCCCGGGCTTTTTTCCGTAGAGTACCTGACTCCCCATGGCTTCTGAGAAATCCGCACTTGGCAAAGGCCTTAGCGCCCTGCTCCCCTCGCAAGACGAGGAGGAGCAGGCCCGCAACGACGACGCCGAAGGCTCCGGCCGCGACGCGTTTGCCAAGAGTAAGATGTACCGCTTCGAAGACCGCGAGCGCCTGGCCGGGCGCGTGGCGGAGGTGGCCGTAACGGCTATCCGCCCCAACCCGTACCAGCCGCGGCGCGACTTTAGCGACGCCGCCCTGGATGAGCTGGCCGCCTCCATCAAGCAGCTGGGCATCATCCAGCCGGTCACCGTGCGCGCCCTGGGCGATGGGCAGTTCGAGATTATCTCGGGCGAGCGGCGCCTCCGGGCGGCCCGCCGCGCCGGGCTCAAGCGCATTCCGGCGTTTGTGCGGGAGGCCGACTCCGAGGAGATGCTGGAGATGGCCCTTGTGGAAAATGTGCAGCGCGAGGAGCTGAACCCGGTGGAGATTGCGCTGGGCTATCAGCGGCTCATCGACGAGTGCGACCTCACACAGGCAGAGGTCGCTGAGCGCGTCGGAAAAAACCGCGCCACAGTGTCCAACTTCCTCCGCCTCCTGCGCCTCCCGCCGCGCGCGCAGGCGGCCCTCCGGGATGGCCGCGTGTCGGTAGGCCACGCCCGCGCCCTCATCACCATCGACGATGAGGCGGACAAGCTGGACGTGCTGGAGCAAATCCTGAACAAAGATCTGTCGGTGCGCCAGGTGGAGGCCCGCGTGCGGCGCCTCCGCGAGCCGGCGCCAGCCCCTGCTGACGAAGACAGGACGCCGGATGAGGAGCGCAGCACCCAACCCTCGGCCGGCGCCCTCCAGCGTAAAGCGCTCACCGACAAGCTACGCTCGCGCTTCAGCACGCAGGTGGCGCTGCGCCAAAAGAAGGACGGGAGCGGCACCATCGAAATTGCCTACTACTCCGATGAAGACCTGGAGCGCATTCTGGAGCTGCTCCTGCCCTGACGTCCACGGCTGCTGCACACACGCAAGGCACCCGCGGGTCCTGATGGGCGTAGTGGTGGCGCTCCTGCTGTTGGCCGCTCCGCAGCCATCCGGCGCGCAAGTCCAGCCCGTGACGCACGCGGCCGACGGCTCCGTCCGTGCAGCATTCGCCAAGAGCTTCGACCGGCCGCTGCCCGCGCGCCACAACGCAGCGTCGGCGCAAGACACCGATGAGGGACGCACCCCACGCGGCGCGCTCTGGCGCAGCCTGGCGTTTCCTGGCTGGGGCCAGCTCTACAACCGCGATTACCTCAAGATACCGATCGTCTACGCAGCGCTCGGCGGCGTCGGCTACCTGACCTACTCCACCAACGACAGCTACCTCACCCACCGCCGCGCCGCGCTCTTTCGGCTGGGGCAGGAGCAGGCCGCCGAAGGCGAACCCAACGAATGGGCGCAGTTTGAAGACGAGTGGCTCACGGTCCGGGCGCAGTTTGGCGGCACCGTATCCTCGGCGCAGGTCCGGGACCGCCGCGATACCCTGCGCCGCAACCGCGATCTGCTCATCATCCTTTCCGGGGCAACCTACGCCCTGGCGGTTGTGGAGGCCTACGTGGCCGCCCAGCTCAAGGACTTTGACGTCGGCGAAGACCTGGGGTTTTCCGTCCTCCCAGGGCAGCATGGCGTATCCACCACCCTGCGTGTGACCTTTTAGCTGCTCGGTGCGGCTATCCTTGGTCACCCCCCTCTATCCTATTGGCTAAGGTTCCGCAGTTCAACAGGATACGTGAAAATGAAGTTGGCCGGTGGAGCTATCCCGCGGCCCTTCCGTAGTAGCAGACGTTTACATAAGCATAATCAGCCGACCGCAGGTTCTTTCCACTCTGCCCGCCCGCCATGACCTTACCTGACCATCACCAGCCGCGCAACGGCGTCTCCACTATCACCCGGGATGCCTCTTCGGAAGAACAGGACTTGCCCCTCTTCAGCAAGTGCCACAAGTACTTCCGTCCCGATGGCGACTACGCCAAGGTCAAGGCGGCGGATTTATATCCGTACTTCCGCCCCTTGGAAAAGAGTGAGGGCAGCACGGCTTACATCGATGGGCGGGAGATCGTGATGGCCGGCTCTAACAACTACCTGGGCCTCACCTCCGACCCGCGCGTGAAGGAAGCCGCGAAGGATGCTGTTGATAAGTACGGCACAGGCTGTACCGGCAGCCGCTTCCTGAATGGGACGCTGGATCTGCACCTGGAGCTGGAGGAGAAGCTGGCCCACTTCATGGGGAAAGAGGCCTGCGTCCTGTTCTCCACAGGTTACATGACCAACCTTGGCCTCATTCAGGGCATCACGGGAAGAGACGACATTATCTTCTCCGACAAGGACAACCACGCGTGCATCGTGGCGGGCACCCAGGGCACCATGGCCGACACCATGCGCTACCGCCACAACGACATGGACCACCTCCGGCTGATGCTGGAGCGGGCCCATGACCAAGATCCCACAGCGGGTAAGCTCATTGCCACCGACGGGGTCTTCTCTATGAGTGGCAAGATTGCACAGGTGCCACAGCTCGTGGAGTTGGCCGACGAGTTTAACGCTGCCCTGATGTTGGATGACGCCCACGCCATTGGCGTCATCGGGCCCGGCGGCCGCGGCTCCGCACACAGCTTTGGCCTGGCCGACCGCGCGCACCTCATCACCGGCACCTTCTCGAAGAGCTTTGCCTCGCTGGGGGGCTTCGCCGTAGGCGATGAGGACGTGATTGAGTATCTGCGCCACAACAGCTCGGCGCACATCTTTAGCGCCTCCATGCCGCCCGCCAACGTGGGCACCGTGCTCAAGTGCCTGGAAATCCTGCAGGACGAACCCGAACGGCTGGACCGCCTCTGGGAGATCTCCGACTACATGCGCCAGGGCTTCCGCGACCTCGGGTTTGACGTGTGGGACAGCGAGACCCCCATCATCCCCGTGGTGATTGGCGACTTGGAGCTGTGCTTCCAGTTCTGGAATGACCTGCTGGAGGAAGGCGTCTTCGTGAATGCCGTCGCACCGCCTGCGGTGCCGCAGGGGCAAGCCCTCATGCGCACCTCTTACATGGCCACGCACACCGACGAGGAGCTGAACTTCATCCTCGATGCCTTCCGCCGCGTGGGCGAGCACCACGGCATCCTGTGATGCCGGCGGCGGCGTAAGCGGGCAGCACCTTTCCCCTGTGCGCAAATCTGCGTATGTTGCGTGCCGCGCGGACGCCCCTGCCTCGGTCCGCCGTGCTGCCTCCCCGACGCCGACACGCTCCCATGCCCACCTCCATCGCCTCTTCCGTGCACGTACGCCGCGTGCACACGCGCCGCGAGCGAAACGCCTTCATCGACTTCCCCTACGGCTTCTATGACGCCGACGGGCCGTGGATCGCGCCGCTGCGGCAGGACGTCTCCCACACGCTGGACCCCAAGAAAAACGCCTTCTTTGCCCACGGCAGCATCACGTGCTTCCTGGCCTACGATGCCCAGCAGCACGTGGTAGGGCGCATTGCGGCCATCGTGAATGGGATGCACCTGCAGAAGTACAACGATGGGGTCGGGTTCTTCGGGTTCTTTGAGTGCGTAGACGACCCCGCCGTAGCTACCGCCCTGCTGGACGCCGCGGCCGACTGGTTGCGCACCCAAGGGCTCACCGCCATGCGCGGGCCCACCAACCCGTCACTCAACGACACCTCTGGCCTGCTCGTCGATGGCTTCGACCGCGAGCCCTCCATCCTCATGCCCTACAACCCGCCCACCTACGTCGACTTCTTGACGGACTGGGGCATGGAGCAGGTGATGACCATGTGGGCCTACTACGTCCACAAGAAGTACGTCAAGCTCGACAAGCTGCGGCGGGGCGCACAGCTGATCCACCGGCGGAATCCCAACCTCGAGATCCGCCCGCTGGACATGGACCGGTTTGCGGAGGACGCCCAGACCATCCTCCACATCTACAACGACGCCTGGTCCAACAACTGGGGCCACGTGCCCATGACGGCGGCGGAGTTCGATCAGCTCGCGAAGAACCTGAAGCAGGTCATTGACCCCCGCATCGTGTTCATCCTGGAGGACAGCGGGCAACCCGTGGCCTTCTCTATTGCCCTCCCCAACCTGAACCAGGCGCTGCGCCACGTCCCCGACGGCCGCCTCTTCCCCTTCGGCCTGCCCAAGCTGCTGGCGTATGGGAAGCTGGGGATTTACGAATGCCGGATGCCGCTGATGGGCGTGCTGCAATCGCACCAGGGCCGCGGCTACGATGCGCTGGTCATTCTCGAAACCATTGAGCAAGGGCCGCGCCACGGGTATGATGCCTGCGAGATGAGCTGGGTGCTGGATTCGAACCACAAGCTCAAAAACGCGGTCACCTCCCTCGGCGGCGTGGTGGATAAGCAATACGGTATGTTTGAAAAGCCCCTGTAGCCCGTGCCCATTCGGTTTGTGTATTTCGACATCGACAACACCCTGCTGGACCACAGCGCCGCCGAGCGCGCGGGCCTGCGCGACCTGCATGCCGCGCATGCGGAGGCGTTCAACGGCGTGGCGGTGGCGCAGCTGCAGCAGACCTACCACGCAGCCAGCGGGCCGCTCTGGAAGCAGTATGCGGAAGGCGCTATTGACAAGGCGGCAGTGAAGAACGGCCGGTTTGCCCGTACGTTTGCCACGCTCAACGTGCCGCTGGACCCGCAGCATGCCAACGCGTTCTACATGCGCCGCTACGCCACCCACTGGCGGGCCATCGACGGTGCGCTGACCGCCTTCAAGGCCGTGGCGGAGCGGCTGCCCGTGGGGGTCATCACCAACGGCTTCTTGGAAACACAGCGCCGCAAGCTGGCCCGCTTTCCCGTGCTCCGCGACCGCTCAGCGGCCGTTATCATCAGCGAAGAAACGGGCGTGCTGAAACCGCATCCCCGACTGTTCACCGAAGCCACGCGCCGGGCCGCCGTGGACCCGGCTGACATCCTCTACGTGGGCGACTCCCTCTTCTCCGACGTGCAGGGCGCTACCCGCGCGGGCTGGCAGGCGGCCTGGTACACCGCTGCCACCAACCCCGTAGAGGCACCCGTGGCCCTCCGCTTTTACGACTGGGAAGCCTTCACCGCGTGGCTACTGTAGCTCACCCTGTGGCTCACCCTGTGGCTCACCCTGTAGCCTGCCCGAGCGCTACAAGCCCAGCTGGCTGATGAACGTGGCCAACGCCCCGGGATCCATGAGAATCGTGAGCGCCAGCCCGCCAAGGGCACCGCCCAGGTGCGCCTCGTGCGCCAACCCGCCCGTCTGCTCCGGACCGCGGTTCTGCATGGCATAGGCGGAGAGCGCCACGAACCCAACGGCAAACACCACAGCCGGTATCGGGATGGCAAAGAAGAGGTAGAGCATCCGGAACGGCTCGTAGAGGCAAAACCCGAACAGCACGCCGCTGATGGCGCCGGAGGCGCCCACCGCTGCATACGCGGGATTGTGCTGATGCATCACCAGCGAGAGCGCCTGCGCGGCCAGATCGGAGCCCACGTAGAGGATCAGGAAGCGGACCGGTCCCAGCAGCCCCTCCAGCCACGGCCCAAAAAAGTAGAGCGTGACCATGTTGAACAGCAGATGTACCCCATCCACGTGCACCAGGCCTGCGGTGAAGAGGCGGTAGTACTCCCGCTCCTGCAACACGCGCACCGGTTTGAAGGCCAACCGGTCAATCAGGAGCGGCCGGCTCGTGAGAGCCACCAGGCTCACCACCGTGTTGACGATGAGCAGCAATAGGGTGAGGGGGGCCTGCGAAAGATCCATACTTGCTCCAATCAGAAAAACGACCGCGTGCACCTGCCCCGCTTACGCGGCTACGCCAGCCCCCTGGAGGAGCGACCTGAAAATCAGCGCTCCATCTTCGCTGCCCAGCGCCGCTTCGGCGCACCGCTCGGGGTGGGGCATCATGCCAAGCACGTTGCCCGCGGCGTTCCGGATACCCGCAATGTTGCGCGCCGAGCCGTTCGGGTTGGCCGCAGGCGCGGCCTCGCCGTCGGCCGTGCAGTAGCGAAACACCACTTGGTCGTTGGCCTCCAGCGCGTCAAGCGTGTCCTCATCGGCCATGTACTGCCCCTCCCCGTGCGCGATAGGGATACGGAGCACCTGCCCGGGCGTGGCTGCTGCCGTGAAGGGCGTATCGGTCTGCTCCGTCCGGATGTGCGTCCAGCGGCAGGCAAAGCGCAGCGAGTCGTTGCGGAGGAGCGTACCGGGCAGGAGCCCGCTCTCGCACAGGATCTGGAAGCCGTTGCAGATGCCCAGCACCAGCCCGCCCTCGTTGGCGAAGCGCACCACATCTTGCATGATGGGCGAGAACTGGGCGATGGCGCCGGAGCGCAGATAATCGCCATACGAAAAGCCGCCCGGGACGATGACGACATCCACATCGCCCAGCGCTTTCTCTTTATGCCAGATCAGCCGGGCCTCTTGCGCGAACACGTGCGACACCACATGCTCAGTGTCGTGATCGCAGTTGGAGCCGGGGAACACAAGGATGCCAAAACGAAGAGCCATGCCGGATGCGCTTGATGAAAGGTCGGTTGGGTGGACGAGTCATGGCGCCACAGGTTTCTCTCTCGGCCGTTTCAGAAACGCCACCCGGCCTGCCCCCGGAGGGCGACAGGCCGGCCGGTGCTACGTGATGCTCCGTGCGCTGCGGGCTATGCCTGTTCCCGCGCGGCCTCAATTTCGAGGGTGATGGTGACGTCCCGGCCTACCACCAGCCCCCCAGCTTCGGTGACGCGGCTCCACGTCAGCCCGTAGTCGTGCCGGTCGATAACCGTCTCGGCCGTGAGCGCCGCCACTTCATTGCCCTGAAAAGCAGCGACGCCGTTCAAGGTGGCCGCGAGCACCACTTCGCGCGTTACGTCCTTTATGGTAAGTTCGCCCACGACCTCGAACGTATCCCCGTTGACGTTCTGCACGCGTGTGCTTTCAAAGCGCATCGTCGGATGCTCCTCCACATGGAAGAAGTCGTCTGAGCGCAGGTGATTGTCGCGGCGGTCGTTGCGGGTATCTACGCTGGCCACCGCAATCTCTGCCGTGGTTGAGAGCGTGGTGAGATCGTCGGGGTCGAAGTCAAGCGTAGCATCGTAGCTCCGGAACGAGCCCTGCACCGTTGAAATGCCCAGGTGGCGGACGGCGAAGCCCACGTTGGAATGGGCCTGGTCCACGCTCCAGGTAGCAGCCGAGGGGCGATCGTCCAGGACAGATGCCTCATCCGTTGACCCAACAAAGCCTGTTGCCACGAACAGTACAGCAGCGGTAAACAAGACAGAAAGCGATAGGCGGTTCATAGCAGGTGTTCCTCTGTGTAATGATTAGAATCTGTGTAATGGTTATAATGGGTGCGGCGGCAGGCACCGGTACCGATCCGGCACGGTTGCTCTGTGCACCAATGTCGGCCGGTGTTACAACGTGTCCTCCCTATTTACTTGTTTGAACAAGTAGAAACCCTTCTGTCGCGGCTTTTCTTTGCGCCCCTGCGCACGTTGGTCACCTTTCCTGCGGTTGGCCGTATCCCTGTGGCATCGGGGGCAGCAGGGAGCACGCGCAACGCCACCCCAAACGCCTCCGGCCGTGCATCGCATCCGGCCGTGCATCGCATCCGGTTCGGCTTCGTACGACGAGTTACGATGATCGATGACAAAGACGATCCAGTGGATCGTCTTTACGGTATTTCTCCGCCTTTGGCATTCCGCATGATTCCTCCCGAAACCATCGCCATGATTCGGCGCATTGAGGTCCGCACCAAAGGGCTGGTGGATTCGATGTTTGGCGGGGAATACAGCACCGCGTTCCGCGGGCAGGGAGTGGAGTTTGCGGAGGTCCGCCCCTACCAGATCGGCGACGATGTGCGCAGCATCGACTGGAACGTGTCGGCGCGCATGGGCGAGACGTACGTGAAGCTCTACGACGAGGAGCGGGAGCAGCAGGTGATGCTGGCCGTGGACGTGTCGGGCTCCGGCCGGTTTGGCACCCACCGGCAGTTCAAGCGCGAGCTGGCGGCTGAGCTGTGCGCCCTGGTGGGCTTCAGCGCCATCCGCAACGGTGACAAGGTGGGGCTCTTGCTCTTCTCCGATCGCATCGAGCGGTTTGTGCCGGCGCGAAAAGGCCGGCGGCACGTGCTCCGCCTGGTGCGCGACCTCTTTGCGCACGAGCCGGAGGGCCGGAGGACGGACCTCGGCGGGGCGGCCGACCACCTCGGGCGGGTGCTCAAGCGCCGCTCCATCGTACTGTTGCTGAGCGACTTCTTCGATGACGGCTTCAGCCATCCGCTGCGCGTGCTCAACGGACGGCACGACACCGTTGCGCTGCAGCTGGTAGACCCCCGGGACCAGGAACTGCCGGCGGTGGGTCTGGTAGAGCTCACCGATGCAGAGACGGGCGAAACCCTCCTCGTCGACACCCAGAGCCCGTCCGTCCGCGCCCACGTTGCGGCGCAGGCCCGCACGCGGCAACACGCCATCGAGGCCGCTCTGCGCCACGCCCACATCGACCACGTCCAGATTCGCACGGACCGGGACTACGTACAGCCGCTTATTCGTTTCTTTCGCGTGCGCAACCGCCGAGCCTGATGTTCATGAGCCTGCCTGCTTTGCGAGTAAGCTGCGGCGCGGTGCTGCTGCTCGGGCTCTGCCTGCTGATGCCAGCCCCAGCCGAGGGGCAGCGTGTGTGGGCCTTCACCGGCAGCGACAGTGTGGCGGTGGGCGAGCCGTTTACGCTTACCGTCGTGGCCGAGTACACGATGGTGATGGAGGCGTCGTTTCCCGCCCTGGACGCCGCGACCGACGCCCGCGCAGGCGATGTCTCGCACCAGTTCGGCGACCTTGAGGTGCTGCGCGTGCAAAACCACTCGGGCGGCTACTTCGGCACCGACCGGCCCGGCATGCGCGCCGATACCGTCGTGTATGAGGTCACCACCTTTGCGCTGGACACCGCCCGCGTGGCCCCTGTGCCCGTGACGTTTAGCTCGGCCGGGGCGACCGCCACACAGGCGTCTTCCAGCTTTTTGGTGCCGGTGCGGTCGGTGGTGCAAGAGGAGACGGCAAGCCTGCGCGGCCTTGCGCCGCTGGCAGAGTTTCCGCGCGGCTGGGGGCTGTATGTGCTGCTGGCGCTCCTGGCCCTGGGCGTCCTGGCGGCTGGGTGGTATGCCTGGCACCGGCGGCCCGACGAGACGCCCGAGCCCGCGCCCCCCACGCGGGCGGCGCCCCCCGTCCCTCCTGCCGCCCGCACCCGGCGCCGGCTGCGGCGCCTGCAGCACACCACCGACTGGAGCGACCCGGCCTACGCCAAACCGTTCTTCACCGCGCTGGTCGCGATCCTGCGGCTCTACCTGACCCGCCGGGTGGACCTGCCGGCAGCGGAGCGCACCACGACCGAGCTCGTACAGGCCTGCTGGGCGGTGGACCCTCCGCTGCCCTCCACCGCCGTTGAAGCGCTGCAGTCGGTGTTGCGGGTCGCCGACCTGGCCAAGTTTGCCGACGCCATGCCAGGGCCCGCCGCCGGCCAGGAGGCCCTGCAGGAGGCCTACGCCTTCATCGACGCCGTGGAAGACACGCTGCCGGCACTGCCATCGCCCGCCCCGCCGTCGGAGGGCGGCATCAGCGCCGAAAGCGGCGTGCCTACCTTTCGCGACCCGGGCGGACTCTGGGAGGAGTTCTCCCCGCAGGAGCTGGCCAACGTGGACGCCTTTCTGGACAACCCCACGCTCGTGCAGTCGTGGTATGCTCATCGCCATGCCGTCATTGCGGAGGTAGAGCCCAACCCGGGCCACTACGCCCTTGCCGAGATGGAGCGCCTGGTGGATGACTTCACCGTCGTGACGCAAAACGTCGACGGGCTACATCAGCAGGCCGGCAGCAACCACGTGGCTGAGCTCCATGGCAACATCCGGCGCGCGTACTGCATCGACTGTGAGGCGCCTGCGCCGGAGGGCGCCCTCGCTCCCGACGGCGACGACAGCGCCCGCTGCCCCACCTGCGGCGGCCTCCTGCGCCCCGATGTCGTCTGGTTTGGAGAAATGCTCCCGCGCGAAGAAGTAAAGCGCGCCGAACAGGCCCTGCAGCGCGCCGACGTCTGCCTCAGCATCGGCACCAGCGCGCTGGTATACCCGGCCGCCGCCATCCCACAGCAAGCCCGGGCCGGCGGCGCATACGTAGCCGAAATCAATATCGAGCCCAGTGCGATCGCCGATCAGCTCGACGAGACGGTGATCGGCAAGGCGGGCGAGGTGCTGCCTGCCCTCCTGGACGCTGTTCGTGCCCTCGCCTGACCCCCCCCTGCCTGCATGACGCTTCCGTTCTTTCCCTCCATAGAGCTGGCCCAGCCCGCCTGGCTGCTGCTCCTGCTGGTGCTCCCGGCCTGGGGCGCGTGGGCCTACCTGCGCCGGCCCCGCACCACCCTCCGGATGGGCGATCTGGCCCCGATGCAGCAGGCGCCACCATCGCTGGGGCAACGGCTGCACGGCCTTCCCAGCGTGCTCCGCGGGGTCGCCCTCGTGCTGGCGGTCATGGCGCTGGCACGGCCGCAATCCTACGATGTCACCGAGCAGCAGACCACCGAGGGCATCACCCTCATGATGGCGCTCGACATCTCCTCCTCGATGCGCGCCACCGACTTTCGCCCGAACCGCCTGGTGGCCGCGCGGGATGTGGCGCAGGAGTTTGTGGAGAGCCGGCCGAACGACCAGGTAGGCCTGATGGTGTTTGCCGCACGGGCCTACACGCTCGTTCCCCCCACCACGGACCATACCTTCCTGCAATCGGCCCTGGCGGATATCGACGTTGGCATGGTGGAGGATGGCACCGCGATTGGCACCGCCCTCGCCTCAGCCATCAACCGCGTCCGCGACGCGGAGGCCGAGAGCCGCGTGGTGGTGCTGCTGACGGACGGCGAAAACAACCGCGGGGAAATCGACCCGCTCACGGCTACCGATGTGGCCGAGGCGCTGGACGTCCGCGTGTACACCGTGGGCGTCAGCAGTTTTGATGATTCCCGGCCCGCCCCCCTCCCCGCGGCTCCCAATCCTCAGGCCTCGGATATCAATGAAGAGACGCTTCAGGAGATGGCCTCTCGCACGGGCGGACGCTACTTCCAGGCGGGCAACCGCGAAGCCCTCAGCCGGGTCTATCGCGACATCAGCGCGCTTGAGACCTCTACCTTCGAAACCACCACCTACCGTGAGACGCACGAGCGCTACCGCCTCTTCCTCTACCCCGCCTTTCTGCTGCTGCTGCTGGAGCTGCTCCTCCGCTCTACCCGCCTGCGCCGTTTTCCCTGAGCGCCTCTGCGCACGCTTCCCTACCGCTGAACCCACCGCTTTCTCTTTCCTATGACCTGGACGACGCCTTCCTCGCTGTGGCTGCTGGCGCTGGTGATCGGCGCTGCGGGGCTCCTCTGGTGGGCCCTGCGCCGCCGCCGGCAGGCGGTAGCCACCTTTGGTGATCCGGACCTCATTGCCCGGCTGACGCAGGCCACCACGCGCCACCGGTCCTGGCTACGCCCGGGGCTGCTGGTGGCTGGGCTGGCCCTCCTCGTGCTGGCGCTGGCAGGGCCGCGCGTGGGCACCACGGAGGAGGAGATCACGCACGAGGGCTTCGACCTGGTCATCGCGCTGGACCTCTCGCGGTCGATGCGGGCGGAGGATGTGGCTCCGAGCCGCCTCGACCGCGCCCGCGGCGAACTCCAGCGCCTCCTGCCGGCGCTCCGGGGCAACCGCATTGGGCTGGTCTTCTTTGCCGGCGAAGCCTTTCCGCAAGCCCCCCTCACCCTGGACCACAGCGCCATCCGCCTCTTCCTGGATGTAGCCGGGCCCGACCTCATGCCGCTGCAGGGAACGAACTTCGACCGGCTGGTTAGCACCCTCATCGACAGCTTCGACAAGGCGCCGGAGGCGGAGGGCGCGCCCGCCCGGGCGGTGCTGCTGGTCTCTGATGGAGAGAACCAGGAAGGCACGGACGCGGAGTTGGCCCGCCGGCTGGAAGCAGCCGGCATCCTCACCTTTGCCCTTGGCGTAGGAACGCAGCGGGGCGGGCGCATCCCCACGGGCGATGCCGACCAGCCGTTCCACCGCGACGGAAACGGCGAGGTCGTGACCACGCGCCTCACCCCGGAAACCCTGCGCACCCTGTCGCAGTCGGGCGGGTACTTCCACATTGGCCGCACCGACGACTCGCTGGACGACCTGACTGCCGCACTGGACCGCCTCGACCGCGCCGCCTTCGATGCCCTTGGGCGGCGCACGCCTGTGGACCGCTACCAGTGGCCGCTGGTGCTCGGCGTGCTGGTCCTCCTAACCGAGCGACTCCTTCCCCGACAGCCGGAGGTGCCCGCATGAAAACCCCGTTCCCCATCCCTGGTGTGCTCCTGCTGACGGCGCTGCTCGGCTCGGGCCTGCTCCTCCTGGCCTTCCCTGGCGGCGGACCAGACGACGGCCGCGAAGGGAACCGCCACTACGAACGCGAAGCCTACGAAGACGCCGCTGCCGCGTACCGCCGTGGCCTCAGCCGCTTCGGCGCGCCTACCTCCGACCCCATCTACTGGGGCCTCCAGCATAACCTCGGGAGCGCCCTTCATCAACTGGAGCAGTACACCGACGCCGGCACCGCCTTTGCCGACGCCCTGCGCCACGCACCCTCAGACACCGACTTCGCCCGCTCGGCCTACAACGCCGGCAACACCGCCGTCGCACAGGACGACCGGGAAGCGGCGCTTGCCTTCTACCGACGCGCCCTCCTCACCGACCCCACCAACGAGGACGCCCGCTACAACTACGAGTTCGTGAAACGCGAACTGGACAGCGCCGCCGGGCCGGATGATACGGGCGAGCCTGAGGAACCGGGAGATCAACCTGATCCGGAGGGGGAGCCCGGCGAGGCACAGCCTGAACCCACCGATCCCACAGAAGAAGGCGACGCCGACGCCGACCGTGGGGACGGCGAGCGCGCGGACGAGCGCGGGGAGCCGACAGACGACGGCCCGCCTGATGCGGGCGACCAGGCCGAGGGCCCGGGCGAGAAACCGCAGGATACGCAACCCGCCGAGCCGCTGGACGAGCGCCAGCCCATGTCGCCGGCAGAGGCGCAGCGCATCCTGCAGGCCCTGGAGCTGGACGAACGCAATGTGCTCCGCGAGGCGCTACAACGGGCGCTTGAGGATCCTCGGGAGGCCGACAAGGATTGGTAGAGAAGCCTGCCTTTCTGCACACCCCGCATCGGCCAGCCACCGCCACATCCCCACCCGGCCCCGGTCCCTCCGCGGCCGCCACTTAAACACGCGTGCTCTACCCACTATGCCGCTCCGCCTGCCTGCCCTGTTATTTCCCGCGTGCAGCCTGCACCGGCTCGCCGGGGCCCTCTGCATGATGCTTGTGTGCGGAGCACTCGGTGGACCCGTGCAGCAGGGGAACGCGCAAGAGGTCTCCGTGCGCGCCTGGACGAATGCCCGCACCGTAGGCGACGATGACGTAGTGACCTACTCGATAGAGGTGCGGGGCGCGCCGTTCGGGCAGGTGGCCACGCCCCAGCCTCCGCCCACGACAGGGCTGGCCCTGGGCCGGAGCGCGCCCAGCGCCGGGCGCGATGCCACCTACGAGGACGGGACGTTGCTGCAAACGATTACGTTTCGCTGGCTCTACCGTCCCCTTCAGCCAGGGCAAGCCCGCATCGGCTCCACCACGGTCATGATCGACGGCCGCGCCTACGAGACGGACCCGATCGCGATTGAGGTAGAGCCGCAAGTGACCCGCACCCGGCGCGCCCAGCAGCCGCGTCCGCTCCGCGATACGCCGCGGCAGCGGGGGCCGACAGACGCTGGCGCGGAAGGGGTCGCCCTTGTACGCACGGTACTGGACAAGCAGGACGTGTTCACCAACGAGCAGCTCACCATCGAATACCAGTTGCTCTTCCGCGATTTCGTGCGGCCTGGCTCCAGCCGCCTCGTGGAAAACTGGGAGGCGGAGGGGCTCTGGCGCGAGGAGCTGGCTGTTGAGATGCGGCCTACGCCCGAAACCGTGCTTCACGAGGGCGAGCGCTTCAACATGATCACCCTCATGCGTGCCGCCCTCTTTCCCATGCGTCCGGGCACGCATACGATCACCCCCCTGGCGATCCGCACCGACATCGACTTTACCCACGCCATGCGCCGGGAGCAGCAGGCCCCCAGCGACCCGCTGGAGCTTCAAACCGACCCGCTGGAGATCACCGCCCGCCCCCTCCCGCCGGGAGCCCCCGACACGTTTGACGGCGCGGTGGGGCAGTTTGCCCTTACCGCATCGGTAGCCCCCACTTCGGTAGAAGTGGGCGATGCGGTGGAGCTTGTCGCGGAGGTGCGTGGCTCCGGCAACCTCATCCTGCTCGATCCCCTCCAGCTGGAGGTCCCTGCCCAGGTCACCCTCTACGAGCCCGAAACAGCGACCCAGCTGGAGCGCACCGACGCGGGGGTCGAGAGCACCGCCACCTATACCTACACCTTTGTGGCGCGTCAGCCCGGCACCGTGACGCTTCCGCCCGTCACGTTTAGCTTCTTCGACCCTGCCGCTGAAGCGTACCGGACGATCCAGCAAACCCCTGCTCCCATTACTGTGCAGGAGCCCACGCAACCAACCATCACCCAGGCGCCGCCACCGGTCCCTACGACCGACGAGGCACCCCGGCGCCGGTACCTCGCTTGGGGAGCTCTGGCCGGGCTGCTTGCCGCTCTGGCCGGCCTGTGGGCCTGGCGCCGCGGCCAAGATGAAGCAACAGAAGACCCTGCGACCGCACCGGAGCCGGCTCCGCTGGCGCAGGCCGAGGCCGCTGCGGCCGCTGGGGAGGTGGGCGCCTGCTACCGCGCGCTCGACAGGGCCCTCCGGGAGGCCATCGCCGTGCGCAGCCAACAGCCCACACTGGGGCAGAGCCAGCAGGACCTGGCCGTCTTGCTGCGTGATGCGGGCGTTGCTGACAACACGATTCGTACCATCCGGTCGCTCCTGCAGGAGGTGGAGGAGGCTCAGTATGCGCCCCCGGCGCAGCGCCCACAGCAGATGGAGCAGGCTGTGGCCCGCGCCCAGGCTGTAGTGGCCAGCCTGCGGGCATAGTCCGCGCTACCGGCGGGCGCCACAGCCCGCGGCGGCCCCTCCGTCAACTTCTCTTGGATTGCCTGGTGGGGCCCCCAGCGGAATCGATTCTCAGCGCAGCGGTTTGTACTATACCGCTTTGCTCATCCTCTCATCGCACTACGACCCGCCCCGGCATGGAACCGCACGTCTTACATACCGCCACCCCCACCGGCTGGATCGAGGTCGTGTGTGGCTCTATGTTCAGCGGCAAGACGGAAGAGCTGATCCGCCGTCTGCGCCGCGCCCGCATCGCGCAGCAGCAGGTCGCCAGCTTCAAGCCGGCCCTGGATGATCGCTTCAGCGAAACCGAGGTGGTCTCCCACGATGACAACACCATCCCGTCCACCACCGTCGATACGGCCGATCAGATCCTGCTGCTGGAAGGCGGGGCCGACGTCATCGGGATCGACGAGGCGCAGTTCTTCGGGCCCGATCTGGTGCAGGTCTGCCAGCAGCTGGCCCGCAGCGGGCAGCGCGTCATTGTGGCGGGGCTGGATCAGGACTACCGGGGGCACCCCTTTGAACCCATCCCCCAGCTGATGGCGGTGGCGGAGTACGTCACTAAGCTCCACGCGATTTGCATGCAGTGTGGCGCTCCAGCCAACCACTCGCAGCGCCTCTCGGCCAGCGACGAGCGCGTGCTGGTAGGCGCCCAGGAGGCCTATGAGCCTCGATGCCGCGGTTGCTTTTCTCCGGACGAAGGCACGCCGCCCGAGGCGTCCGAGCACGCACCGCCCGCCACCGGACGCCACGCCGCGCCCGAGGCCCACCCCTCACCAGATACGGCACCCACGAGTACCACGCCCCCGAACGTACCCCCGCCCGACCCCGCCCCCGCGGATGAATCAGCGTAACACTTCCGTGAGGTCGGGCGCGCCCGAGCCAGCAGCTCACATGCTGCGCCCAACATTCAAGAGACGCTCCGGTACATAGACCCACATTAGCTTGTGATAAGACGCCTGACCGCCATGTTGTACGTTTCTGCAACAGAACAGCCGCGCGCACCGGTGAGGCCGAACCGTCCGGCCCCCACCCGGCCCTCTACCCCCGGCCGGGAGCCGAAGCCGACACGCCCCAGCCCCTCGCCGCCCCCACGTCGGCGGAAGCAGCCGCGCATCCCCGTGCCCGATCGTCCAACGCCCTCGCCCAAGCGGCGCACACCGCCTACGCGCCCAGGCCAACCTTCCCCCTGACGGAAAAAATCAAACGTTGAGGGCACGAGCGCTCCAGGGTCGCTCTGCGGAAACCTGCGTGCACGCCCCCCTAAGCACGCGCCCATCAACTTCCCGCAGCCAAGGCCACCTCTGGTAGACGTGCGTACCTCGTACTCATCGGCGGCCTCGTTATAGCCGTCCCTACCCTGCAGGCTTGCCTGGGCTACCTCCTCACTGCAGCGGCCCTCATCTCACGTGATGCACTGAACCCCCGCGCTCCGTGCTGCCAGTCGCTGGGCATGCATGCAGTGAGCCCCCGACCCCTGCGGTTGGGGAGGCGTTCAGGGCATCGCGTTTTTTGAGGTTTTGAGCGGCAGCGACGGTGGCGGCTGAGGCGACGTGCCGGCCCACCCCTGGGTTGGGGAGGGGCGCAGCCGCGCGAGCCGGCAACCGGTATCGGCTACGGTAGGGCGAGACGTTCGCGGCGGTTGCGCGTATAGAGCACGTCTGGTACCTTACCGTGCTACGGTGCCGTGCAGCCCTGTCTCGCATGGCATGCCGCGCTTCCTCGCCCAGTCTTCCCCTGTTTTTATGTCTGACCAGCATTACCTTGTAGCTGCTCGCAAGTACCGCCCCAACCGGTTCGACGAGCTCGTAGCCCAGGAGCATGTCACCTCTACGCTCAAGAACGCCTTGCAGCTCGATCGACTGGCGCACGCGTACCTCTTCAGCGGGCCGCGGGGCGTGGGGAAGACCACGGCCGCGCGCATCCTGGCCAAGGCCATCAACTGCACCACGCCGCTTGACGAGCGCGAGGACGCCGAGCCATGCCGCACGTGTGACTCTTGCCAGTCGTTTGAGGCCGGCCGCAGCCTGAACGTGTTTGAGCTGGACGCGGCCTCCAACAACGGTGTAGATGACATCCGGGACCTACGCGAGAAGGTGCGCATCCCGCCGCAAGGCAACCGGAAGAAGGTCTACATTCTGGATGAAGTCCACATGCTCTCCAAGGCCGCCTTCAATGCGCTGCTGAAGACGTTAGAAGAGCCGCCGCCCCACGCCCTGTTTATCTTCGCCACCACGGAGCCCCACAAGGTACTCCCCACCATCCTCTCGCGCTGCCAGCGGTTCGATTTTCGGCGGATCCCCGTCTCCGAGATCGTTTCGCACCTGGCCTATATTTGCGAAGAGGAAGGCATCACCGCCGACGAAGCCTCGCTGATGCTGCTTGCGCGGAAGGGCGACGGCGCGTTGCGCGACGCGCTCTCGGCCTTCGACCAGGCCGTCTCGCTCTGTGGCACCACCCTCGTGTACGAAGAGCTCGCGGAAGCCCTCGGCGTGGTGGGCATCGACAACTACTTTCAGGTCACCGAACGGATGGCCGGGCGTGACAGCGCGGGCATGCTGCGGCTCGTCAACCGCCTCGTGAGCGCGGGCTACGACCTGCAGGAATTCTTGAGCGGGCTGGCCGAGCACCTACGCAACCTGACGGTGGCCTGCACGATGGACGATGCGGCCCTGATTGAGGCCTCCAGCACCGTCCAGGCGCGCTACGCCGAAGCTGCTTCTGCCTTTCAGGAAGCGACCCTGCTGCGCGCGCTGATGATTGTGGACGACACGGAAGACAAGATCCGCGACAGCCGCCAGCCCCGCCTCAAGCTGGAGCTGGCCCTGCTAAAGATGGCCGCCCTCGGCCACGCGGCTGACCTCCGCGATACGCTGCATCAACTCACTCGCCTCGAAAAACTCGCCCGCGAGGGCAAGTTGCCGGCCACGCTCCCTGGCACCGACGGGTCGTCTACCGCAGGGGCTTCCGCGACGCCTTCTGCTGGCGCGCCATCTACCGGTGCACCCTCAGCTGAAGCCCAATCGCCTGAGGAAACATCCACCGAAACCAACCCCGAAGGCGCCTCTACTGCGCAGCCGGCCGTCAACGAAGCGCGCGGGGATTACGCACGCCCCCGCGCTGCCTCCGAATCCGCATCCTCCGAATCTGCTGCCTCCGCGCCCAGCAGCACCGCGGACAAGGCGCCCGCGGAAGCGTCTGCCGCGGCGCCAACCTCCGGGGGGCCGCCCGTGCCAGAGGGCGACACAGACGCCCCCTCCGCTCAGGACCCGGAGGAAGAAGCGGAGGAAGACGCGCATCCCCCCGAGCCTCCGGAAGAACGGTCATCGGACGCCCCGGCAGCACCAGCGGCTACGCCTCCCGCTTCCGATACGAAGCCTGCTTCCTCCCCCCCACCGTCGCCGTCCTCGTTCGACGATGACCTGGGCGGGCTCTTCAGCGCCCCGGCCCTTCAAAAGAAGCGGTCCTCCCGCGAGGGAGACGCGGACGGCGGGGACGGGGGCACGCCCCAAAATCAGTTAGCCGGCGCGGCCCTCTCCGGCGATGGCGATGTGGCCACGCTTGAGGCCCCGCCCACGGCGACGGAGGTGGCGACGGAAGTCACCCAGCTCAAGCGCATCTGGCCGCAGTTCGTGCAGGCCATCAAACGCGGCAATATCGGCCTCGGTAGCGCGCTTCAGCAGGCCGTTCCGCTAAAGACCATGCGGGACACCGCCGTCATTGGCGTAAGCCGCGCGTTCTATAAACAAACCCTTCAGGCCAAGGCCGACCTGCTGCTGAGCGAACTGCAGGACATGGTCGACCGGCCCATTGAGCGCCTGGAGTTCCGCGTAAAAGCCGATATGGCACCCGATGCGCCCCACGATGAAAAGGCCTCGTTTGACGTACAGGCCTACCTCAAGCAGGAGGCCGAAACCGACCCCGTTATGCAGGCTATCTTCGAACAATTTGGCGGAGAGGTGGTTTGGTAACGCCGCTTGCACGAGGCTACCCCTCCCCCGCCCTTCGCCTCTGCTGGTCCACTTTTTTTGCACCCACACGTACGGAGTACCCCCTATGGCTAACGACGGAATGAACATGGCCGACATGTTCGGCAAAATGATGGAAATGCAGCAGAAGGTACAGAACGCCCAGGCTGAGGTCGCGGACAAGACGACTACCGCAGAAGCTGGCGGCGGCATGGTGAAGGTGACGGCCAACGGCGCGCAGCGCATCACCGCCATCGAGATTGAGGCGACCGTGTTGGAAGGCGACGACCCGGAAATGCTGGAAGACCTGCTCATTGCCGGCATCAACAAGGCGCTGGACGAAGCGGGCGAGATGGCCCAGCAGGAGATGAAAAACATCGCGGGGGGCATGCTGCCTCCGGGCATGGACCTGAGTAAGCTGGGGCTGTAAGCCGCACGGCCGGCCACCACCGCCGGCTCGCAGGAGGTCCGCCATTCTTTATCGTCTCATTTGCCCGTACGCATGCAGTTCTCTTCAGAATCGGTGGAGGGCCTGGTGGAGCAGCTGACCAAGCTGCCCTCTATCGGTCGCAAGACGGCCCAGCGCTTGGCCGCGTTCGTTCTCAAGATGCCGCGCGCTGAGGTCGTCGAGATCGCCGAGGCACTGATTGCGGTGAAGGACCGGGTGCGCGAGTGCAGCATTTGCCACAACGTGACCGACCGCAACCCGTGCGCCATCTGCCGCGCCCCCCGGCGCGACCGTGGCACCATCTGCGTGGTAGAGGACGCGAACGACGTGCTGGCTATTGAGCGGACCGGCGAGTACCGGGGCGTGTACCACGTGCTGGGGGGGGTCATCTCGCCGCTCAACGGCATTGGCCCTGAAGACCTCCGCATCCGCGCGCTGATGCGCCGCCTCGTCCCCGCCGACGACATCCCGGACGACGTCCCCGGCTCCAACGGCCGTACCGCCCCGGCACAGGAGGCGGATGAGGAAGCGCAGGCCATCATCGACGCCCACGCCGCCGCTACGGTCGATGAAATCATCCTGGCGGTGAATCCCAACGTAGAAGGCGACACGACGGCGTACTATATCTCGCAGCTCGTCAAGCCCCTGGACGTGTCCGTGACGCGCATCGCCCGCGGCCTCCCCATTGGCGGCGACCTGGAGTATGCCGACGAAGCCACCCTCTCCCGTGCCCTGGAAGGCCGCGGCAGCCTGTAAGCAGACGCTCCCCGCACCACTGCACTACCTGCACGGCCACCGGCACTCCACGGGTGGCGTCTTCTCCCGTCGGTGTAACACCATCCTGCGGCGGGCGTTTGTCCGCTGTGGCACGCTCCCCCGCCTCCTTCCTCCTACCCAGCTTTCCCCATCGAACGCATGAAGATCACCGTGATCGGCGCTGGCGCCATCGGCTCCACCGTGGCGCAAGACCTGCTCCGCAACGACGACGTGCGTCTGGTTCAGATCTGCGACGCCCGCGCCCGCTCGCTCCAAGAGCTGCAGGATGAGGTCCAGAGCGACCGCCTCCGCTCCTTTCAGGTGGATGCCCGCGACCCCAACGTGCTCACGCCCATCCTGGACGGCAGCGATTGTGTGGTGGGCTGCGTCCCGTCTGGCGTAAACCCTAAGCTGGCGCGGCAGTGCCTGGACCTCGGCACCCACTACTGCGACTTGGGCGGAAGCGAGGATACCGTGCGGCGCACCATGAAGCTACACGACGAGGCGCACTCGAAGTCGGTTTGGCTGATGCCCAACTGTGGTCTTGCGCCCGGCCTCTCCAACGTGTTGTGCCTCCGCGGCATCGATCAGTTTGATGCCGTCGATGCGGCAGAGCTCCGGGTAGGCGACGTGCCGCTCCATCCCCAGCCGCCCTTCAACTTTCGCATCTCGTGGTCGGCCGAGAAGGTGATCGAAGACTACACGCAACCCGTCTACCTCATTGAGGATGGCGACATCCACGAAGCCGATCCGCTCTCGCACGAGGAGGCCATTCACTTTGACGCCCCGTTCGGCCAGATGGAGGCGTTCTGTACGGCGGGCGGCCTCTCTACACTAACGGACGACCTGCGCGGTAAGGTGCGTACCCTGGACCACAAGACCATCCGCTGGCCTGGCCATGCGCACCAGATGCGGTTCCTTCTGGGGCTCGGGTTTGGCGAGGAGCGCAACATCGACGTGCGGACGCACCTCACCTACCGCGACGTGCTCCGGCGGCGCATGCAGCAGCGGCTGGGCGGCGCGTACGAAGACGCCGTGCTGCTGCGCGTCTGCATCCGTGGCCACGTCGACGGCGAGAAGCGGACCCTCGTGTATGAGATGATCGAGCGGTACGACGCGGACACCGGCACCACGGCCATGCGCCGCTGCACGAGCATCCCCACTGCCGTGGCCGCCCTGATGCTGGCCTCGCACAACATCTCGGGCGGAGGGGTCGCGCCCCCCGAAAACGTCCTTCCACACGAAGCCTATTGCACCTATGTGGCCGACTACGGGCTGGACGTCACCGCGCGCTGGTATGATGGCTACGTCGGCGTCCAGCAGCCCAGCCCCTCTGCAGAAGAACACATCCAGGCCGACGACCCCGTGGCAGCGAACCGCACCTGACGCGCGGCGCATGCGGAAGACACCACACCCCGGCGCTGACGCCGGTTCTGCGCTGACGCCGGCTCTGCGCTGACGCGGCTACTGCATCGTACCGTATGCTCGGATGACGCTCCCGTTTAGCGCCTGCCCATGGGCCGGGGTGCTGAGGTAGAGCGCGAGGTCCACGATATGCTC
>JAAAOI010000151.1 GCA_009908945.1 Bacteroidota bacterium
CGACCTGACCTCTTCGATGAACGCCACAGCCCACATGCGCATCGTGCCCACCCGCAGACGACGCTGGAGCAGCGCCTGCTCGGCCCTGCTCCCTATCCTTCTCGCCCTTGCCAGCAGCGCCGCGCCGGCCCATGCGCAGGCGCTCTACGAGGCCGGCTATCCGACCATCGTAAACCACACCCCCAATGAGTACGGCGGCGGGACGCAAAACTGGGCCATCACGCAGGATGAGCGGGGCGTCATGTTTGTGGGGAATAACAGCGGCCTGCTGGAATACGACGGGCAGACTTGGCGCCTGCACACCGTGCCCAATCGGACGCCGGTTCGTTCATTAGCGACCGACGAAGAGGGAAGAATCTACGCCGGAGCCGTCGGGGAGCTGGGCTACTTTGCGCCCGACCCCCAGGGCTGGATGAGCTACCACTCGCTCATCGACTACCTGCCGGAGGAGCACCAGGACTTCGCTGACGTCTGGCTGATTCACTACCTTGATGACAAGGTTTACTTTAACATCGGGAGCGCCCTCCTGGTCTGGAAGCCTGATGCGGAAGAATTTACAGTGGTGGAAAGCACCACGGCTTTTCATGTCAGCTTCCTTGCTGGGGGCCACCTGTACGTGCGCGCGTTCGGCACCGGGCTGCACGTAATGGATCCGGATGACACGCTGCGCCTGCTCCCCGGCGGCGCCCAGTTTGCCGATGAGCCCGTCTACTCGGTCCTTCCCTTTCCAGGCAAGCCCGGCACCCTGCTCATCACCACGCGCACCGAGGGGCTGTTTACGTTCGACGGCACTGCTTTCGCGCCGTTTGCCACCGCGGCCGATGCGTTCCTGAGAGAAAACCCGGTCTACTTTCCCGGGACACTCCTCTCCGATGATACCATCCTGCTGGGTACGATCAGCGGCGGGGCCATCATCATCGATCACACCGGCAGGGTGCTGGAGCGCTACAACCAGCAAGCGGGAATCTCCGGCGATGCCATAACTTACACTTTTCAGGACCGGTCCGGGTTGGTGTGGCTGGCGACCAACAGCGGCCTCTCGGTAGTGGATTACCGCTCTCCGCTGCGATTTCTTGATCAGCGCAATCAGTACGCCGACCTCTCAAGTGACATCGTTCGACACAACGGCGATCTTGTCGTTTCCGGCAATGCCGGCGTGTACCGGCTCGCGGCTGGCCGTAGCACCTTTCAGAAACTTGACAACTTTGACGGCCAGGCGTTTCAGCTTCTGTCAGTAGGCGATGACCTGCTCGTCGCCACCATAAACGGCGTGTTTGCTGCCGAAGAAAACCGCCTGGTCCCCGTCCGCCGGTCGGTAGCCCGTGACTATGTGGCCTACGTGTTGACCCCCTCGCGCCTGGACGCGGATCAGGTTATTGTAGGAACCGCGAACGGCCTTGCCTCCCTGCGCAGAAGCACGACTGGCTGGTCAGACGAAGGACTGATCGCAGAAATTCCAGGACAAAAAACCTCGATTGTGGAAATGGGCGAGAGAGAATTCTGGGTGGGCACCCAAGGTGCGGGGCTCTACAGGGTTCAGCAGGCTGCGGATGGGGGCGCGGCTTCCGGGCGGCGGTACGGGGCAGCGGAGGGGCTGCAGCCCGGCGCGCCAACCGTCTTCGAAACGGGCGATCGCCTATACGTGAAGTCACCAGACAGTTTGTATGTGTACGACGAGGGCCGGGATGCCTTTTACAGCGATCCCTCCGATGCGCTGATCGCAGGGTTTTACCGGCTGACCGATCAGAAGAGATCGGCCACGATTGGCCAGGACCGGGATGGGAGCATGTGGATCCGGACAGAAGACGCGATGACCCGAGGCGTTAGACAAGCGGACGGCGCGTTCGCCTGGGCGACCGGTCCGTTCAGGCGTATTGCTGCGGAAGGCGTGGTGGGGACGCCTTACCAGGATGCGCGTGGCATCACGTGGTTTACCACCATTTCCACAGGTATTCTGGCCTACAATACCAACGCCGCGGAGGCCCGTGCTGAACGAGAGGCTTTGCCTTCGTTCCCAGTGCTCATTCGCCGCGTAGAGGCCGGCGCAGACTCGACGCTATTTTTTGGCAACGCGGATCAGACGCCCGCCACGCGCCTCGCCTATGCCGACAACAGCCTCCGCTTTACCTACGCCGCAGCATACTACGAAGCCAAAGGGGGCCATCGATTTCGCACCACCCTCGAAGGGCTTGAGGACGGATGGGCGGCCTGGTCGGAGCTGCCGGTGCGGGAATACGTCAACCTGCCGCCCGGCGAGTATACCTTTCAGGTAAAGGCCCAAAGTCCGGCAGGCGTTGAAAGCATGCCCGCGGTATACGCCTTCACCATTCTCCCGCCGTGGTGGCGCACGCCGGGCGCCTACCTCGGCTACCTGCTCCTGGCCGGGGCGCTCGTCTACGGCGCCGCCCGCCTGCAGCGCCAGCGCCTGGCCCGACAGGAAGCCAAGCGCGCCCGCATCCGTGAGGCCGAGTTGGCGGCCGAAGCCCAGGAACGCCGCCGCGCCGACGCCGAACGCCTCAGCGCTATCGGCCGCGCCATCACCTCCACCCTCTCCACGCGCGAGATCATTAGCATCGTCTACGAGAACGTCAACGGCCTTATGGATGCCGCCGTCTTTGGCATCGGCATCTACAACCCCGACACCAAGCGCCTGGACTTCCCCGCCACCAAGGAGAACGGCGAGATCCTGCCCTCCTACGCCTACCCGGTGAGCGACGAGCGCCACGTTGCTGTGCGCTGCTTCAACGAATGCAAGGAGATCATCATCGGCGACTACCAGGCCGAGATGCAGCGAGACGCCTCGGCCTACGCTCCACCTGTGGCCGGCGAGGAAGCGACCTCGGTGATCTACCTGCCGCTGGTCCAGCAAGACCGCGTCACAGGCGTCATCACTACGCAGAGCTTCGAGCGGGACGCCTACACGGCATACCACGTCAACATCCTGCGTAACCTGGCCGCCTATGCCGCCATTGCACTGGATAACGCCTCTGCCTACCGTCAGCTACGCGCCACGCTGCACGAACTGAAGACCACGCAGCAGCAACTCGTGCAGCAGGAAAAACTGGCCTCCCTGGGCGAACTCACCGCTGGCATCGCCCACGAAATCAAAAACCCGCTCAACTTTATCACCAACTTCTCTGCGCTCACCAGCGAACTGGCGGACGAGATCGGCGCTGCCGCTGCAGCTGACGACCTCGGCGAGGTCCGCTTCTTGGTCGGAGACCTCCAGACCAACGCTCAGATGATCGAGAAGCACGGCCGCCGCGCTGACTCCATCGTACGCTCCATGATGGAGCACGCCCGCACCGGATCGGGCACCCGCGAGGCCGTCGACCTTAACACCCTCATCGACGAGTATGTCGACTTGGCCTATCACGGCAAGCGCGCCACGAGGCCTGCCTTCAACGCCGAGGTTGTGCGCGACTACGGCCCAGACGTGGGCCAGGTGGAGGTGGTGCCCCAGGAGTTCGGCCGTGTGGTGCTCAACCTGGTCGGCAACGCCTTCGACGCCCTTCTGGAGCATGGCGCAGCCCCAAACGGCCACGCCGCGTCAGCGGCACAAGGGGCGCCCCGCGTACAGGTGGCCACGCGCCGCACGCCAGGAGCCGTGGAGCTCCGCGTGGCGGACAACGGGCCCGGCATCCCGGAGGCGACCCGGCAGAAGATCTTCGAACCCTTCTTTACCACCAAGGAGACCGGGAAGGGCACCGGCCTGGGCCTCTCCATGAGCTACGACATCATCACCAAAGGCCACGGTGGCCGGCTCACCGTAGCGAGCACCGTAGGGGAAGGCGCCACCTTTACCGTGACGCTGCCTACCCGCCGCACCGCGACGGCAGCCGGTTCCCAACCCCACGCATCCGGCGATACCCCCTGACCGGTGCACTGCCGACTCATCATTAGCTACCTATCCTTTACGCGCTCACGGAGTATCCTATGCCCACCCCACCAACAAACGAGCCGCCTCGCCGCGACGAGCCGACGACCGAGAAGATCCTGATTGTGGATGATGAACGGGACGTGGAATGGCTGTTTCGCCAGCGGTTTCGCCGGGAGCTGCGGCGTGGCGAGCTTGACTTTGCGTTTGCCTTCTCCGGAGCGGAGGCGCTCCGCTACCTGCGCAGCGGCAGTGCAGCCGGCGTCGTGCTCGTCCTCTCCGACATCAACATGCCCGGCATGACGGGGCTGGAACTGCTGAAGCACATCAAAGCAGAGCACCCCGAGCTGAAGGTGGTGATGATCACCGCCTATGGTGATGAGCGCAACCATCAGCGGGCCCTCTCCTACGGGGCTGATGATTACTTTACGAAGCCGATCGACTTTGAGTCGCTGAAGCAGCAAGTGGCTCCTCTGCGCAGCAAGCCCTAACTTACCAGGGTTTCGTGTCCTTACCACTCCCAACCCTAACTCCTCATGAGCATCAAAACAAAAGAAGCGTATGGCGCCGTCGTCATCGAACTCCGCGGCAAATTCCTCGGCAGCCTGCACGGGCCGGAGCTCAAGCAGACCCTCGATGCGCTGAAAGAGGCCGGCAAGACCCACGTGGTCATCGACCTGGCCAACACCGAGTTCATGGACTCCTCCGGCGTGGGCGCCCTCATTGCGGGCCACACCTCCATGCGCAAGGTGGGCGGCGATATTCGCCTGGCCAACCTGCAGAAGCGCATCCGCAACCTCTTCATGATGACGCACCTGCTGGGCCCGGTGTTTGACTCGTTTGAGTCGCTGGACGAGGCGACCCAAAGCTTCCAGGATGATCCGCCCGCCCCCGCACCGACCGACGCTGCGTAAGTCCGTCCCCTCTCTTTCGGCGCTACTCCCCCTATGCCTACGGTCCGCGAGCCCTCCACCATCCGTATCCTCGTTGTTGACGACGAGCCCGATCTTGAGCTGCTCATCCGCCAGCGGTTTCGGAAACAGCGGCGCACCGGCGCCATGGACTTCAGCTTCGCGAGTGATGGCGTGGAGGCACTCGAACACCTGGACGCCGACCGGACGATCGACATCGTGCTCTCCGACATCAACATGCCGCGGATGGATGGACTCACGCTGCTTGAGAAGCTGCACGACCGCGAGCGCCCGCCAAAGGTGGTGATCGTGTCGGCCTATGGCGACATGTCCAACATCCGCACAGCTATGAACCGAGGCGCCTTTGATTTTGTCACCAAGCCGATCGACTTCGAGGATCTCGGCGTCACCATCCGAAAGACCTATGAAGAGCTGAGAGCCCTCCGGAAGGCTGACCAGTTGCAAGAGCACGTCGCCGCCATGCAGCGCGAGCTGAACATCGCCAGCCGGATCCAGCTCTCGTCGCTGCCGCCCCCCGAGCCGGCCTTTCTCACCGAAAACGGAGCCGAGCAACGGCTCGACCTGCGCGCTACGCTGACGCCTGCACGGGAGGTCGGCGGCGACTTTTACGACTACTTCCTGATTGATGAAGACCACCTCGGGTTTGCCCTTGGCGACGTCTCGGGCAAGGGCATAGGCGCTGCACTGTTCATGGCCATTACGCGGACGATGCTGCGCGCCACCGCCCTGCAAGGCCTTCCGCCCGATGCGTGCCTGCGACACGTCAACCGGGTGCTCCATCCAGAGAGCATGCCGCAGATGTTCGTCACGCTGGTGTATGGCGTACTGGACCTGACGACCGGCGCGGTCACCTACGCCAACGCCGGCCACCACCCACCGTACGTGCTTCGGGAAAAGGCCGACGCAGAAGCGCAGACGCGCGGCGGCCTGGCCCTGTGCGTGCTGGGCGAGTTTGCGTACGAAGCGGCCACCCTCACCCTCCAGCCCGGCGACGGGCTCTTCCTGTTTACCGACGGTGTCTCGGAGGCTGCAGACGGCAACCGCGCCCTCTTCGGCGAAGAGCGCCTGGACCGGTCCCTGCAGCAACGCGCGGGAGGCGCCCCTGCGGAGGTCATCCGCCACGTCCTGCGGGCCGTTGACGACTTCACGCTCGGCGCTCCGCCTTCGGATGACGTAACCATGCTGGCGCTTCGCTACCAGCCTCACGGAAACCCATAGCGACGCCCGCTCGCGCACTGCAAGGCACCCGCCTCACGAAACGCATCCTGGAAGGACGTCATGGAAGACATCATGAAAGAAGCGGGTAGGCGCCCTGGGCGTCATGCACCTCGCGGCCGGTCAGGGGCGGGTTGAACACGCACATCAGCCGCAATTCTTCGGTAGCGCGCAGATGGTGCGGCTCATGCCCGTCAAGCGCGTAGAGCATCCCCGGCGCGATGGTGTAGGTGGCGCCATCCACGATCTCGATCTCGCCATGCCCGGCGATGCAGTATACCGACTCCAGATGGTGGACGTACTGAATGAACAGCTCCGTGCCCGCCTTGATGATGGTCTCGTGGAAGGAGAAGCCCATGCCGTCTTCCTGAAGCAGCAGGCGGCGGCTGATGAACGTGTCGGTCTCCACCTCCCGCGCGGAGCCGCGAATGTCGTTGATGTGGCGGACGATCATGGAGGCACGTACGGCGGTGAGGGATTCGCAGGGGAAGATTGGGCTACGCTTGTGGGCTGGCGTGCAGACGATCCGGCGGATCGCCTCTACCAGCCCATGAGGGGGTAGAAGAAATGGTACCGGGAGCGGGACTCGAACCCGCACGGAGGGATGTCCTCCAACGGATTTTAAGTCCGTTGCGTCTACCAATTCCGCCATCCCGGCACTGCTGGAGGGGTCCTAAACTATCAGAAAGCGGGCGCGTTAGCAAGGGCCTTTTAAAATCGGTGGACGGCGGGGCGATACCCGCGGTGTACCGTCCTTCACGGCCCTCTCTTCGTGCTCCGCTCCTATGAACCGCCCGGCCGACGCTGTGCTCCGCACGCTGCGCACCCATGCTGAAGCAGCGGCTGCACGGGCGCATGTGCCCTACACTCAGACGCCGGAAGCAGCGGTGCTGCTCCTCTCCGATGGGACGTATGTGCCGGGCGTGCGTATCGAGAGCGCTACGTTTTCCTTGCTGATTCCGCCCCTGCTCGGCGCGCTCACGACCGCCACAGCGGCGGGGCGGCGCGACGTAGTGGCGGCCGTGATGCCCCGCCCGCTCACGGCCGAGGAGGCCCTGCTCGTCCGTCAGGCGCTGGACGTTCCCTGCGACACCACCGCCGACGGTACGGCCCTGCGCACGACCGCGGCGCTGCCCCCGGTGGGCGAGCGGCTCGATCCGCGCCTGCCCGGGCCGCCCGCCCCGGATGAGGCCGCAGGTATCGCCCGGGCACGCCAGATCGCGGAGCGCGCGCACGTGCCCGACTCCAACTTTCCCGTGGGCTGTGTGCTGGAGACCACCGACGGCGCCTGCGTACCGGGCGTTAACGTAGAACATCCCGACTGGGCCCGCATTCTGTGTGCCGAGCGTACGGCGCTCAGCACCGCCCTGACGTATGGCCTCACCCCAAAACGGCTGTACCTGACGTGCCTGCGCGACACAGGCGGCAGCCCGTGCGGCGCCTGCCGGCAGCTCCTCACCGAGCATGCGCCCGACCTGCCGGTGATCATGGACCGGGGCGAGGCTGCGCCGGAGCACACCACCCCCAGCCGCCTGCTGCCCGGCGCCTTCCGCGGGGACGCGCTCGCAACTCCTTCTACTTAACGCCCTATGCTCCTTTTTACTGCTGCGCTTATTGCCGGCCTGGTGGCCCTCTACTTCGGTGCCGAGTGGCTGGTACGCGGGTCGGTGGACCTGGCCCTGCGCTACCGCATCCGCCGCTCCATCATCGGCGTCACCATTATCGCGATCGGGACGTCGATGCCCGAGTTCGTCATCAGCCTGCTGGCCGTCATTGAGGATGCGTACACGCTGGCGCTGGGCAACATCATAGGCTCCAACATCAGCAACGTGGGCTTCATCATAGGGCTGGGGGCCCTCCTCGCCCCCATCCGCCTGACCCGGAGCCTGCTGCGGCGTGAGTTTGCATGGATGATGGGCGTTTTGCTTGGCCTGTATGCCCTCTCCATGAACGGGCAACTGGGGCGCCTCGATGGGGGGCTGCTGGTGGGCGTCCTCTTCGGGTTTATGTACTTCCTGTATCGCACGCGGCATCATGGCGTAGCCGCAGTACCCGCAGCGCTCGCAAGCGAGGACGCGAAAGACCAGAGCGCACGGCCTGCGTCTGAGGACCCGCCTGCGTCTGAGGACCCGCCTGCGGAAACCGATACCGACGCCGCTCCGTCAGCTCCGCTGCGCCCCTTGGTGCATGTCATCGTTCTGCTGATCGGGGGCATCGGCGCGCTTGCCGGTGGGGCACAAGCCGTCGTCTATGGCGGCACCGGCATCGCACAAATCCTTGGCGTCGATGAGCTGGTGGTAGGGCTGACGGTTGTGGCCATCGGCAGTAGCCTGCCCGAACTGGCGGCCTCACTCGTAAGCCTGGCCCGCGACGAGGTGGACCTCTCCATCGGCAATATCGTGGGGAGCAACATCCTGAACGTGGCTTTTGTGCTGGGGATCGTAGCGCTGGTGCGCCCCGTCCCGGTCACCGACACGGTGCTATCGTTTCACCTGCCGGTCATGCTGGCCATCTGCGCTGTGCTGCCCCTCCTTGCCTTTCGGCGCGGTTACATTACGCGATGGGGCGGGGTGGCGCTTCTCGGAGCGTACGGCGCCTACCTGACGGCGCTGGCGCTGCCTTACCTGTAGCGTCTCCACGGGCTGGATCCATCCGGGACCGCCGCGCGTGCATGGGGTCCACGCCCGTCTCTGGCGCTCGTCTTGCTGCTTGCTCTTCACTTTGGCCATGTCGTTCTCCCTCGGCTTCTCGCCTTTCCTCCTGCTGGCCAGCCTGCTGGGCGCGGGCGCCCTCACGTACTGGACGTACCAGACGGCCGCCGTGAGTGGATGGGAGCGCCGGGGCCTGATGGCCTTGCGCTTCGCGGCGCTGGCGCTGCTGCTCTTCTTGCTGATGGAGCCCATCTGGCAGCGCGTCACGACAGACGAACAGCCTCCGGTGCTGGCTGTGCTGGTGGATAACACCCTCAGCCTGAGTGGGGACGGACGGGAGGATACCACCGGGATGGATACCGCCGCACAGGTGCGCCAGTCCGTGCAGCGCCTCCCGGCTATCGAGGGCGAGGTGCGCTTCTTTTCGTTTGGGAGCGCGCTTACTCCCCTATCCGAAGGCGCTGGCGCTCCGGGCGACCGCCTGCGCTTCGACGAGGAACGGACGGACCTGGCGGCAGGACTGGAGGGCGTACGGGAGCAGCTTCAGACCGCCAACCTCCGCGGCGTGGTGGTGCTTTCGGACGGCCTGTATAACACCGGCCGTAACCCGCTGTCGGTGGCAGAGCGCTACCCCCACCCCATCCACACCGTCGTCGTCGGCGACACCACCCAGCGACGCGACGTGCAGGTGCAGCGCGCCTCCACCAACGACATCGCCTACGTTGAGGTGGCGCAACCCGTGGAGGCTGTCATCCGTGCGACCGCTACGGCAGGAGAATCCGTGCGGGTTACGTTGCAGGAGGGCGACACTGTGCTGGACGAGCAACGCCTTACCCTGCCGGAGGGGGACGGGGAGCGCCGTGTCACCCTCTCGTTTACACCCGCTACGGCAGGCCTGCAGCAACTGGACGTCGTCGTGTCCGACATCCCCGACGAGGTCACCGATCGCAACAACCGGCGCACGCTGAACACACAGGTGCTGGAGCGGCGGCGGCAGGTGCTGCTGGTGAGCGGCAGCCTGACGCCTACCACAGGCGCCGTGCGACGCGCCCTGGAGGCCGACGAAGACATCGAGCTTCAATCCTTTACCCAGCGGGGCCCTAACGGCTTTTACGAGGGAGCGTTACCGGATACGTTTGCTGACCTTAGCGTCATCGTGCTTGTCGGGTTTCCGGGAACCGCGACCATGGCGGCCGAGCGCGCGCAAATCGCGGCCGCCGTGGCCGATGGTACGCCCGTCTTGTACCTGCACGAACGGCAAGCTGACCTTGACGGCCTGACGGACGCGTTCGGCGACGCCTTGCCCGCGCGTCCTAACCGCAGCTCCGGAGCGGCCCCAAGCGTGCGCCCGGTCCCTACCCCAGCCGGCCGCGGCCATCCCGTGTTCGACGGGCTGGATGAGGCCCTAACCGACCTCCCCCGGCTGCCCCCCCTGCCCTATCCCGTAGGTGAGTGGGAGGTCAGCCCGGATGCCCGCCTCCTGATGCAGACCCCCGCGGAGGCCCCGCTGCTTGTCCTACGGAGCCGTGCCGGGCAGCGCTCGGCCGCCTGGCTCAGCACGCGGCTGTGGTCGTGGTTTATTCTACCGGAGGAGCTGGCGAGCCTTGACGCCCTGGCCCCCACCATGCTGGCCAACCTCATCGAGTGGCTGGCTACGGCCGAAGATGACCGCCTCGTCCGCGTAGCTCCCACACGCCCCCGCTTCAGCGGCGCGGAGGACGTATCCTTTGAGGGCGAGGTCTACAACGAAAGCCTCAATCCCGTCCCCGACGCCACGGTGCAGCTCGAAATCGAAGCCCCGGACGGCAACACCTTTCCCTACACCATGCGCGCTACGGGTAACGGGCAGTACGCGCTGGACGCCGGACGCTTGCCCGAGGGCTCGTACACCTACACCGCTACTGCTACCCGCAATAGCGCAGCACTCGGCACCGATACCGGGTCGTTTCGGATCGAGCAATCAGCGCTTGAATTTACGCAGACCCGGGCCGATGCCTCCTTCATGCGACAACTTGCCTCGCGCTCCGAAGGGGCCTTTTTCACCCCGGATGACGTGTCCGGCCTCGCCGCTGCCGTAGCTACTGATAACAACTTTAGCCCCAATACACGGACCCTGCGCTCTGAGACGCCGCTCTGGCACCTGCCCTACCTGCTGCTGCTCGTGGTGGCGCTCCTGGCCGCCGAGTGGGCCTGGCGCAAGCGGGCCGGGCTGGTCTGATGATCCAGCATATCCCTCCCGCTGCACCGTTACGAAGGTATTCCACGGGAATCAACCTTCTGCCCTGTTTGGACGTTAGCACGGTTATACTTCCGGCATGCCCAGGTGCTCACCCCGCGGGCTTCGATTCGCCTTTCACCCGACACGCTTAACTATTTATGGATGCCGACATTGCCGTCCAACCCGTCTCCGCTCGCACCCTGGGCGAAATCCATTCGCTGGATGACCTCCCGGAGGCCCTCACGCGCTTTCTGACGACCACGCGCCGGCATCTACACCAGCACCCGGAGATTGGCTTTGAGGAGCAGGAGACGTCTGCCTTCATCCGGGACACCCTGGAATCGTACGGGTTGGTCGTCAATGGGCCGCTGGCCGGCACCGGGCTGTACGTCGACGTCAAAGGCAAGGGCCCCGGCCACATGGTAGGCTACCGGGCCGATATCGACGCGCTTCCGCAGCAAGACGCCAAGCGGGTCCCGTATGCGTCCATGCGTACGAACGTCGCCCATCTCTGCGGCCACGATGCCCACACCTCTGTAGGCATCGGGGTGGCCCTCTTGCTGCACGCCTTGCGCGATCGCTTCAACGGCACCGTACGCGTGTTCTTTCAGCCCAATGAAGAAGGCACCCCCAGCGGCGCCCCGCGGATGATTGAGGATGGGGTGCTGGACGGGCTTGAAGCGGTCTATGCTATACACGTGGACCCCACCCTGGAGCTGGGGCGCTTTGGGCTGGTAGAGGGAGCCGCGACGGCCTCGGCCGACCGATTCACCATCACGCTGGAGGCGCCCAGCAGCGGGCACTCGGCGCGCCCCCATGAGTCGGTCGATACGCTCTGGGTTGCCACGCAGATGCTTAACACACTGTACCAGCTCATTGGCCGCGTCAGCGATCCGCGGCTGCCGGCGGTGTTCACCCCCACCTGGATTCGCAGCGGCGAAGCCTTCAATGTCATCCCGCAGCAACTCCGCCTGGGCGGAACGCTCCGCTGCCAGAGTCTGGCCGACCGCGACCAGCTCATCCGCCAAATCAGGCAAATCGCTACGCAGACGGTAGGCATCCATGGCGCCTCCGCGGAGGTCAAGGTGGACACCGGCTCCCCGCCCGTCATTAATGACCCCAACCTGATCGACAACGTGCGCAGCAGCATCCGGGAGCAATCGGGCGAGAGTGCGATCTACGAGATCGAGCTCTCCAGCATGGGCGGTGAGGACTTCGCCCACTACCTCTCCCATGTGCCCGGCGCGCTGGTGCGCGTCGGCACCGCCTCGGGGCCTGAAACGCGGTACCCGCTGCACGACTCCAACTTCGACATCGACGAGCGCGCGCTCGTCCCCGCTGTCCGCCTTATGACGCATGCCCTTATGCGGCACCTGGAGCAATCCCCACTCCACTAATCGCGCAACCTGCACCCAGGTATTGCAACCCACGTACGTGTGAGGGAAATTAGCCAGCGTCACCGGATCGGAGGTTCACTTGAGAGGGCGTGATGCGGTACGCATGGAGGGGCGGGGTAGCGGTGCTTACGGCCGGGTTGGTGCTTGGCCTGATGCTTGGCCTGATGCTTGGCTATGCACCCGAAGCCCAGGCACAGCACACGTGGAGCGATGACTTCGCCGACGGTGATTTCACGACCACGCCCCCATGGGCCGGCACCAGCGACCGCTGGACGATCGCGCCCCTGGAAGGACAGCCGGCCCTGCGCACCGACGGCGGCGCGGTAGCCGACACCGTCTACCTCGCCACCGAATCGCCCGTCAGCTTTGGCTCGTGGGCCTTTACGTTCGCGCACGTAGACGTCAACCTGAGTATCTTCAGCGGCGCCCGCGTCTTTCTCTTGGCCGACACGGCCGTGCTGGATGGGCCCGTGCGAGGGTACTACCTGCAGATGGGGACGAACAACAGCGATGAAGTGCGCCTTTACCGGATGGATGGGGACCCACAGACCGCGCGTACCGAACTGGGCCGTAGCGCTCCGGTACTGGACGGCACCGACAACCAGCTGCGGCTTGCCGTCACCCGCGACCCCGACGGCACCTGGCACGTCCGCATCAATGGCGCCCTCGCCTTTACCGCTACCGACGATACCTACGCCTTCAGCCAGTATTTCGGCGTATGGGCCAAGCATACAGCCTCGGCCCCGGCCAACCTTTACGTTGACGCCTTCCTGGTGAGCGGCGCCACCGGCCCCCTCTCGCCCGACCCGCTCACCGTGCATGGCGCGGAGCAGGTGGCCGAGCGTGTGGCTGAGTTGGCGCTTTCGGCCCCGGTCGACCTGCGGGCCCTCGCCCCGGGAGATGTACAGTTGGATGACGGCACGCCGGCCACCGCTATCACGGCCGTGGATGATGGCCGCCTGCTGCGCCTGTCCTTTCCCGAACCGCTGCGCGGGGCTACGCTGGCCATCGACCGGCTGCGCGACTTTGCCGGCCGCGAGCTTGCCGACGTGCAGGTCCCGCTGGCCCGCTGGCCCGCGCCCGGCGATCTGCAGCTGAACGAGGTCATGTATAACCCGCGCGTGGACCGCTTCGACCCCACGCCCGACCAGCCCTCGTATGTGGAGCTTGTCAATACCAGCCCGCATACGCTCAGCCTGCGCGCGCTGCGCTGGGCCGGCCTGGAAGATACCCGCGGCGAAGCCGACACGCTGCTCGTCGGCCAACCCTTCACCCCTGTGCCCCCGGGGGGCTATGTGGTGATTGCCGCTGAGCCTGACGCGGCCCTGGACGACATCCCCTCCACACGCCTTTACCAGGCCTTCCCCGACTTCCCCTGGGGCGCCCCCAACGTCACCCTGCTCACGCTCGCCCGGAGTACCCTTGGCCTCCGCAATAGCGGGGACCGCATTCAGCTGTTCGGCGGGGGGGCGGGCGCCATCGACGCCGTCACGTATGCGCCCTCCTGGCACCACCCCGGCGTGCAGCAAACCGCCGGACGCGCGCTGGAGCGCCTGCATCTGGACCGCGCCACCGACGACGCGCAGAACTGGACCACCTCCGTAGCCGCAGCGGGGGGTACCCCGGGCCGGCGCAACAGCGTCTTTCTGGAAGATCCCCGACCGCTCACCGCGGAAGCATTGGCCGTCCACCCCTCGCCTTTCTTTCCGGAAGGACAGGGCAGCGAGCGGTTCGCCGTCATTCAGTTTCAGTTGCGGAGCCCGGTGAGCAGCATCCGCGTGCGCATCTACGATACCGCCGGACGCCTCGTACGCACCCTTGAAGAAGCCCGGCTTGTGGCACGGACCGGCGAACTGGTCTGGGACGGCCGGGGCGATCGGGGACAGCGCCTCCGCATGGGGCCGTACATCGTACATCTGGAGGCTGTCGATGAAGCGGAGGGCCGCATCGAGACCCACCGTGCCCCGGTTGTGCTGGCCCGCCCGATGTAGGATGCACGGCGTGCCTATCTCTTCCTTATCGCGGCTTCTGGTGTAGCGCTCGCGCCCTTCGCTCTACCCATGGCTGGTGGAACAGCTATTTCATGGGGTCGTTCGACCTTTTGACGCACTATCAGCACCTCGACCGGCTGCCTTGCCCCGCAGGCAGCCTTCCTGACGACGACAACCACACCGATAGCATGGCAGTTGCTCAAGCAAACCAAACGGCCAACGCTCCTATCTCACTTAGCAATCGCGCGGCCAATGCCATCCGAAAAATCATGCAGACGAAGGACCTGCCCGAGGGCTATGGGCTCCGGGTGGGCGTTCGCGGTGGGGGCTGTTCGGGGATGAGCTACGTCTTAGGGTTTGACCGTGAGCGCGATGAAGACCAAACCTACCGTATCGAGGGTATTCCGCTCTACATCGACAAGCGCCACGGCCTCTACCTGATGGGCACCACCGTGGACTACCACGACGGGTTGAATGCGCGCGGCTTCACCTTCGAGAACCCGAACGCAACCGAAACGTGCGGTTGTGGCAGCAGCTTTGCTGCATAGTGCATGGCTGAGGGCGGCCCATCCCCTACCCGCCCCTCAGTGATGGGACGTACGTAACCATCCGGTTGAGTGTGGCGACACACGGATTCCGGGTCCCGACGCACGGACTGCAAGTGGAACTGTGCTGAAAATGCACTGGTACACCAAAGCCACAAGCGGAGGCGTCAGGGCTGCTGGCCTTGGCGCTCACTCGATACCTTTGGCACCGGCAGCGTTGGAACCACAGCCTGTTGCACTGTAAGTTATCGACACCGTAGCGCACGCAGCATGCAGGCCCCTACGTTTTTGCGCACATTAGCAGCTACATTCCTTTGAGTATGGAAGGCAACTTTTCAAATCGCGTGCGGGACGTCATCTCTTACAGCAGAGAAGAGGCAATCCGCTTGGGCCACGATTACATTGGCACCGAGCACTTGCTTCTGGGCGTCATTCGTGAAGGTGAAGGCATCGCCGTCAAAATCTTGCGTAACCTGGGCTGTGATCTGATCAAGCTCAAGAAAGCCGTGGAAGATACGGTACGCAATACAGGCGGCAGCCTCACCGTGGGCAATATCCCCCTTACCAAACAGGCAGAGAAGGTGCTGAAAATCACCTATCTCGAAGCCAAGCTATACAAAAGCGACGTGATTGGCACCGAGCACCTGCTGCTGAGCCTACTGCGCGATGATGAAAACATCGCGGCGCAAATCCTGCAACAGGGCTTCTCCGTGACGTACGATGCCGTGCGCTCGGAACTGGACGCCATCATCAGCGGCAAAGCATCCTCTTCGTCTGCGGCCTCGGGCACCGGTGGCGGTGGCTCGGGCGGCCGGGGCGAGTCTTCTGGATACGGAAAAGAGCGAGGCAAAATGGAAAAAAGTAAGACACCGGTACTGGACAACTTTGGACGTGACCTTACGCAACTGGCGGAGGACAACGAGCTCGACCCGGTCATTGGCCGTGAGCGCGAGATCGAGCGCGTGGCACAAGTGCTCAGTCGCCGCAAAAAGAACAACCCGGTCCTCATCGGCGAGCCGGGCGTGGGTAAAACGGCCATTGCCGAAGGCCTTGCCATGCGCATCGTCGAGCGCAAGGTGAGCCGCGTCCTCTTCGACAAGCGCCTCATGACGCTGGATCTGGCCGCGCTCGTAGCCGGCACAAAGTACCGCGGCCAGTTCGAGGAGCGGATGAAGGCGGTCATGAACGAGCTGGAGAAAAGCCCGGACGTTGTGCTCTTCATCGACGAGCTCCACACCATTGTAGGCGCAGGCGGCGCTTCGGGTAGCCTGGACGCCTCCAACATGTTTAAGCCTGCCCTCGCACGTGGCGACATCCAGTGCATCGGCGCAACCACGCTGGACGAGTACCGCCAGCACATCGAGAAGGATGGCGCGCTGGATCGCCGGTTCCAGAAGATCATGGTCGACCCCTCCACGCCCGAGCAGACCGTGGAGATCCTGACGAAGGTCAAGGACAAGTACGAAGAACACCACAACGTGCGCTACTCGGACGACGGTGTCAAACTGGCGGTACAACTCTCCGAACGCTACATCACCGACCGGTATCTACCGGATAAGGCGCTGGACGTGATCGATGAAGCGGGCGCTCGGGTGCACCTTAACAACATCCGCGTGCCGCAAGCCATCCTGGACCTCGAGGAGCAGATTGAAGAGACCCGCGAGGAGAAAAACCAGGTGGTCAAGAGCCAGCGGTTTGAAGAAGCTGCCCGCCTGCGCGACCGGGAAAAGAAGCTGCAGGAACAGCTGGAAGAGGAAAAGGAAGAGTGGCTGGCCCAGGCCGACACCGAGGTGCACGACGTTTCGGCTGATGACATTGCCGAGGTCGTTGCGATGATGACCGGTATTCCGGTCGACAAGATTTCCGAGCCTGAAACCCGCAGGCTCCTCGAAATGGAAGCCGAACTCAAGGAGCAGGTCATCGGGCAGGAAGAGCCTATCGAGAAGTTGTCGAAGGCCATCCGCCGGACCCGCGCCGGGTTGAAAGATCCCGAGCGCCCCATCGGCTCGTTCATCTTCCTCGGCCCCACCGGCGTGGGGAAGACCGAGCTGGCCAAGGTGCTTACCGAGTACCTGTTCGACTCACAGGACTCGCTCATCCGCCTCGACATGAGCGAGTACATGGAGAAGTTCTCCGTTAGCCGCCTCGTAGGGGCCCCTCCCGGATACGTCGGCTATGAAGAAGGCGGGCAGCTCACCGAGAAGGTGCGCCGCAAGCCGTACTCTGTGGTGCTCCTCGACGAGATCGAGAAGGCCCACCCCGACGTCTTCAACATCCTGCTGCAGGTCCTGGATGATGGGATCCTCACGGACGGCCTCGGCCGCCGGGTGGACTTCCGCAATACCATCCTGATCATGACCTCCAATATCGGAGCGCGTGACATCAAGAACCTCGGCAAGGGCATCGGCTTCCAGCAAAGCGATGAGGTCTTCAACTACCAGGCCATGAAGGGCATGGTAGAAGACGCGCTGAAGAACGTTTTCAATCCCGAGTTTCTAAATCGGATTGACGACGTCATTGTCTTCCACGCCCTGGAGAAGACGCACATTCTCAAGATCATCGACCTGATGTCGGAGGACCTGTTCAAGCGGGCCAACGAGATCGGGATCGAGGTGGAGCTCACGCGAGAGGCCAAGGAATTCTTGGTAGAGCGTGGGTACGATGCCAAGTTTGGCGCCCGCCCCTTGCGACGGGCCATACAGAAGTACATTGAAGACCCAATGGCCGAGCAACTGCTGAGCCATGACCTGGGCGAAGGCGACCGCATCGTCATTACGCATGACGCGGACGAGAGCGAAGAAGAGCTGTCGTTTGAGATCGAGACGGGCGGCGCTGCCCAAACGCCGGACGCTTCGGAGGCTGCTAAGGCCGAAAACGGCGAAGTCGACGACACAGACGAGACGCCGGAGACGCCAGAAGCTACGCAAGAAGGCGCCAGCGAGTAACGGCTCCAGGCACCGTGCAACAGCATACCCAACGCCCCATGGCTTCGGCTGTGGGGCGTTTTTGCGTGCCCCGTACCGTGTGGGGAAAATGCGCTGGTGCAAGCTATCCACCGCCAAGTCGCGAAGCTATTTCGGACCTCGCCAACAACACAGCAACCATTCAGGGACGAGCGCCCCGTACGCTTCGAAACGTCGCGGAAGACTGCGCTAACGTGTGGTCACGGGACGCGCACGAGTGGTTAGCGCTTGGGCGCGACGAGATAATGGGCTCGCGTGGCCACCGCCACCTGCCCTGCTGTGCGCATCGAGGGATAGATGCTGCATCACAGCGCGGGTTCGTTGAAACCGAAGACGGTAGAGCGCGACACGTAATCTACCGTTTATGGTTTAATGACTATACGATAACGGGAGGCTAACACTTTGCTAACGCGGAGATCGGTGACATCCGCTATTCTTGGATGTCCAGATTGCCCACTCATCATATCCACGTTAGCCCATGCCCAGCCGATACAACGGCGTTGCCTGCATCCTGCTGTTTGTTGCGTTCCTAACCCTACCTTCCGCGCATGCTCAATCGCGAGGAGCGATCATCGGGAGGGTAACGGATGCTATCGACGGTGCGCCCCTGCCCGGTGCCAACGTGGTACTTGAGGGCCTCGCCGCTGGCACCGCCACCGATGCAGATGGCGCTTATCGCCTGTCCCGTCTATTCCCCGGCTCATACACGCTTCGGGTGTCGTATATTGGATACGAGGCTCAAACCTTCACCGTCGATCTCACTGCTGGAGCGACGGTGCGTCAGGACGTGGCCTTAGAACCTGCAAGTGTAGAAGGAGAGGGCGTGGTTGTCACCGGGCTTCGGGCGCAAGGACAAGCCAAAGCGCTTTCGCAGCAGCGCAACGCGGCCAACATCATCAACGTGGTGGCCTCAGATCAGATTGGGCGCTTCCCTGACCCCTCAGCGCCTGAGGCCCTGCAACGGGTACCTGGCATCGGCGTCCAACGTGACCAAGGCGAAGGGCGCTTTATTCAAATTCGGGGCGCCTCTCCCCAATTCACCTCGGTTACCTTCAACGGCGAGCGCATTCCGTCGCCAGAGGGCGACATCCGCTCCATCGCGCTTGATGCCGTACCTACTGAGGTCCTGGAATCCATCGAGGTGTCTAAAGCCATAACCCCCGATATGGACGCGGATGCCATCGGCGGCTCGGTGAACCTCGTAACGCGCCGCGCCCCCTTCCGCACGATCTTCAGCGTCGAGGGTGGCGGCGGCTATGCAGACGTGCGCAGGCAGGGATCGATTCGCGGCACGGCCACCTACGGTACCCGCGTGGCTGAAAATAAAGTAGGCATATTGGTTAATGGCACCCTGAACCGGCGCAATTTTGGCTCGGACAACATCGAGCCGGAGTACGATTTAGGCCCAAACGCTATACCCCTGGGCGGCGATGATAGACTCGACGAACTGCAGGTGCGGTACTACGATTTGACGCGTCAACGGATTGGGCTGAACGGAGTCGTCGACTATCGCTTCTCGGACCAATCGGAGGTGTACCTGCGCGGGGTATTTTCTCAGTTGCAGGACACCGAACAGCGGCACCGGCTGCGCCACCAAGTCGAGGACGAAGCACTCGTGTACCAGCACAAAAACCGGACGGAGTACCTGCAAACGCTTAGCCTCAATGCGGGCGGCGAGCACGTGCTCGGGAATGGATGGGACGTCGACTACCAAGCCACGTTTGCACGTTCATCCGAGGACACGCCGGAAGACGTGGAAATCAGCTGGGAACAGGAAGGCGTCTCGTTCAGCCCAGACCTCTCCGATCCCAACCAAGTTCGCGCTAACCCGCAGGACGGTGCACTTACCTCAGGTGCGTTTCTCTTTGAGGACATCGAGCCTGCAAGCAGCCTGACCACAAACACCGATTACGTAGCGACGGCCAATCTGACCCGACAGTACAGCCTGGGCGGGGCGACCTCGGGCGCGCTCAAAGTAGGGGCGAAGTACCGATACAAAGATAAGGAGCAGGACGTGTTTGAGCGTGCCTTCGAGCTGGGGGACGACGGTGCCGCTATACGTCTTGGCGACGGTAACGGCGTCCCCTTCTCCCGGTACTACAGCGGCTTTCCAAATCGCTTCGTCCCAGGCCGCTACAACCTCCCGCCGATAATCACCGGGAACGATGAGGTGTTGACCTTCGCCGATCGGTACAGTGATCGCCTGGTGCTCGATCCAGAAGCCAGTACCGAAGGCGACTTGGAAGATTTTTCGGCGACGGAGCAGACGCTGGCAGGGTATGTCATGACAGAGCTCAATGTATCCCCGAAGCTTCTCCTCCTGCCGGGCGTGCGCTATGAACGGACAACCCTGGAGAGCACCGGGTTTGTGAGTGTGATCGAGGACGGGGACTTGGTTGCCGTTGAGCGCGAGGAAGACAGTAACACGTACGGCTATTTCTTTCCCATGCTGCACCTGCGGTATCAGCTCACGCCGCAGACCAACGTGCGCGCCGCCGTAACGACGGCACTGGGCCGGCCCAATTTCTTCGAACTGGCGCCCTATCAGATTCAGGATGACGATGAGGTCGAGCGCGGAAATCCAAGTCTGCAGCCCAGCCGGTCCGTGAACTTGGATCTCCTGGCCGAGCATTACACGGAATCGATAGGCGTGATCTCGGGCGGCCTCTTCTACAAGCGCATCACCGATCCCGTACTCGGCTTCCGTGAGGAAGGAGTGGTCAGAGGGCAGCCCGTTACCATCTTCCAGTCGCGCAATGGCGAGGCGGGAACGATCTGGGGCGTTGAACTTGCCTATCAGCAACAGCTGCAGTTCCTGCCCGGCGCCTTGAGCGGGCTTGGGGTGTACGCCAACTACACGTACACCTCCTCTGAAAGCACGTTGCCCAGCGGCGACACCGCGCGCTTCCCCGGACAGGTCAATCACATTGCCAACATGGCTGTGAGCTACGAGCGAGGCGGCTTTTCTGGGCAGATTAGCCTGAATTATACCGGCGAGTTTTTGGATGAATTTGGCGGCGATGGCTTTAGCGTCGACCGCGCCTCTGATTTCTTCGTGGAGGAGCGCTGGGGGCTCGATGTGAATGCAACGTATCAACTGCCTTCGGGCGTGTCCGTCTTCGCGGAAGCCTTGAATCTGCTAAACGAACCGCTGGTGCTCTATCAGGGCTCTCCGCAACGCCCGATCCAGCGGGAGTTCTACCGGTCGTGGTTTTGGATTGGCGCCGGATACAACCTCTGAGCTGAGCAGGGCGTCTTTCGCCTACATCTCATTATGTTATTCCGACTATGCTTCCCCGCCTGCTGGCCTTTTTCCTCCTGTCAAGTGCCTTCGTGCTCCTCATAGGCTCGCTTGCTGCCTGCACACCGACCGGATCGTCCCCATCGATTGACGAGGATATCCCCGTACTCGCTTCCGCATTTACCACACCACGGGACACCTCGGACAACGTCGATTCCCCTGCTGTCTGGCACGGTCCTGACGGCCAACACTGGCTCATTGCAACAGCCAAAGAAGGGGACGTGCTCCGAGTTCACGACGCGACCGATGGCACCCCTATTCAGCGTGTAGGCGGTGAGGGCACCGCGCTCGGTCAGTTTGACCGGCCGAACGGCGTGTTTGTCATCGATGACCTGGTGGTGGTGATTGAGCGCAACAACCACCGAGTACAGGTACTGCGGCTCCCCGACTTTAGCTCGCTCGGTGCCTTTGGCACTGATATCCTCAAGCGGCCCTATGGAGTGTATGTAGCGCCGGATAGTGCAGAGGCCTACCGCGTCTATGTGACCGACCAGTACGAGCTTCCCGATGAGCGCATTCCCCCGGACCGTGCCCTCGGTGAACGCGTGCAGCAATTCCGGTTTCACGTGGTGGACGACACCTTGGAGAGTGTGCACGTTCGGGCATTCGGCGAAACCAGCGGCCCGGGCGTCTTGCATGTAGTGGAATCGCTTTGGGGCGACCCATTGAACAACCGCTTGTTGGTGGCTGAGGAGGAAGAGGGCGACTCAAAGCTCATGGTATACACCATGGAGGGCGCGTTTACAGGCACGATCATCAACGCCTCCTTCTTTCCGCATCAGGCCGAGGGTGTAGTACTGCGCGACTGCCCGGACGGGGGCGGGCTCTGGGTGACGACTGACCAGGGCGAAGACGTGAACACCTTTCATACCTTTGACCGCACCACGCTGGCCCCCGTAGGCTCCTTTCGTATCGATGGCGTGCTCAACACCGACGGTATTGCCCTTACATCAACGGCGTTTGGTCCATTTGCTGCCGGCGCCTTTTACGCCGTGCACGATGATGGGAGCACGGTCGGTGTGGACTGGGCCGCCATTGCCGAGGCGCTGGCGTACCGCTGCGGAAGGTAGCGGCAGCCCCCGTCGGCCCTGTTGACCCGCCTTGCTCCTCTTCTTATCGATCAGCTCAGACCTATGGACCGCAGGACCTTCTTACGCTCCGGTACGACTGCTGCCCTTATGCTGGGCGCGGGCCTGGGCTCGACGCCAGGCCGAACAAAACGACGCTCCCGGGCTGAGGGCGCGGCGCGAAACATCATATTTCTTGTGGTTGACGGGATGAGCATGGCCACACTCACCGCTGCTGATGAGTTGCGCCGAATTCGCGGCCAGGCGGACGCCTTGCACTGGATCCAACTCTACGCTGACGCGCGGGCCCGTACAGGCTTTATGGATGTTCGCCCCCGCAATGCCATCGTCACGGACTCCGCAGCCGCAGGCTCGGCTTGGGGCTGTGGCGTGTCCGTCAATGTCCGGTCGATCAACACCGCACCAGACGGCGCGCCCTACGTCCCTGTATGCCACATTTTTCAAGCGCAGGGAAAAAAGACGGGCTTGGTAACGACGGCCCGCCTCACGCACGCCACCCCGGCCAGCTTCGCTGCCACCGTGCCTCATCGGAATCAGGAAGACACTATTGCCGAGCAGTACGTCGACCGATCTGTCGATGTGCTGCTCGGTGGCGGAAACCGGCATTTTGCGGCGGACCAGCGCAAGGACGGCGTGGATCTGTACCGCGTCTATCAGCAGGCTGGCTATACGGTGGTGCGGCGGCGGCAGGGCCTGCACGCCGTTCAGGGCACCGGCCCTCTGCTGGGCGTATTCAGCGACGGGCATCTTCCGTACAGCCTCGATCGCATGAACACGCCAGAGCTGGAGGCTCAGGTGCCCACCCTGGCGGAGATGACCTCCACAGCCCTCGCGCGTCTAAATGAGCACCCCGCTGGCTTTCTGCTTCAGGTTGAGGGGGCACGGGTGGACCATGGCGCGCACGGGAATGACGCGGGCGCTATGCTCTACGATCAACTTGCGTTTGATGAGGCCATCGGCACAGTGCTTCGCTTTGTGGAAAGCCGCGATGACACGCTCGTCATTGTAACTACAGATCATGGTACGGGCAACCCTGCTCTCAACCGCTCTCTGAACGGCTACCCAGCGACGCTAAAGGAGTATGAACGCGTCGCTCGGTTGCAATACACCAACGATTGGGTGCTGCGGGGGCTGAGCGCCGACAGTAGCGTGGACGCCATTCGCGAACGCGTGGAAACCGCCACACGCGTGGGCCTCTCGCTGACGGAAGGGGAACGTCTGCAAGCCGCTCTGCAGGGCAACCATGTTGCAACCTACCGCATGATGTCGCCCCCCGACGCGACGCTTGGCGCCATCATGGCTAATTACACCTCTATTGGATGGACGGGGACCTCGCATACCACGGATTATGCTCCGGTTTTGGCGCTTGGGCCGGGCAGCGAGTTGCTGCAGGGCTTTGGGCGCAACACTGATCTCTTCTGGCTGATGTGTGGCGCTGCCGGGGTGATGGATGCCGTGCCGGCACGTCAGCGCCAGGCGGCTACAGCGGCCGGGTAGGTGATGGGGCTTAGAAACAGATTATGTGCTGGGAGTGCGCAGCTTTCCGTTCGGTGCGCGCTCCGGCACCCGCGTCCTCCCACGCAGAGACCACCAACCCGGTGCGAAGCGGCAGAAGCCCCCACAGCCCTTCGTCGTCCAAGCGGTTACGTGCGTTTGTTGAGGACCCTGCCACTAAGAGCCCGCAGGGCGCCCTACCGCTGCGCATCACGCCGCGCGTTCATTTTCATCGGCAGCCAAATCCAGCCCGATGGCACGCATCGGCCCCTCGTCGTAAGCGGCGCCCCGCGTAAAGGGCACCGGTTGGGTGAAGAGGGGGCCATCGTGGACGAAGGTGTGGAAGGCGCCGTACTCGCCACAGGGGTCGACCTCCGGCGGCAGCGCCTTCAGAAAGGCATCGTCGTAGGGCGCGCCCAGCCACGAAGCCTTCAGCCGATCCGGGTCGACGCTGCAGATGGTGGCAGCGTACCCCGCTGCCAGGAAGGCCTCCGCACAAGCCGTAGACGACGAATCCCATAGGGGGAAAAGGGGGGTGACGCCTATGCGCTGTAGCAGACCGGCGCGGTAATCGCGGACGTCGGCGAGGTGCAGATCGCCGGCGGCCACGTGGGTCACCCCGACGTCGATGAGGGGCGCGAGCGTCTTCTGCAGTCGGGCCTCGTACACCGCGTTAGAAGCGCCCCGCGGCTGCGTCATCCGGTGGAGGGGGACGCCCAGCGCTTCGGCTTGTGCAGCAATGAGCGCGGCTGGCGTGCCATGCATCGTGATCACCAGCTCGGGCGTCCAGAAGGTCGCCACCAGCGCCGTCACTTGTACAGACGCATCCTGCCGCAGGGTGTGTAGCGTCTGCATGGCGTCCTTGCCTCCGCTCCACAAGACAGCTACATTCTTCATTGTGCGTTTTCTTGCTATCCCATAGGTTACCCGTGCATTGCCTTTCGCACACCCGTCGGAGCGTTTCATGATCCAGCACGTCACTATTGTGGGTACCGGTCTCATTGGCGGCTCCTTGGCCCTGGCCTGGCAGAACGCCGTGCCCGACGTTCAGCTTACCGGGTTCGACACGCCGGACGTATTGGACGCTGCCCATGCACGTGGGGCGGTGGATATCCGGGCAGCCTCATTAGAGGCAGCCGTGGCCGAGGCCGAGCTGGTAGTTCTCGCGGCGCCGCTGCGCGCCATGCTACCGCTCCTGAACGACATGGCGCCCCACCTACCAGCAGGCGTGGTGGTGACCGACGTGGGCTCGGTCAAGCGTCCCGTGCTGGCCCACGCGGCAGAGGCCCTGCCAGCCCACGCGACGTTCATTGGCGGCCACCCCATGGCTGGCAGCGAGAACGATGGGATCGACGCAGCGGACCCGCTCCTCTTCGAAAATGCCACGTATGTCCTGTGCCCCCCGGAGGATACCGAGGTGCCGGCCGCCCTCCGCACCCTCATCGAAGCCACGGGCGCGCGCATCCGCCTGATGGATGCCGCGACCCACGATCGGGTGGCCGCTACCGTAAGCCACCTGCCGCAGCTTGTGGCCGTAGCGCTCGCCCGATACGCTGGCGAGCGCCACGCCACGGACGGTGCTACCCTGGACCTCGCGGCCGGCGGGTTTCGCGATCTGACCCGCATCGCCTCTTCCCCATTCGGCCTCTGGCGTGATATCCTGACGGCCAACCAGGGTCCGGTGTTGGATGCGCTTGGAGGCTTTGCCGCTGCCATCCAGACCCTCCGCAACCGCCTCATCGCGGAAGACCACGAGGCGCTCGCCGCTGTCTTCGACGACGCGCACGAGGCTCGCGCTACCATCCCCGAGCGCGGCAAGGGCTTTCTGGAACCGCTGGCTGATGTGTACGTGCGGGCGCAAGACCGCCCGGGCGAACTGGTGACACTCACCACGGCCCTGGCCGAAGCGAGCCTCAACATCAAGGAAATCGAACTGCTCCGGGTTCGCGAAGGTACGGATGGCACCTTCCGTCTCAGCTTTTCTGATCTTCCCACAGCCGAACAGGCCGCAGCTGTGCTCGATGACGCAGGCTTTAGCACCGTGCTGCCATAGCCTCGCCTCTATTGCCTCCGGCGGCACCCCAAACACAGCCGCTCGTTCGACCTCTCTGGACGGCTATCTTTTCCACGCTCCAACCTCTTCCCTCATGGCTGATACGCCCGACGCGCTACTCCATACCCCGCTTCACGACCGGCACGTGGCCCTCGATGCGCGGATGACCAACTTTGGCGGCTTCGCGATGCCCGTGCAGTACACCGGCATTATCGACGAGCACATGGCGGTACGTGAGCGCGCTGGCCTGTTTGACGTGAGCCACATGGGCGAGGTGATGGTGCGCGGCCCACAAGCGTTCAACTTCATCCAGCAGCTCATCACCAATGACCTCGCCAAGCTTTACGACGGACGCGCACTGTACACCGTGATGTGCAACGACGCCGGCGGCGTGGTCGACGACCTGCTCGTCTACCGGCTACACGCGGAAGCGTACATGCTCGTCATCAACGCCGCAAACCGTACGGTGGACGTGGACTGGATGCGCGCCCACAACCCCATGGGGGCGACCATCGACGACCGGTCGGACGCCCTTGCCCTGTTGGCCGTGCAAGGGCCCGAAGCCATCGGCCTCGTTCAATCGCTGACGGACGAGCCGGTGGCCGATCTCAAGTTCTACCACTTCCTCGAAGCCCGCGACGGCGGATTCCAGGGGGTAGACTGGGCCCTGCTCTCGCGCACGGGCTACACGGGCGAACCCGGGCTGGAAATCTATTGCTACGCCGCCGATGCCCCAGCGCTCTGGGAGACGCTCCTGGAAGCCGGTGACGCGGTCGGGCTGAAGCCCGCGGGCCTGGGCGCACGCGACACGCTGCGCCTCGAAGCGGGGCTGTGCCTGTATGGCAACGACCTCGACGCCGAAACCAATCCGCTGGCAGCGGGCCTGGGCTGGCTGGTGGCGTTCGGCAAGGGGCCGTTCATCGGCAAAGAGGCGCTGCAGGAGATCAAGGCACAGGGGCCGAAGGAGAAACTCATCGGGTTTGTGATGGACGAACGCGGCATCCCGCGCAGTGGCTACACGCTACACGCGCCAGCCGATGAGGACGCCCCCATCGGCCGCGTCACCAGCGGCTCGCAGTCGCCCGTCCTCGCGCAAGGCATCGGCCTGGGCTACGTTCGCAACGAGGCGGTCTTCACCGCACCGGGCCGTGCCCTCCACGTATCGATGCGCGGCCGCCTGCGGGCCGCGACCGTCGTCAAGCCCCCATTCCACACCTAACCTGCCCCTCCCTGCCGGACACCCGCGCAGGCTTCTGCCTCTCGGCCGCGTGGCACGTGCCGCCCTCTTTCTCCTCCCCTCGCTCATGACGATCGACGTCTTTCTCACCAGCCATCCCGTCTCCGACGACGATGTGCGCGGCCGCACCGTCGTGGTGCTGGACGTACTCCGCGCGTCGTCTACCATCATTACGGCACTGTATCATGGCGCGCGGGCGGTGGTGCCTGTGCCCGACATGGAGGAGGCGGGCAAAATCGCCTCCAATATGGACCCGGCCACCTACCTGCTGGGGGGCGAGCGAAAAGGCGACAAGATCGACGGCTACCACCTCGGCAACTCGCCCCTGGAGTACGACGAGGCGACCGTGACCGGGCGCACCGTCATCCTCAACACGACCAACGGCACCCGCGCCCTGGCGCGTGCCCACGGAGCGGCCCACCTCACCGTAGGCGCGTTTCTGAATGCGCAGGCCGTCGTGGACGACATTCGCACCCGCGGGCGCGACACCACCCTGGTGTGCGCTGGGCATCACGACCAGGTGGCGCTGGAAGATACGCTCTGCGCTGGCCTGCTGCTTCATTTGTTGTGGGATGGGGAACGACCCGCCACGCTATCGGATACCGCTCACATTGCCCTTACGCAGTACCAGCAGGATGCCGGCCAGCTACAGGATGTGCTCCACCGCGGGTCGCATGCCCGGTCACTGGCCGCTAAGGGATATGCCGACGACGTGACGTACGCCTTTCAGCAAGACGTCCTGCCCGTCGTACCCACCTATATCGACAATCGCCTTGTGCTTCGGTCGTAGCGTGGCGCATCGTGCTGCCTGCGGTTGGATTGCTCCTCTTATCGTTGTACTTTGAAGGCCATGGCTGCTCGCAAAAAAAGCAAAAAGGCAACGGACGGCGGAAGTTTTATCTCCGACCAGCGCCGTAAAGAAATTC
>JAAAOI010000060.1 GCA_009908945.1 Bacteroidota bacterium
GGGGCTGGACGTGCTCTTCGTGAACGGGCGCCTGCTCCTGCAGGAGGGCGATGTGCTACGCGCCATTCAGGAGGCCACAACCCACACGGATGCCGGGCGGTGTTTCCTGCAAGACGACACCGTGGTGGCGGCCTGGGTGCCGGGCGCTGGCGCCGACCGGGTGGAGGGCGACGCTCTGACGGCGGACACGTTTGCCGACCTCCCGACGGAGTCCGTGGAGGGCGCAACGTTCGTTGACCGCGTCTGGGACCTCGTCGCCCACCTACGACCCAGCCTCGCGGAGGACATCCGCGCCGCAGCAAAAGGCTACAACGTGTTTGAGCGGCCTAACACGACCATCCACGAGCGCGCGACGCTGGCCAATAGCGAGCAGGTGATCGTGGCGCCAGGCGCGTCGGTGCATCCGGGTGCGATCCTGAACGCGGCCGACGGGCCGATCTTCATTGGGCCCCACGCGCAGGTGTGGGAAGGGGCCGTGGTGAAGGGACCGGCGTACGTGGGGCAGCACGCGCACGTGAAGGCGCAGGCGTATGTGGAAGGCTCGGCCGTTGGCCCGTGGAGCAAGGTAGGCGGCGAGGTGCACACCAGCACGCTGCACTCCTTTAGCAACAAAGGCCATGCGGGCTTTCTGGGCCACGCCTACCTCGGGCGCTGGTGCAACCTGGGCGCTGATACCAACACCTCCAACCTGAAAAATGACTATGGCGAGGTATCGCTGTACCAGTATGAGGAAGATGCCTTCGCCCCTACCGGGCGGCAGTTCCTGGGCCTTATCATGGGCGACCACAGCAAGTGCGGCATCAACACCATGTTTAATACGGGCACGGTGGTGGGCATCGCGTGCAACCTGTACGGGGCCGGCTTTCCGCCGCGCTTCATCCCCTCGTTTTCCTGGGGCGGCCCACAGGATGGCCTCACCGACTATCGGCTCGAGAAGATGCTGCGCGTGGCCGAGGCGGTGATGGCGCGGCGCGACACGTCGCTCAGTGAGGCGGGGCGGGCGCTGCTATCGCATGTCTTTGAGCAGACAGCTCCCCTGCGAACGCGGCACCACACCGGTACCTGATACGCGCAGCACGCAGTGAACATCAGCACGCCTGAAGGCGGTTAGCGCGCAGCGCCGGCAGCAACGGTGACGCGCTGCCAGCCGACGGTGCCCAGCAGCAGCACGATGGCTGCCCAGGCTACACTGTGGAGCCCAATGACCATCCACTGGCTCAGGGTCATCCAACGTGCAATATCACCTGGGCTACTCATCATGAGGGAGTCAAGAGGCATCAGCAGAAACGATAGGGGGACATGAAGCACCGCAAAGAGCGTAGTGCCGGCCTGCCCGGCCCATCCCATCTCACCACCGAAGCGCATCTGGTGTGACGCGGCGGACATCATCACGAAGGCAGACCCGACGTACAGCATGGCGTGGGCGACGCCCAATCCCACCCAGGCAAACAAGAAGGCTACACGGCGGTCCATATTTATACCGCATCAATCTTTGCAACAACCAGCGTGAGATCATCGCTCAGCGTTTTGGTGTCCCCTGTAAACGCCCGCAGCTCCTCCCGAATCACCTGTAAAATACCGCTGGCCTCCATGTCGCGGTGCGCGCGCAGGGCGGCCTCAAAGCGGTCCTCGCCATACTCTTCTTCGTCCGGGCTCATCGCCTCTGTCACGCCATCGGAGTAGAGGGTGAGCACATCACCCGGCGCGAGCGTGACCTCGCCTCGGGTGTACGTGTTGTTCTTCATCACGCCGAGCAGCAGGCCGCCGGTTTCCAAGCGCTCAATGCTACCGTCCGCTCGCACCACCATTGGCGGGTTGTGTCCGGCGTTGACGTACGTAAACTTCCGGGTATCCGCATGGTAGATGCCGGCAAAAAAGGTGATGAACGTCGCCGGGTCGGTGTTGCGGCACATCACATTGTTGATCTGCGATGTGGCATCCTCAAGGGTGATGTCCATCGGAATCACGACGCGCAGCGAGGCCTGCACATTGGCCATCAGCAGGGACGCCGGGACGCCCTTCCCGGTCACGTCGGCCACGGCCAGCAGCAGGCGCTTTCCTTTCAGATGCGCCACGTCGAAGTAGTCGCCTCCCACCTCCCGGCTCGGCAGGGCGATCGCATCCACCGCGATGCCCTCCACCGTAGGGATCGGGTCGGGCAGGAGCCGGCGCTGGATGTCGCGGGCCAGGTTCACCTCCTTCTCCAGCCGCTCCTTTTCGATTTGCTCTTCCACCAGAAACGAGTTCTGGATGGAGACCAGCGCCAGGTTGCCGAGGGCGTACAGAAATTCCACGTCTTCCGGCGTGTAGGCAGCCGCACTGAGCTTCGGCCCAAGGCAGAGCACGCCCGTGGTTTCGCCTTGCTGCCGCAGGGGCAGGGCCAGGGTCAGCCCCGCCTCGGCCAGCGGCGCCCAGGCCTCACGGTCGGTTTCTTCGAGCAGGATGAGCTCGCGCGCCTCGGTGTAGGCCTTATCGGGCACCTCAGCGAACGCCTCTGGGGCCATTCCTTTGTGCGCGATGGGATCCCACACTGGGGCGTCGGCCACATCGGTACGGCGCAGTACGAGTGCAAACCGGCGCACGCCCATCTGCCCCATGAGCGCAAACGAGAGCAGCTTCACGAGGTGGTTGTGGTCAATGGTCGCGTTGAACTCCTGCGACAGATCGAAGAGCGTGTTGAGCTGCTGGATTTTATCGTCGAGGTCGCGGTTGGCCTGTTGCAGCTCGCGCACCATCATGGAGTTGTGCACGGCGCTGGCCGACATCTGCACCAGCGACTGGATGAACTCCAGCTCCGGCCGTTCGAAGGGGGCGCCCGTGGCCTTGCCGCCCAGCCCGATGAGGCCGATCTCCCGGTCGCCCGAAGCGACGGGCAGCACCAGCCGAATGCGGCGCTTGCGCAGCGCCTCCGGCACGGCCTCACCGCGTAGCACCTCGCGCTTGGGGAACGTGTCGAGGCGTTGCTCTTCATCCAACAACACCAGCTGGCCAGAGGCTATGCCCACGGCCCCTTTGGCGGCCACCACGCGGTACCCGCCTTCCACAGGCTCGTAGAGCAGCGCCACCCCGCGCGTTACCAGCAGCTTGCTCATGGCCGTCAGCAGCAGGTTGTTCAGCACAAACTCCAGGTCGATGGAGGTGCTGAGCAGTCGGCTCGTTTCATAGATCGCGTTCAGGTCGAAGCGATCAATCTGGTGCGATGTTTGGGTTTCATTCGGCATGCAGCAGCAGGTGGCAGCGTGGACAAGAAGCGAGGGCGTGCTCCCCAGAGCGCACCCGTTGCCATGTACGCCACGCCCGGGCCTTTTCTCCCATCGCACGCACCGGCCTCTGCACCGCGCTACGCATCCAAGTGAATGACCTCCGCTTCGTGCAGCGCACTGTCGCGAATATGCATCCGCAGGCAGGTTTTCTGCTGATGAAACCCCTGCCGGCCGGCCGCGCCTGGATTCACGAAGAGCAGGTTGCCAAGCGCGCGGACCCGCTCGATGCGCAAGATGTGGCTGTGCCCGCACACAAACACGTCCGGCGGCTCGGCGGCCAGCGCCTGGCCCATCCCGCGCTGCCACCGGCCGGGCCGGCCGGCGATGTGCGTCATCCAGAAGCGGAGCCCCTCCACGTCAAACTGCTGCTCGGCCGGGACCCGGTGGCGCAGCGCCTGGCCGTCCACGTTGCCGTACACGGCACGCACGGGCGCCAGGGCCTCCAGCGTATCCAGCACCTCCGCCGAGCCGATGTCGCCGGCGTGCAAGATCAGATCTACGCCCGCCATTTCATCTGCAAGCGTCGGATGGATGTAGCCGTGCGTGTCGGAGAGGATGCCGAGCGTCATGGCACAGCGGCCGAAGTGAAGGCGTGGTGGGTGGCGCGGCCTCCTTTACAGCGCCAATGTGCTGCCGGGGGTGAGGGGCGTCAGGTTGAAGCCGGCATCCTCAAAGGTCTGCTGGCAGGCGTCCATGTCAATCTCGATGAACGGGAACGTGTCGTAGTGCACCGGCACCACTTGCTCCGGCATCAGCATACCCGCAGCACGCACGGCGCCGTCGGCGTTCATGGTGAAGCAATCGCCGACGGGCATCAGCGCCAGGTCGATGTCGTGGTCTTCCCCGTACCAGGCCATCTCAGCAAACGGACTCGTATCCCCCAGATTGTATATGCACTGCCCTTCCAGATGCAGGATATAGCCGTTCGGGTTGCCACCGTAGGTGCCGTCGGGGAAGGACGACGAGTGGCGCGCATACGTCTGGAAAACGCGACCAAAGGGGAAGTCCCAGGCACCACCGGTGTTCATCGGCTGTACGTTTTCGATGCCCTCGTTTTGGGCATACGTCACAATCTCGAAGTTGCCCACGAGCTGCGCTCCTGTGCGCCGCGCAATGGACAGCGTATCGCCCCAGTGATCGGCGTGGGCGTGGGTCAGGAAGAGGTAGTCGGGATCAAGGTCCTCGGGGCTGACCACACCTGCCGCGTGGGGATTATCAGAAATGAAAGGATCGAAGAGCAGGGTCGTGCCCTCGGTCTCGATCTGAAAGGCCGAATGCCCAAAGTATGTCAGTTTCATAAAAGTAAGAGGAGGTATAGTTGAAGCAGTACGTGGACTTTATTCTCATATTCTATAGCAAATAAAAGCACAGGCGCGGCGGGAAGTCCACCGTGGAGGTTAACAAAGATGCAAAAGCCCCGCGGCACTCCATCGCCCTTGCCGCGCCTGCGTCCTTCTGCCGCCGGCGCACGCATCATAGCCGGCGCAGTCTCGTACATAAGCTATATGTTAACAGACCCGCCACCCATGCCGCGCGCCTACCGTGCAGCTGGCGGAGCCGCTTCGCTACTTCCTGTACTCAAGCGTACCCTGCCTTATGGCCTTGGACACCTTTTCTGCCGAAATTCTCTCTATCCATCAGATGACGCCCCGCGTGAAGCAATATGTGCTGCGGGCCGAACGGGCGCTTTCCTATCAGCCCGGGCAACACACGTGCATTGTGCTCCCGCGCGAGGACGAGCGGGACGCCATCCGGCCGTACACCGCGGTAAGCCTGCCGAACGATAATCAGCTGGCCCTGGCTATCAAACGATACGAAGACGGCACGGTGTCGGGCTACATGGACGAGCGCACGGTAGGTGATACGATCACCCTCATCCCTTTCAAGGGCAACCTTTACCTCAACGATCCGGAAGGTGCCAACGTCTTCCTTTCCACCGGCACGGGCATTACGCCGATGATCGCGATGGTGCGTGACTTCCTTTCGAGCCCCGGAGGGCATGCCACCTTTATATTTGGGGAGCGCACGCAGGAAGACCTGATGTACCGCGAGACGCTCGATCTGCTTGCCACCGAGCATGACAACCTGGACGTGGTGTATGTGCTGTCGCACGAAGACTGGGACGGCCCGACCGGCCACGTACAGGACCACGTAGACGACTACGTGGACGATTTTACGGCGGGCGACTTCTACGTGTGTGGCGTCCCGCAGATGGTGGTCGATACCGAGGAGCGTCTGCTGGAACTGGGCGTCGCGGACGACCGGCTCTTCAGCGAAGGCTGGGAGGCCGGAGCCGTGGCCAAGGAAGAGGAATAGCAGCACGCACCGGAGGGATGTAAGGGCGAGACGTGAACCGGCTTCACGCGGCAGCGGCCCCGTTGACGGCGCCCTTGAGTGCCAGGGGCTCGGACGTATCGGGTAACGGCTCGGCGGTCACGCGAAGCGTACGGTCGTACGTCTCTTCGAAAAAGTCCTTGGCCTGCTCCACCGCCCAGAGCTCCAGCTGCGGGTCCGCGTGGGTGTGGAGATGCAGGTGCACCGCATCGTCGGTGACGTCTGTGGTGAGCGTATCCACGTTCTGGAAGTAGCTACGGTCGAGCGCCTCCGCCAGGCGCACGAGCGAGGCGCAGCGCCGGACCACGGCCCGGTGCATCTTCGACAGGTTCATGAATGGCGTATGCTTGCGCTTCGGGACGGCCTTCCGGTGGTACCGCGCGATGTTGGCCATCATGTCGATCTCCTCGGGCTGAAAGCCGTGCAGGTCCGCGTTCTCGATAAGATAGCGGGAATGCTTGTGGTGCTTGCGCCGGCTGATGTGGTAGCCAATGTCGTGCAAGAGGGCACCGTACTCCAGGAGTTCGCGCTCGGTCGCGCCCAGCTGATGAAGTGGGGCCAGCTCATCGAATAGCAGCAGCGAGAGCCGGGCCACCTGCTCCGCGTGGGGGCGATCCCAGTCGAACCGGAAGCCCAGGGCGTAGATGCCCCGCCGCCGCACGCCCGCAAACGGCGCGAGCTGCTCCAACCGCTCGTAGTTGGTTTCGATGAAGTGATCCACCATCCCCTCCCGCAGCGCGTTGGGCGAAAGCCGTAGGCGCTCCACGCCGAGGTCCTTCAGCAACACATCCACCAGCGTAGCCCCGGCCACCACCTGGTCGAGGCGCTTCTGGTCGATCCCAGGCATGGCCTCGCGCTCGGCGCGGGACGACAGCATGATGCGTTTGGTGACGTCGCGGATGGCCTGGCCGTCCAGCGCCTGCTGATAGATGGAGCGGGAGCCGTCGCCCGCGT
>JAAAOI010000259.1 GCA_009908945.1 Bacteroidota bacterium
ATACTTTTGTAGCACTGAGTCTCGCCTTATTTATCTCATTAGGAATGGTAGGATTTTATAATATACAGGAGGTCATAGCCTCCTGTGAAAGTAGCGTATTCGACGAGTGTAGTGTTGAAGAGACAAAAAACGGAACTCCTCTAATAGTGGGGTGCATATTTCGAGGTACGTGTAAGTCAACCATTAAGAAAGGCCCCTGTGACTCTATTGAAGAGATTCTGTAAAGAAGCTCTCCGTAGCTCTCGTACATTCCTTCGGCGGGTAGAGTGGATTCCTCAACTCGCCGAAGAGGTGTTTCTGTGCCACTGCCAAAGAAGCTAATACATCGGCTATGCGCCTGTATCTTATCGTTCTGTTTGTCTCTCTTGCATTTGCTTCTACCGAGATATCTGACCCAGACTATTTTACCGACGCTCTCTGGAACCCCATGGCCTTCATGGTACTGAACGGCGATCGGGAGGCGCTCGTCATCGACTACGCGACCGAGGGTGAGATTGTCTACCGGCTGGACCTCCACGCGGGTACACACCACGGACGCGCGCTGGCAGCTGGACCTGGCCCTGGAGAACTGAACGATGGGGGTGATAAGATCATAGGTCAGTTTGCCGATGGCTCGTTTTTTCTATGGGATAGTGGGGATCGGCGTGCATCCCTTTTCGATGCCGATCTCACCTACATCGGTCCGGTGCGTGAGTCCGAACGTGGACGAGCCGCTACGATGGCGCTCGTAAACGACTCGACGGTGGCCGTGCTGCGATTCTCCGCCTCGGACGAGCTGTTCACTATCCACCGGCTCACGCGGACTACCGAACACGCGGTCATTGTCGAAGAACCGCTCTACGTAATCACAACGGCTGCCCATGAGGCGCTGCAGCCTATGGCCGACAATCCGCTGCTGCGCCAGGGCTGGTTTCATCGGCAGGAGGACACCCTGTGTTGGGGCGTGCGGTATTCTTCCCTGGTCGTGTGCCTCGACGAGCAGCGGGTCCGCCACGCGGGGCTGACGGCCGGGGACCTGCAGCTGCCGAACTACAAAAATGAGCCAGGCGTGTATGAGGCCCCCGATGCAGCCAAATATCCCTCGGGTATCGTGGACATCAGTGTGGGTGCGCGCCATGTGTACGTGCTCTTTAGCGACCGCAAGGTGTCCCGTCTGCGGGCGCTGCGTGTGGCCGTCACCGGCGGGATGTCGGGGCTGGAAAGTTTGCTGGATGATGTGCTGCACACGGATCAGCTGCATGTGCTCGATCGGGAGACCGGCGCCCTGACGCAAACGATCACGCTACCTGTTCGCGGGAAGCATATTAACGTAAAGGATGGGCACGTCTATCTCCTGAACACGGTGGATGCGGAGCCCACTATTCACCGTATAGAGCGCGCGGCGCTGTAACAGTCACGGGCTATACCACGACGAGCGTAGCCTACGTATGCCCTACGCCGCGACTGGCGGCCGGGACGTGCGCCAGGTGCGCCGGCGCCGGGCAGGTAGGATGCCGGCGGCTTTTCGGTATGCGGCTACTGCCTCTGCCTCGGTGTGGAAGCCCACCAGAAAGCCCGCCGCGTCTATCGAGACCTCCGTGGTGCGCAGGTAGTGCTGCATCTGCCGTACGCGGACCGCCGCGATGTAATCTGCCACCGAACGCTCGGCGCCCTGCCACACAATCTCCTGCAGCTCGTGAAGCGGCAGGTCCAGCGCCGCGGCCAGGTCCTCGGGGGACTGGATGGTATCCAGATTGTCGGTCAGGTAGGTGTTGATGCAGGCAAACCGTAGGGTCATTGCAGTACGCAGGAAGCTCATAGCAAAAGGCGTCACGTCCATAGACACTTAGAGCGCGCAAACATAACCTCGAATCGGACATCGCGTCTCAAAAAAGCTCAGCGGGCGGCTACTCACCGGCCGGAAGCAGGCGCGTGGTGTGGGGGGTAGCGTCCGCAGGCGCCACCGGCTGGAGGGGCGGGGGCGCGTCGGGTTGCATGTAGCGCTCCAGGAAGCGATCGGCGCGTGGGTCGAGCTGCCGGATCTGGAGCGATCGGCCAAGCGTGGGCCCGGCCTGGGCTTGCCATGTGGCAGGGGCCGCGGGCGCCCGCAGGAGCCGGCTCTCGCCGCCGGAGCGGGTGGAGAGGTGGCCGCGCCCGGGGCGCGCGTGTGGCGCAAAGCGCTCGGCCGCCCGGAGGCGGGCAGTGGAGAGCAGGTTCTCGGCTGACCAGACCGGGTAGCGCAACGTGCCCTGCTGCACCCGCTCCCAGCGCCACCGGCTGAGGTCCTCTCCGAACGTCTGTTCCAGCGCGGTCAGGCTCTCCCGCAACGTCTGTAGCGCAGTCTGTGGATCGGCTGTGGCGATCCAGGGTGGAGCGGAGCGCCCATCGCGTAGGGGCGGCGTCTCGTGGTAGGCCGCGGCCCACCGGTCGACGATGCTGGCGCCGATGCTGCTGCGGTCGAACCGGTAGTCCCAGTTGCGCAGGTACACGAGCGCGCGCAGCACCAGCGGGTCGGTGGGGAAGGCCTGGTCCACCGCAAAGAGCATCGGCTGCAGCCAGTGAGCCGCCCAGGTGCTGTAGTGGTCGTCGTGCCACCCTGCGACCACCGCGGAGACGTCCATTTGGTCGGCCCACACCTCGCCGAGGCGTAAGGCCCGGGCGGCGGCCCACGGGTGGTTGCTGACGAGCCGGCCACCGGCGGCTGGGACCGAAACCCCCGGTGCGCCAAGGACCTCCGGCGGGCCGTCGGCGGGGAGGCGGAGGCCATCGCCCGAGAAGAGTGTAAAAGGTGCCGGTGTGCCCTGGGTCAGGCTCCGCTGCGCGCCCAGGTCTGTGCCCGTTATCAGCCCCGGCCATTGCAGCGTCAGCACAGAATCGGCGGTTGCCGCGGGCGTGCCGACGTACGCCGCCCCGTCCGGCGTCTGCTGTGTGGTCAGCAGCACATCGGGCGCGTCACGGAGGGGGGCCCGGGTATGGTGGGTGGTGGCCGGAAACGGCGTGGCCTGCGTGGTGTCTGCGCGGCGCCAGGCGAGGGTGGCGGGGCTGTGAAGCAGCAGCGCCCAGGCCTGCGTGGCGTCCTCCCCAGCCGGCGCCAGCAGCGTGCCCGGGATGGTAGCCCGCTGCTGGGGGGTGTCCACGGCCGCCCCGGTGAGCGCCACCGGCTGGATCAGCGGCAGCGCCGAGGTGCCGAAGGGCTGCTGCACGACCAACTGCCGGCTGCTGGCATCCTGCCCGGCCCAGGCCAGGCCCCGGTCGAAGCCGTGCAGCTCCAGGAAGCGCCGCAGAAGGGTATCGTCGGTCCGCAGCGTGTCGAACGCAGCGGGCACGACCGGAGGCAGCGGCAGCGCCTGCGCCACGTCCGCAAGCACGGCGGGACGCGCGGTCGGTGTGGGCTGGGGGATGTCGGCGGCGGTAAGCGGTCGGGTCCCCAGCCAGGCAAAGAGGCGCTCCAGCGCCAGCGGGTGCCACGCTTCCCACGGCTCGGGCTGGAGGCGCAGCAGCGTGAGGGCATCGTCCATGCGGACCTCGCGGGCGGTAAAGGCCGCGTTCATGCCCGCGGCATAGGCCTGCAGGAGCGCCTGCGCATCGGGCGGCAGCGTGTCGTAGGCTTCTCGGGCGCCCGTGGCCAGCTGCAGGCGGTGGGCGTGCCGGTCGGCCGGCACGAGGGCCTCCCCAAACCAGGTACTGAGCGCGCCGAGGGCTGCCTGCCGCCACAGCGCCGCGGTCCACGCATGCCGCCGGCCGTGCACAAAGCCGAGGGCCGCGTAGGCGTCAGGCTCAGCCGCAGCGTCGATCGTCACCGCGCCATCCGCGTGCCACCCGATCGTGGCCTCCGCAGAGAGGCCGGCGACCGGCGCCGTGGGCGGAGGGGTGTCATTCGTACCATAGGCCAGATACCACAGGAGGCCCCCGCCTACCAGCAGGAGGCCCAGCGCCGCGGCAAGGCCCAGCAGCGTACGACGCACGGAAGGGGGCACAGCAGCAGAAGATTGGTGGCGTGAGCAGCGGTGCGTCAGGCGGAGGCCACAGACGAGCGGGCGTCAAGCCAGGCGGCAAAGTCCTCCAAGCTTTTTGCGTTCAAGCACTGGGCAGCCGTCAGCCCGCCTTTGCGGGCGGCCGCTACCCCCCAGCGCATCACGTCCAGCTGCTGCGTGGAATGCGCATCCGGGTTGATGGAAATAAGCACGCCAGCCTCGGTGGCTCGGCGGATCCAGCGCCAGTCTACATCCAGCCGGTACGGGTTGGCGTTGAGCTCCAGCGCCACCCCGTACGCGGCACAGGCCTCGATGACGCGCGCGTGGTTCAGCGGATACCCTTCGCGCCGGAGCAGCAGGCGGCCCGTAGGATGGCCGAGGATCGTGGTGTACGGATTGCGCACCGCCGTCACCACGCGCTCGGTAGCCTCTGCCTCGGTCATGTTGAAGCCGGAGTGGACGCTGGCCACGACGAAGTCAAACGAGGCCAGCACCTCCTCCGGGTAGTCGAGGCTGCCGTCTTTCAGGATGTCGCTCTCCATCCCGCTAAAGATACGGAACGGACGGTCGCTGGCCTCGGCAAAGGCGGCATTGAGCTGGCGGATTTCGTCCTGCTGCCGCTTCACCTCGTCGATGGACAGGCCATTGGCCACATTCAGGGACCGGCTGTGGTCGCAGATGCCAAAATACTGATAGCCACGGCTGCGGGCGGCCTCAGCCATCTCTTGCAACGAGTGGGCGCCGTCGCTATAGGTGGAGTGGTTGTGCAGCGTGCCCTGAAGATCCTCCCGTGTGATGAGTGCCGGCAGGGCGCCGTCGGCTGCAGCCTCCAGCCAGTGGGCGTCGTCGCGCAGCTCGGGGGGGACGGGCGACAGGCCGGCGGCGCTGTAGAGAGCATCTTCGTCCGCGTGTTCGTCGGGCGTGCCATGGGCCTCCGTGAAGGCCGCGATGTGGGCGTCCGGGCCGGTCTGCGTCCACCACGCTGTGCCAAACCGCTCGGGCGAGGCCGTCGCCACATGCACGGGCAAGCCGTCGGGCAGGGTGGCGGTGGCACCAGCATCGGTGGCCGTCACCTCTTCCAAACCGGCGGTGCTGAGGAGGTCCGCAAGGTCGGCGTCGGGGGCGAGTTGCAGGAGCAGGTCGACGCGGTCCACGGTAGGCATCTGCCGGCGCATCGGGCCGCTGAGCTCCGCGCGGGCAACAGCGTCAGCCGCGCGCAGGGCGGTCAGCACCGGGGCGGTTTGCATGTGGGCATCGGCGTAGCGGCGGCGCTGCTGATAGGCCCGCAGTTGCTGCACGTTCTGGAGGATGTTCTGCTGGGTCTTCTTCCCAAACCCGCTGAGCGAGGCGATGGCCCCGGCACGGGCGGCGTGCTCAAGCTCATCCAGTGATGTGATATCAAGCTCCTGCCAGAGCCGCCGCACCTTTTTGGCCCCAAGGCCTTTGACGCGCATCACGTCCGGCAGGCCCGGCGGCAGCGCGGCCTGTAGTTCTTCGTGGTCCGTGAACGACCCCGTCGTGAGCAGCTCGTCGATCTGCGCGGCAAGCCCATCGCCAATGCCCTCAACTGCTGTTAGCTCGCCGGTGCCGTGCAGGTCGGCGATGGCCTCGTCCATCCGTTCGATGGTGCGCGCTGCCCGGCTGAAGGCGCGCGCCCGAAACGAGTTACCGCCGGTAAGCGCAATGAGGTCGGCAGTCTCCTTGAAAACGGCGGCGATGGCTTTATTGGTCATGGGGCGGTAAGGCGTCGTGCGGCAAAAAGAGTGGTGAGGGCCTACGGGCGCAAAGTGAAGCGGAGGCCATGTACGCATGATCGAACCGGCCGTTCGTCGCGGTTTCGTTGCCGCTGGCGCAGCGTTTCGGGGATCACGCCCCCGGACGGTCTGTTTTACCGGGCGTTAACCAATTCTTGACCCTTCGTTTTTCATCGCCAACGCCCGTTTGCGGTCTATGCAGCGCTTCTTGACGCTTTTCCTTAGTGCCGTGCTGGTGCTGCTGCTTGGTATTACCGCCGGGCAATATTTCCAAAGGGAAGGGCCGTCAGAGGAGCAGTCGGAGCGCATGCAGCTGCTGAAGACGTCATTTGAGACGATTGCGTCGTACTACGTCGACCCCATCGACAGCACGCAACTGATTGACAGCGGCGTGCAAGGCCTTCTGCGCCCGCTGGATCCGCACTCGGTGTACATCTCGGCCAAGCGCATGGAGCGCGTGGAGGAGAACTTTGAGGGGCGCTTTGATGGGATTGGGGTGTCCTACGAGTTGATTGACGGGCCGGACGGGCGGGACACGCTGGCCGTACAAAGTGTGATGCCCGGGGGCCCCAGCGCAGAGGTAGGCCTCCGCGCGGGCGACCGCATCTTACAGATCGACGACTCCACGGCTATCGGGCTTCAGCACCGGCAAGTCCAGCGGCTGCTGAAAGGCCCCCAGGGGTCGACCGTGGCGGTAGACTTCTACCGCCCACACACGGGCGAGCGCCAGGCCACTGTCATCACGCGCGATCAGATCCCGCTCCGCTCTCTGGAGACGGCCTTCATGCTGGAGCAACACACGGGCTTCATCAAGCTCAACCGGTTTTCCCGCACCACCTATC
>JAAAOI010000257.1 GCA_009908945.1 Bacteroidota bacterium
CATCGTCACGAGCTACCGCCCGGCCACAAGCGACATCAAAGGCGAAGAGACCGGCGAGGGGCTCACCGAGAAGCTGCGCCAGTTCAAGATCTACCGGAAGATGCTGGCCGACTACTTCGACCAGGACGAGGGCGCGGCCATGAACCGGGCCGAAGCGTTCGAACAGAAGGTCAAGCACACCTTCGTCAACGACCCCGGCCAGATGAAGCTGCTCATCGTCGTCGACAAGCTCCTGACGGGCTTCGACGCGCCGCCGGCGACGTACCTGTACATCGACAAGAAGATGCGCGACCACGGCCTCTTCCAGGCCATCTGCCGCGTCAACCGCCTGCACACCGAAGACAAGTCGTACGGCTACATCATCGACTACAAGGACCTCTTCAAGTCGCTGGAGGGCGCCATCAACGACTACACGGGCGGCGCGCTCGAAGGCTACGACGAGGAAGACGTGCAGGGTCTTCTGAAAGACCGCATCGAGCAGTCCCGCGCCGACCTCGACCTCGCCCTCGAAACGGTGCGCGCGCTGTGTGAGCCCGTCGAGCCGCCCAAGAACACGCCGCAGTACCTCCACTACTTCTGCGCCGAAGACAGCCGCGTCGTCTCGAAGTTCGGCGACCTGCCGCTCATCGAGGCCATCGTCGAGCGCGGCCTCGGCGAGACGGCCGAACACCTACCGGACGGCGTCAAGAACGACAAGGAAGCGATGGCTGAGACCATCGAAAACAACGTTCGGACGACGATCGTCGACAAGCAGGACGCGAACCCGAAGTATTACCAGGAGATGTCGCGCCTGCTCGACGCGCTCATCCAGCAGCGCAAGGCCGAAGCCATCAGCTACGAAAACTACCTGAAGCGGATCGAAGAGCTCTCCCGCCAAGTCGTCCGCCCCGAGGAGCAGGCCAGTTACCCAGACGCCATCAACACCGCGGCCCAGCGCGCCCTATACGATAACCTCGGTGAGGACGAAACGCTCGCCGTCGAGTTGGATGAAACGCTCCGCACGACGAAGAAAGACGGCTGGCGCGGCCACCACTTCAAAGAGCGGGAAGTGCGCAACGTGATCCGCGAGAAGCTCGAAGCGTACGACGCCGAGGAGCGCACCGAGGAGATCTTCGAGCTCGTCAAAAACCAGCGCGACTACTAACTTCGACGGACCGACTCACCCCGACTCAATCAGCAACCGCGTGAGCACCGAAGCACATACCGAGACGCCCCCTGATGCCGAGCGCCACACCATCGAGGTGAGCGGCATTCCGGTCGACGTCGTCCGCAAGGACATCAAGAACGTCCACCTGAGCGTCTACCCGCCCGATGGCAAGGTGCGCCTCGCCGTGCCGCTCCACATCGACGACGACGCGGCCCGCCTCGCCATCGTCGACCGGCTCGCCTGGATCCGCCGCCAGCAGAAGGAGCTAGCTGAACAGCCCCGCCAGTCGAAGCGCGAGATGGTGACCGGCGAGAGCCACTACGTCTGGGGCCAGCGTTGCCTGCTGAGCGTCATAGCCCACACGGGCCCAAGCCGCGTCGCGCGCAGCGGCCCCCGCCAGCTCGACCTCTACGTCCGCCCCGACGCCGATGCCGACCGGCGGCGAGCTGTCCTCAGTGACTGGTACCGCGCCCAGGTTAAAGAGCGCGTTCCCGGTCTCATCGCCGAATGGGCGCCCAAGCTCGGCGTCGACGTGACTGACTGGGGCGTGCGCTCCATGAAGACCAAGTGGGGCTCGTGCAACACGGACGCCCGGCGTATCTGGGTGAACCTGGAGCTCGCCAAGAAGCCGCCCGCGTGCCTCGAATACATCGTCGTGCACGAGATGGTGCACCTGTTGGAGCGCCGCCACACGGACCGCTTCCGCGCCCTCATGAGCCGCCACCTGCCCAACTGGCGCCTCCGCCGCGACCGACTCAACGCGGCGCCGCTAAGCCATGAGGATTGGAGCTACTAAGCCTTCATCGATTGGCACAGTGTGGCGAGCATTAGGCCTCTTCGCCGAGCGGTCTGACAGAGCTTTAGGCCACCTGTGTACTTCTATCGGCCATCCGTTATATAGAATTTAGCGCTCATTTTTATATAACAGTATGGACTGTATAAACTCAGACTGTCAGCTTCCCCGGGTTTCGGCCCAATCAAAACCAGAGCGTTCGGTTGAGGGAAGTAGGTCCACAGGCGTCTGATACCCGAGCGCCTTGTGCGGTCTGCAGTGGTTGTAGTCGTGCTGCCGACGAAGAGCTCCGGTCAATTTGCGGCGGTAGCGCCTCCGCTGCTATACCCGGAGGTTTTCTCGCCCTTCGCCGCAGAGCTCCCCCGTTAGAACGCCTGCCTGTCACGCAGGAGGTCGCGGGTTCGAGTCCCGTCCGGACCGCCAATGCCCTGCTCTCTTGCTGAGAGCAGGGCTTTTTTGTGAAAGCCCCGGCCGCTCCGTAGCTACGCCAGCGGCCGCTCCATCACCCGTTCGGCCGCTGCCACGCGCCGCTCATAAGCGGCAAGCGAAAAATCGAGGGCCGAGCCCAGGTCTTCCTCCGGCATGATGAGCGTCAGCCGAAAGGACTTCAACGGGCGGTCATCACGCGGATGCCGCAGGGTGACACCCGCCGCCTCCGCCTGCTCCACAAAGCTGTTGATCTTGCGGAGCCATTTGATATCGTTCCAGATGATCTCGGCCAGCAGGGCCTGAAGCACGACGGCCCCATCGTCCAAGACCGCCGCCGGCGCATTGGCTTGCAACGGTAGCGGCACCGGCTCTGTAGTGATCACAACAATCTCTTCTGGCTCAAATGGGATCACGTCGGCCAACGGGGTGATGTTGCGCACCCCACCATCGACAAACTGATCGTTACCGATGCGGTTGGGCGGAAAGGTAATGGGAATAGCCGTAGAGGCCAGCAACCACTCCCGCGAGGCGTCCACGTTGTAGGAAGTATCCGGCGCGATATGGTGCTGCACGTACGCCCCGCTCCGTAACGACACGACGCCAAAAATAGTGTGAATCTGCGTGTCATTGGGGTTGTACGCTGTGGCGATTTTTTCCATGAGCGGGTCGTTATCGTAAATCGACCGCTTCGTCCCGCGCCATAGTTGAAACGCGCGCCACAAGGACAGCCCACCGCGATAAACGTCGCGGTTCCGCGCGCTACGCCAGATCTCTTTCAAGCGCTCCCGTTGTTGCGTGGCCAGCATCGCAGCATTCAGCGCCCCCACCGATACCCCTGCGATGACACCCCACCGGTAGCCCCGCTGATACAAGAGCTCTTCTACCCGCGCCTGAAAAGCCCCCTTAGCTCCACCCCCAGCCAATACCAACGCTTGCATCGCTCTCTCGGTAAATTATCACCCAGCCCCCCGCGTAAGTTTCGGGTATCTATAAATACGCACTCGTTCACTCGTCGGGAATCACGCCACGCAGAAGGCGCCAAATGTCGACATCACACGGCGCGATTATTATGCATTTGAGGGCAGCAAAAACTACCGCGAACCTCAGCTTTTCACCTCAGTGGCGTTTGGCGGTGACCGCGTTGTGATTGACCAGGCGTTGCGCAGCATCATGCGCGTGGAAGGGCCATGGTTGAAGAGGAGGTCTACCACCGACATTCCCGGTTCAAAGCCTTCGAAATTCTGTTCGTAGGCAGGGAGGTCGAGCTGCAGCACCTTCGACCGGCGCCCCTCGGCGGTGGCAATGGGGCCATCATGAGAAGCCGCGTCCTCCGCAAGGAGCACAGGCGCAGCCGCGTCGTGTGCCAGCACCGCCTGCAGCGATGTAGGGGCTGCAGGCAAGGTTGAGGTGGGCACCAGATCTACCGATAGGTCAAGGGCGTCGACGACGAAGGAAATAGTCGCCAGCGCCAGTGGCCCGACCGACGTCCACTCTTGCTCAAAAATGGGACGGAGACGCGGCTCGTAGTACTCAAAATACGGCGCTGAGCGGTAGTTAAACATAAACGAGCGCCAATGGCGGCCTATCCAAGGTTCGTTGGTATTGATGGCCGTCTGTGCGATGGCCCGGCCCTGTTGTCCGCTCTGCAGCGGGATAGAGACCCACTGCCAGCCATTCGGGTTACGCAGGCGGGCCCGGTTTTGTAGCGACTGCCGGCTGTAGCGGAACGTATCGCCCACGTACAGCCGATCTGCAGCGATCATTAGGGCAGCAAACAATGGCGAGGGCCAGTACTCTGGCGGGCGGACGGCAATCATCAGCGTAGGGGCGCAATGCTGTGAGAATGATGTTGGGGATGAAACCCCGGTTTCTGTTTCTCGTGCGGAGGTCTATATTAGTACATGTCAGGGGTTCCACATACCTGACGACGCATCTTTCTTACGGTCGAAGCTTTTCGGGTCTTTTCATGCGTTCCTCTGTCATTGATACACAGGCGTCTACTACCACCCATCGCCTGTTCCAAATTGCCCTCGGGCTTTTCGCTGGTGCTATCGCGTTTAGTTTTCTTGGCATCTTACTGCTGACGTTTATTCCGTCCAGCATGGAGCTATTCGCCCCGTACATGAGCTCACTGATTCAGGCCCCGACGTGGACCTACATGACCCTGTTGGGGCTCATTCCGCTGTTGATGTACGGGCCGGTGCTGGGCGCACGGCGGATGAGCATTATTGTCGTCTGGGGCTGCCTTATTGGGGGCGGCAGCGAACTTATCGGCACCACGGGGTGGCTAAGCGGGCTCCTGGGCCTTTCATGGTCCTTTCCGTTCGGTGATTACACCTACACGGGCTGGCTGGGGCCAGAGTTTGCCGGGCATGTCCCCTACTTTATTCCCGCTTCGTGGTTTGCCATGGCCCTGATCTCGCTGGATCTGGCGCGGCGTATTCCCACGGGCCGAGGCGCCCGCGTACTTATCGCTACCGTGTTCATGGTGCTGTGGGACGTTTCGCTGGATCCCGCCATGAACGGCGCCGGCTCAGCCGCGGGTACCGTGCCGTTCTGGCGCTATGCCGTCGATGGGTTCTATTATGGTATGCCCTTATCGAACTGGTTTGGGTGGTTCCTTGTATCGTACATTATTATCTGGGGCTATGAGGCCTTGGCCGGAGGGCTGGATACGGTGCACACCTACGCGCCCATCGTCTATGCGTTAAACTGCCTTTTCCCGCTGCTGATCTTGCTGGTTCAGGGGCTGTACATCCCGCTACTCATCGGGCTTGTTGCCACCCTTATTCCGTTTGCGGCGCTTGCTCGCTACAGTACACTGCCCTTGTGGCCTTCCCCACCGACGCTCCGCCGCCCTCCTCTTTCTGCTGACCCTCTGGGCTAACTATGCCGCCTACGCTCCCGCCTCGCATTCAAACCGACACTCACGTCTGGGAGGCGTTTCGGTACCACTCGCGCACGTTCTCGATGGCGGCGCGCCTGTTGCCGCGGCGGGTGCAAATGCCCATTGCTACCCTTTATCTTTTCTGTCGACGCGTGGACACCCTGGCCGACCAGGAGGTGCTGACCATTGGCCCTGAGGCTGCACTTGAGGAGGCCGACCTCCTGCGCCACAAACTCGACCGCACCCTCGCTGGTCATCCCCCTGAGGCTTTTTTATGGCAGCAACTGGCCCGCGTGCATGAGGAGTTTGACCTGGTGCCGGAAGCGCTATTTGAGTTGCTGGATGGGGCCGAATGGGACCTCCTTGGCCGGACCGTCAGAACGAAGGCTGATCTTATTCACTACTCAAACCTCGTCGGTGGTAGCGTTGGGGTGATGATGCTTCCTTTCCTGGTGCGCGAGCGTGGCGAGGTGGACCGCCTGGAAGCCTCGGCCCGGCGTATGGGAATCGCCATGCAACTCACCAACATCCTACGCGACGTAGGCGAGGACATGAAAACCCTGGAACGCGTGTACCTTCCCCTTACATGGATGGAGGCGCAAGAGCTACCGCTGCAGACACTGCAGGGAGGGCAGGTGCCGGCGGGCTACCCCTCCCTCCTGGAGGCCGTGATGGAGGAGGCGGAGCAGCGGTATGCCTCCTGCATGCATGACATCGACGCCCTACCGTTTCAGGTGCGGATGGGCATCCGCGCAGCAGGCCGCATGTACCGGGAGATTATGAACGAGGTACGGGCGCGCAACTACGATAACCTGACCCAGCGGGCCTACGTCCCCTTCTGGCGAAAGGCTGTACTCGTGGTGCGGGATGGCTACGCACGACGAAAGTCGCACCTGCAACAAACGGAGCCGGCGAGGCTGGCATGAAGCGTGTCCTGCAGTTTTTGGTTGAGCAGTTGATGCTGTTCTCGCTACGGCGCACGTTTACATGCGTGGAATGGGTTACCCCGCCGCCGGCGCTGCCGCGCGACCGCCCCGTCATACTTTACGCCAATCATCATACGTTCTATGATGGCTACCTGCTGTGGCTCATCGCGGCTCATTGGCAACAGCGGACGCCGCTTATCTGGATGGCCGAGTGGGACCGGATGCCCATCTTCACGATGGTCGGGGCGCAGCCATTTCCGTTGGATGATGCGCAGCGCAGGGCGGCAACCCTCCGCCGCACCATGCGCGCGTTCCGGAACGATCCGCGAACGGCCCTTGGCTACTTCCCGGAGGGCCGGCTGCACCCGGCGGAGGAGGGTATTGACGCCTTCGACCCCGCCTTCATGCAGACCCTGGATCGGCTCTTTCCCGACAAGCTATGGTGGCCGATCGGGATCCACCTGACGTGGCGCACCGAGGCGCACCCGGTGGCCCAGGTAGGCGGCGGCCCACTGCACGCCACGGCCGATGGCACGGAGGTGGAGCGCCTGCGCCAGGCCTGGACGCGCGTGCGCTCCGCCAACCCCGTCTCGCCCATTCGACTGGTGGATGGGGTTAGAGGAGCCAACGAACGCTGGAACTTCGCTGCGCTTCGTTCCGTGTTCGCTCGGTATCTATAGCGTACCCGACCGCACGCTCATGCGCGTGTGGCATGATGCCTGCACCAGATGCCTCTCCCTGCACTTCTTTATCTCCCCCGTGCTTCATGCTCAGTCTTGCGCTTGTCCTCACCCTTGCCTTCGCGCCCGTGCCCGACTCTATCCATGTGTTGTATGAAAATAAGGACATTGAGGGCTTGAAGGCCCTGTGCGACCGCACGGAGAACCGCACAGAGGATTTGATGTGTCGCTACCGGCTCTATCCTCTGACCGAAGATGCGGACTACATCGCAGACATCCCAACCACGCTGGATGATGCCAGTGCGCGCGAGCTGGCCCTGCTTTCCGGGCTGTGGGGCTACCGTGTGGCCGAGGGCTCCTTTTTTCAGGCCCCCCGCTACGGCACACGGTCCAACCGCCTCATGCGACGGGCGCGCGAAATGAATCCGTTGGAGCCGTACGTATTGCTCATCAATGGGCAGTCTTTACTGTATCGCCCGAGTGTGATTGGCGGAGACAAAGAGGAAGCCCGCGAGCAGTTCGCGTTGCTGTGCCGCGTGGCACCAAACAACCCGGAGGCAGGCATCACCAACATGGAAGCACAGGTCTGGCACTGGTACGCGCTCCGGCTTCTTGAGAAGGACGATGCCAACCAAGTGCATAAAGAACTCCTTGCAGCCAATCCTCCTCCACTCCATCGGGAGTTTCTGCAAGATCCGCCTGACATTGACGAGCCCCGATCCTAACCGATACTCTGTTGCGTCGGACGCGCTGTCTCTATGACGCTTTTCCTCACCTTGCTCCATGCCGGGCTGCTCGTGCTTATCGGCGCCAATTGGTGGTACCTCCGGCTCGCCAAACGGGCCTCGCTTGCCAATACCCGAGTGCCGCGGCTATCGGTCCTTATTCCGGCGCGGAATGAGGAGGAGAACCTCAGGCGTCTGCTACCCTCGCTGGCCGCGCAAGACTACCCCGACCTTGAGGTTATCGTGTGCGACGATGCCTCGGAGGACCGGACGTGGGACGTCATTCAGCGGTATGGGGACGAGCGGGTCCGCGGCATACGCGGGAACGGCCCGCCGCGCGGGTGGATGGGGAAACCCCACGCGCTTTATCAGGCGACACGGCAGGCTACAGGGGACCGCTACCTGTTTCTGGATGCCGATGCTGAGTTGTTGCGGACGGACGCGCTGCGCCGCCTCGTGGCACTGCATGAGGGCATGCCGCAGCCTGGCGTAATGACCGGCCTTCCCCGGCTCAAAGGCTCAGGAAAACTCTTGGTCAGCCTCGTACCCAACGCGATCCTGGTCGGCCTCCCTTGGCCGCTCGTGCGGTACATCCCGCTTCCTGCACTTGGCGCCGTAAACGGACAATGCTGGATGCTGAGGGCGGAACCGTATCACCGGCTGGAGCCGCATTGGGCGGCCCGGGGGGAAATCTTGGAAGACGTGATGATCGGCCGGCACCTCAAGCGCCATGGCGTCGTGCCGTACCTACGAGACGTGCAATCAGATTTGGCGGTGTACATGTACCGTTCGTTCGGCGATGCCTGGCGCGGCTTCCGAAAAAACGCGTACCTCATTTTGGGAGGCACCCCGGCCTCCTTCGCCGTGATGTTCGCGATTTTCGGGCTGACGTTCGTCGTTGCCCCGCTGTTTGGCTGGTGGCTCCTGCTTTCCCTCTACGCGTTTAAGCTCGCTACCGACCGAATAAGCGGCTTTTCGTGGACGCTTTCGGTGCTGACGCCGCTATCGTACACGCTGGGTTGGGTGCTCCAGCTGGATTCTGCCATCAGCCACTGGTTCCAGCGGGTATCCTGGAAAGGGCGCCGTGTAGAACAAGCCCCGGTCGATTCATCGGCTCCGTGACGTACGAGGGGGCCCTGTCAACGCCGCTGCACGTCAGGATGCGTTGTCAACCTCACGCACGCCTTCCAGCTTGTACCCGATCCCGTACACGCTTTTGATGGGCCACGTCTCTTCGTCGGTGCCGTCCATCACCTTGCGCAACGCGTTCACGTGGCGGTCAATCGTCCGGGTTTCAATCTCGCTTGGCAGCTTCCAGACATCACGCAAGATTTGCTCGCGCGTGGCTGTGCGCCCATGATGACGGATCAGGTAGCGCAGCAAGCGGAACTCCAGGTCGGTGAGGCTTACCGGCTCTCCATCCCGCGTAACGGACGCTTCTTCGATGTCGATGGTAAGCCCACCTACTTCAAAGATACCGCTGTCTAACTCAGCGGCATCGGTGCGCCGCAGGATCGCCTGAATGCGAGCCAGCAACTCCTCGGTTGAGAACGGCTTGGTGAGGTAGTCGTCAGCCCCCAGTTCGAAGCCCCGCATCTTGTCTTCATGGCCACCCAGCCCTGTCAGCATCAGCACGGGGGTGCCTACACCCTTATTGCGGATTTCGCGCAGGATCTCAAAGCCACTGCGTTCGGGAAGCTTTGCGTCAAGCACGATCAGGTCGGGCTCCGGAAGCGTGACGGCGGCCTCCAGCCCCTTATCGCCATCGGCGGCCAGCGTGACCTCAAAGCCCTCCGACTCCAAAAACAGCACCAGGCCGGTGCTCATCTGCGGGTCATCCTCTACAACAAGAAGGCGTTTCGTTTCCTGGTCGCTCATCAGGGCGTGTGCTGCAATGTGGGAAGACTACGTTTTTCATCCGTGAGTATAGGGCGCACAGGCACAAGGGAATGAAAAGATGTTGTGTCCTCGTGCGTGTGCTAACGCAACAGGGTTAGGCATGCACGATCGCGAGCGGCCGCAGACGCGCCACGAGCCGGGCGATGCCTGACCCGCGCACACTCCGCGCCACCTCGGTCAGCGGGTCGTCTGAGGCCGCCACAGGGGTCGCGAGTTGGTCCGTGCGGTGCGACCGAAAGGCCACGCCGTTGCGTTCGAGCAGCTCGCCGAGGGTGCCGTTCTGGTGGCCATCGCGCAGTTGCCGCGCTCCGCTATGGGTGGAGGAACCAAAGCTGGTGCTCATGCCCCGGTGGGTGCCAACCAGGACCCAAGACGACCGTCCGGGTTGCCCCGGCATCAGCACCGGGTTGCCCAGCGCGCGATACGGCGACGCGATGCCGGGCGTACCAGGCCCAAAGGCGCGTACGGCACCCTTGCGATGCACATAGCAGCGCAAGTGCCGGCCATTGACCTGATGCATCTCCAGCCGGCCCATGTTGTGCGCCATGTCATACACCGTGTGGAGGGTGGGCCCTTCCTCACCGAGTGCAGCGGCGAAGGCCTCCCGGACCTGATGCGCAATAAGCTGCCGGTTGGCATACCCTACGTTGGCTGCGGCCTGCAGGGCGTCTTGATAGGACATGGCATGGGCATCCTCGTGGTCGCAGTGAGCGGCCTCCGAGGCATCTGAGGTGCCACCACGGGCCTCCCTGAAGACTTCGGTGAAATGCGCGCTCACGGCGCGGCCAAAGGTAGCCGAGCCCGCATGGATCTGAATGACAAGCCCCCCCTCCGTCAGCCGCATGACCTGTGCTGAGGCCGGCTCGTAGATCTCGTCGACTACAGACACCTCCACAAAGTGACCGCCGGACTCCAGCGTGCCCAGCTTTTCCGGGACTTTCTGCTTGAGCTCCTTGGGCAGCCCTTCAAGCGTAGCCTCCGACAACCGCCCTCCCTCTTCAATGCGGACCAGGTCGTCCTGCTCAGCAAAGCCCCGGCGGTAGGCCCACTGGGCGCCCGACTGTGCGATGAGGTCGGCGTCGGAGCGGGATACACTGATCGGGGGAGCGGCCGTTTCGCCCGAGGGAATGTGCTCGAACAGGGCTTCGACCAGCGCCTCTACATCCGTCACCGTATCAGCCCCGGTGGACGTAGCCAACAGACGTACCCCGCAGTTGATATCGTCGCCAATGGCCGAGGGGGCTACCACGCCACCCGGATAGGCTGTGGCTACTACGCTCCCCATGGGCGAGCCACTGCTGGCATGGGCATTCGGCATCATAACGACGTGGCCGAGGGCTCCTGGCAGCGAGGCCGAAGCGAGGGCTTGCTCCAACGCCTCCGTTCCTATGAGGTCATGCGCCAGGTCTTCGGTGGCCAGAATGCGCACCGGTACGTGCATGCCCTCACGAGCAGACGTTGGAACTTCCCATTGGTACCGGCCCACCTGTTTTAGATCACGTTGCGACATGTGTTGTACTCCGTAAGGATGAGGAGGTCGTGAGGCGCCCACAGTTACCGTCGGTTTGCCTTGGAATTGGGGCATGCACACGACTAATCCTATTTTGTCGACAGCAAAGGTGTTCCTTGCGTAACCGTTTACATCGGAACCCATGGGGTTACAACACATTTCGCAACACTTTGCTATACTAAATCTATCCCGAACTCAATGCCAAGCGGCCGTGCGTACGACGTCCCTGAGCGATTCGCCGAGGCAACCTTCGCGTCCTACGAGCCGCAGCATCCCTCCCAGGTAACCGCCGTTCGGCGCGCCCGGGCGTATGCCCATCGGGTGATGGCCCGTGCCCGTCGCTCCTGGTGGCAGCGCCTGGGCGATGCCTTTCGGCCCGCCGCGCATGCCTCACAGGGCCTGTACGTGGTTGGGCCTGTAGGCGTCGGCAAGACGCACGTGCTGGCCGCTCTCTATCATGAACTTGCGCAACGGGGCCTGTCGCCTGCTTTTCTGCACAGCAGTCAGCTCTTTCGCGATCCCCTGCCTCCTACGGTCCTCGCCCGTCAGATCGCGGCCCACCACTCGGTGTGTTGCCTCGACGAGGTAGAGCTGGACGACCCGGCCAATGAGGTCCGCCTGGTGCGCTTTCTGCATGCGCTATCGGAAGCAGGGGGCATCCTCATGGCCACCAGCAACGTGGAGCCGGAGCACTTCCTCTCGTCCATGGTCGGCACGGATCGGTTTCAGCACTTCTTACAGGAGCAGTTTCGGCAAACGTATGAGGTCATCGTTGTCGATGGGGACGACTATCGCCACCGCCTCGAGAAGCCGGGGCATGCCTGGGTGGGCCCTACCGCTGAGGGCCAGGCTGCCATGCAGGCTACCTGTGAGGCGGTGAAAGGCCCAAAGCAATGGGTCGAGGCCGAAGCCTTACTCGCCGCAACGGAGACGACCCCACATCCCCGCCTGATGGATAGCCTGCTGGCATTGGATGCCCTGTTTATCCATGCGATCACGATTACCTCAACCGACGACGCCCTGCGGCTCCTGCGCGTGGTGGATGCCTTGTATACTGCCGATGCGGCGCCGGTGCTGTACTTTACTTCCCCGGTGCCTCCGACGTTGTGGTTCACCGCAGAGGCGCAGCATGGCAAGATGGCACAGGGCATTGCTGAGAAGTTCAACCGCACGGTATCCCGCCTCTACGCTATGTGCACCATCGAACGGCTTTCGACAAAGACGCGGTGAGCATCAGAGCCCACGTAGGGCTTCGCCTCTGAGCTTAGGGCGTAGCCTGAGCTGATGGTGCTGCGTCGTGTGCAGGTGCCGCCGGTGCTTCAGCCGTGCCCACCTCGTGGATCCACCCGCCAGCGAGGACGTCATCCTCCTCGTACAGTACGATGGATTGCCCCGGCGTGATGGCACGGCGCTCCTCCGCAAAAGCCACGTGGAGCGTGTCAGCGTCCGTCTGCCAGGCGATTCCCGGGGCCCCCGCGTCGTTGTACCGGATGGCACCAATCACCGGCCGCTCTTCTGCCAGCGAAGCATACTTTCCAAGGTTGATTTGCCCGGCCCGCAACGTCTGCTGCATCAGCTCCTCGCGGGGGCCGACCGTAAGGGTGTTCGTGTCCGGATCAATAGCGGTTACGTAGACGGGATAGCCCAGGGCAATGTCCAGCCCCCGGCGCTGGCCAATCGTGTAGAAGGGGTAGCCCTTGTGGGTACCCACCTGAGTGCCATCGGACCGTACGATGGGGCCGCCGGCGACTTCCGCTTCGAGGTTATCGACCCGTTCCTTCAGGAACCGATGGTAGTTGTTGTCCGGAATAAAGCAAATCTCATACGAGTCGGGCTTGTCGGCCACCCGATCCAAGCCGAAGTCTGCCGCCATCTCGCGGATCGTTGGCTTTGTGTACTGGCCCAGCGGAAAGATGGATCGGGCGAGATGCTCTTGCGGCAGCCCCCAGAGGGCATAACTTTGGTCCTTGTTGCGGTCGATGCCGCGCGAGAGCACGTACCGGTGTAGCTCCTCCTCGTAACGGACTTGCGCGTAATGGCCGGTGGCGATGTAGTCGCAATCCAGATCATTGGCGCGGCGCAGCAGGGCGTCCCACTTGATGTGGGTATTGCACAGGACACACGGGTTGGGCGTGCGGCCGGCGAGGTACTCACTCGTGAAGCGCTCCACGACCCAATCGCCGAACTCTTCCCGGATGTCCACAATGAAGTGCGGGAAGTCGTAGGCCATGGCTACCGAGCGGGCGTCGTTCATGGACTCCAGCGTGCAGCAGCCCACCTCTTTTCCGCTGGACGACGGCGCGCTCGTGGCGTAGTCCCACGTTTTCATTGTAAGGCCCACCACGTCGTAGCCCTGCTCCTTCAGGAGCACCGCTGTTACGGAGGAATCGACCCCGCCACTCATCGCCACCAGTACCCGCCCTTTACTGCGCATAACGCTTCACTTTCCAGATAGATAGTTTGACCGACAGCCAGAACGAACGATAACCACCTACCGGCGTTCCAGGGTATCGATCACATGGCCTGCAGCGTGCGGCCGTGCGGCCTTCATTTTCCAAGCGTATCTTTGTGCACTGTGTCTTTCATGCGCCTGCTTATACTCGCCCTCTTTTTCTTCTCGGTATTCACCCTGTTCGGCTGCAGAGGCGGCATTGCCTGGGAGGCTGTAGAGCGCATGATTGAGCGGGATTATCCCGCGGCGCGCCCCCTCTCTACCGACTCGTTGCATACCTGGCTGGAGGATGAAACTGTTTCGCCACCTGTACTGCTGGACGTGCGCAAGGCGGAGGAATACGCGGTAAGCCATCTGGAAGGTGCTACGCGTGTGGATCCCAACACCACAGACTTTACGTTTCTGGCCGATCGCACGCGCGAAACGCCTATCGTAGCCTACTGCTCCGTAGGCTATCGCTCAGCCGCGGTCGCCGAACGGCTGCAGGAGGCTGGGTTTACCAAGGTCTATAACCTGCAGGGCTCTATCTTCAAATGGGCCAACAAAGGGTATCCGGTCGTGCGCGATGGGCAGGTTGTCAACGAAGTCCATCCCTACGACCGCCTGTGGGGCCAGCTGTTGGAGCGCTCCTACCGCACCTATGAAGCCGACAGCTGACGCTGGTCTGCTCACAGCAAGTGCTTGGTCCGCCCCCCATCGATGGGCACGGCGGTACCCGTAATGTAGCCCGCTGGCCGGCCAGCCAGAAAGGCTACGGTGGCGGCAAACTCTGCGGGTGCGCCAATCCGCTTGAGGGCATTGTTCTCCGCCCACCCGGCGAAGACCGCCTCGCGCGTCTGCCCGGTGCCGGCACGGGTGCTGTCGGCCAAATCATTCAGTCGCTCGGTGCGCGTATAGCCGGGCAACACAGCATTCACCGTAATGCCAGCGGGGCCAAGATCAGCGGCCAGGCTTTTCATGTACCCGAGCACGCCAGCTCGTGCAGTGTTCGACAAGGCGAGGCGCGGAATCGGCTCTTTGGCAGCCGCAGAGGCAATCATGATGATCCGGGCGTGGCCGTCATCCTCCGCGGCCGCAGCCTGCAGGTGAGGCGTAGCATGGCGACAGAGCGCAATCGTGCTGAGCAGGTTGAGCTTGAGGGCCGCCGGCCAGGCGTCGGGCCCGACGGAGGTAGCCGTGCCGGCCGGTGGGCCTCCGGCATTGGTCACCAGAACGTGCAGTGCGCCAAACTGCGCCACGGTAGTCTCTATTGCATGCGCAACGGCCGCTTCGTCTGTGACATCACATACGACGGGGACGACCGCCTCCGGGGGCTGGTCCGTTGCGTCGGCGATAGCAGCTGCCGCCTCTGTGATTCGGGTTTCATTGCGCGAGCATACGGCCACGCGGCACCCTTCGGCAGCCAGCGCGCATGCCGTCGCATATCCGAGGCCCTTACTGGCACCGGCAACAAAAGCCGTTCGGTCAGTCAACTGGAGGTCCATAGCACTCACCTGTATTAGATCAATTTTCGCTTGTGTTTGCGGCCGCTCCGGCCCAATGTTACGGTATCTCTTTAACCCGACCCGCCGTTCTGTTATGTCGCAGCGCACCCCATCTCCGCCCTCTCCTCGTGAAGTTGCGGATTCGCCGCAGGCCCCCGACGCCATCGGCCCGTATAGTCAAGCCGTGATGGTGAAAGACACGCTGTACTGCTCGGGGCAAATTCCCATCGACCCCGAAACCGGAAGCATGGTGACCGAAAGCGTGGAAGCGGAGGCCATACAGGTATTGGAAAATATTGGCGCCGTTCTCCGGTACATGGGGATGGGGTACGAGCACGTCGTGCAGTGCACGGTATTTTTGTCGGACATCAACAACTACGCGACGGTCAACGATGTGTACGGGCGGTACTTCAACGAGCAGCCCCCGGCCCGCGAGGCCATAGAGGTAGCGGCGCTACCCCGGCAGGCCCGCGTGGAGATTTCCTGCATTGCGGTGCGATAGCCGTCCTAAAGCGCAATCCGGTGGATGCTGCCGTAGCGTAGCATCCGCTTACTCCGCTACGTGTACCAGGCTGTGGAAGGGCAGCCCGTCGTCCAGCTGGGCGCGACCGTTGAGGAACCCCAGCTCCAGCAGAAACGAGTAGCCTACGACTGTACCTCCGGCGGACCGGACGAGGTCGGCGGCCGCGGCCGCCGTTCCTCCCGTAGCAATGACGTCATCATGGATCAAGACCCTGTCCTCTCTTGTGATGGCATCGGCGTGCATTTCGATGACCCCCGTGCCGTACTCCAACGCGTAGGAAGCCTGCACCGTAGTGTGGGGAAGCTTGTTCTCCTTTCGGACCGGCACAAATCCGGCGTCGAGGGTTTGTGCCAGCAACGGCCCTAAGATAAATCCACGGGCTTCAATCCCCAGCACTTTCGTGGCGCTGGCTTCGGTAAAGGGCGCTGCCAGCGCGGCGACAGCCTCAGCTGTTAACGTTGGGCTGGCCAGAACCGGCGTGATGTCCTTGAATTGGATGCCCGGTTTGGGGAAGTCTGGAATCGTGCGGATGGCGCGGGCTACAGCAGCAGCGGTGGACATGCAGAAAGTGGGGGGATCAGTTTCGAACAAAGAGGCCTTTCTCATACTGCTCCTTATAATCGCGGACGGCGCGGAAGATGGCACTGGCCATGTACGTTTGCCCGCGTTCAGACGCCAGGAAGCGGGCTTCGTCCGGGTTGGAGATAAACCCTAATTCCACCAGCACCGCAGGCATCGAGGCGCCCCAGAGCACATAAAACCCGGCCTGCTTGACTCCTCGGCTACGTCGCTGGACGCGCTCCGAAAACTGATCCTGGATCAGGCTGGCCAGTCGCTCGCTGTTGCGCAAGTAAGCGCTGTGCGTCAGGGTCTGCATGATGAGGTCCGATTGATCGAACGCCTCGTACTGCTTGGTGTCCTGTTCAAATCGGATCACGCTATTTTCGAGCTCCATCACCCGCCGCGCCTGCTCGCTCCGGTGCGTTCCGAGGATGTAGGTTTCAGCCCCGCGTGCAGATCCTGCGCGCGCGCTGTTGGCGTGAATGGAAATAAACAGCTTGCCGCCGGCACGGTTGGCGAGCTTTCCGCGGTCAGCCAGTTCGATAAAGGTGTCGTCAGAGCGCGTATAGATAACACTTACGCCCTCCAGTCGCTCTTCGATGTACTGCCCCAGCTGCTTGGCCGTCGCCAGCACAACGTCCTTCTCGCGAATGCCGTTGTACCCGACGGCGCCGGGGTCTCGCCCTCCGTGCCCAGCATCTATAACGACGGTGTCCAGGCGCCAGCGAGCTGAGGCTTCAGCAGGCGATGGCCGGTCCTCGGCCCCTACCGGCACGGCAGGTACCTGCGGCGCGGCGTCAGCGTCCTCGGAGCGATCCGTGGCGACCGCCCTTTCTGTGGGCGAGGCGGCTGGCACGGCGTCCGTGCGGGCCACACGCATCAGCACATGCGGCGTGCCACGGTCCCGATAGGCCACCACCGTGTACGCGTCCGGATCGTTCAGGTGGAGATCCATGTGAAGGTGGCCGTTCGCCTGTTCGATCTGATACCACGAGATCGGGCCGATAGCCGCAGGCTGGTCAAAGGAGTCACTTAATGCGGCGTTAAAGAGGGTCCAGCGCAGGGCACCCTCCTCGGTGCGCTCCGGGGCCTGATACGCCATCAGGGGCTCGTTCAGGTGGACCCGCATAACGAACGTTTGGCCGCCAGCCTCGGCAAATGAGATGCGCTCGACGGTGGCAGGCTGCGCCGTCACCACTGCCCCCATTCCAGCACAGCATAAGATGACGGCCAGACATGCAGTAGCCCAGCGCTGAACAACGGGCACGGCGAGAAGAGGGCAACGCATAGCGAAGCGGGGGTAGACACATGAGGTGAGTTCACAGCCGGCGGCGACTGACACAGCGAGCAGCCGACCAATCTAAAGCGAGCAATCACCACGCCACGTTATACTGAGCAGGGCGAGCGCTTGCCGGTGGTCTCGATTCGGCGCATGCGTGTTAAGTAACGGCTTAGCGGTGTCGGCCGCAAGTGCGTAGCGCCGGTCACGTGCTCCCTTCGCAGAGGAGATTCAGTGAGATGGCCGGCCTGTGGCGGTTATGGGCCGTTGGTTCCCTCTTTCCGCAGCAGGTATCGGAGGCGCCGTTCGATCATATATTCGCGGTACCGCTCGCGCTTTTCGAGGCGCTGGCGCAGACGCCCCATCTCCTCTTGCAGCTGCTGTATCTCACGCGCACGGTTTTCCTGCTTCATCTCAAAAATTTCCTCCAACTGCGCCCGCAGCTCGCGCCGGAGCACGTCCTGCTCCTCTCCATCGGCGGTGGCTACTTCCCGGGCGAGTGCCTGCGTTTGAGCCTCCAGCTCTTGTTCGCGAATGAGGCGGCTATGCAGCTCTTGGTCTGCTTGCTGCACCGCTTCGAGGTAGGACTGCATCTCGAAACGGGGGAGGTCTTCTGCAAAACGAGCCAGCCGGCTGGCATGGCGCTGCAGCTGTTCCAGTGTAGCCTCAAGCTCCTCCGTGCCCCGCTGGTCTACCTGCTGAAGCAGGGTGCGCGTGTGGGTCTGCACGGCTTCGGTGTGATGCCGCATGGCGGCAAAGGCTGGCGTAGCGATCGGGCCTTCCCGTTCGGCCTGCCCTACTTGGAGGCGCACCTCGCGCAGGTCGCTTCGCTCGGGTTGCTCACGAAAATAGACGGCCACTCGCCCCTGTCGGCCCTCGGGGGGGCGCATATCGGAAAGCGTGTTATCCTGCACGCGGTAAACGCGCCCGTTGATCTCGACGACAGACTCCATGCTGCCGGTAAAGCTGAACCGTGCATCCACGCCGGAGAGGTCGAGCGACGCCGGGAGATCGGCGTCTGGCACGGCGCGCCCGTTGATGTAGACGACGCCGTTCTCAATCACGAGCGTTTGTGGGCTCTGCGCCCACGTGGTCTGCGATTGGAGCAAGCAGAATGCCGCAAGGAGGAGTACCAGGCCGTTCGTTACTAACAGACGATAATACATGCGGAGCCTCGTTAGGGGCGATCGTTAGACGTTGTTTGGAGCCCACTTCCTCTGACTGGCCCAAGAGCGGGGGCACTGTACCACCGCTGTTCTGGGCTGCGAGAATTCAAGACCCGCATATTGTAGCGCAAGTCTTGAAACTCGGGCCCGTCGTCCCAGGCCGGGAGGTCGTCCGGTACCTCATTGGTGAGAACCCTGTCCGAGGCGTGGTCGGCGCCCCAGTAAGTTCCCACCGAAAATCCTTGCTGGTCGGCCACTTCAGGCACGCGAACCTCGCCCGGTCCCCGATCTGTCAGGATCAGCGTGCCCACCAGAAGCCCCAGCGCGAGGGCAAGCCCCGCGGTCCATGCCATCGCCTGTCGCGACGGCCCCCGTGTGGCCTCGGCTGCCGCACGCGGAGTGGGCTGGCGGTCGGGCGCACCAGGCGTGTGGTGCTCCTGCGAGGCAGCCTGAGCACGAGCAAATATATCGGCGCAAACCGCGTCGGACGGTGAGGCTGTCGGACGTTCGTCGAGGCGTTGCTTGGTCGCTTGCAACGCGTGCCACTCTGCCTCCAGCGCGGCGTCCGACAACAGTCGGGCCCGCTCGTCCGCGTCCTCTATGTCGCCGTAGAGGTGCTGTACTAATCGTAACCTATCGCCCATAGCCGGGTGCATCAGTTAACATTTGTCGGGGTTGTGCGCCTGGATTGCCGGATCATCTTTCGGAGATTCGCCAGGGCGTAGCGCATGCGCCCCAGAGCGGTATTGATGGAGACGTTGGTAAGCTCGCCGATCTCCCGAAACGTGAGATCCGTTTCCTGCCGGAGCAGAAGCACTTCGCGTTGCTCGGGGGGTAACTCACCGATAAAGGCCTCCAGCATGTCACGCGTTTCCGCGCGCTCCAAGAGGTCGTCGGCCGCGGTTTCATCTCCCGGAAGCCGTTCCCAGTATGTGGTGTCGTAGTCTGCATTATGGTCTCCCACGTCCTGCCACTTTTTCCGCTTGCGCACATGGTCGAGCGTGGCGTTGCGGGCAATGCGCATGACCCACGCCAGCCAGCGTCCCTGCTGCTCATACGAGCCCCGTTGCTTTTGTAAAGCGGAGATGACACGGTAGAACGTTTCCTGAAACAGGTCGTCGGCCAGGTCGCGCCGGTGCACCATCCCCAGCAAGTAGCCGTAGATCCGATCCTTGTGGCGCTCCACAAGCGTACGGAAGGCCGCCTGGTCCTGCTCGTCCAGGTAAGCTTGTACAAGCTCCTCGTCGGTCCGGGGCATGAGGTGGTGGGTTTCGGCACGGTGAGCCGGCAGGTGCAGGGCACCATGGTGGCTCTACTCAGGGGAATAACGTAACAGGATCAACTGATATTGTGCGGCCCCTCGATTGTTGCGGCACAGCATGGTGCGGCCGGTTCCACGACATGGCCGGGAGCCGGCTATAGCCGGTGTGGTTGCGCCCTGTTTCGTTTTTCGCGCCCACCGCGCCGTGCGCCTCGTGGCGGAGCCAAGCGCTCCTTCTTAGAGCGACAGCTCCAGTACCTCCCGAAGGCGGCGGACGCCCCTGACTGCCAGCCCCTCCACCTCCGGCGCCTGCTCCAGGCTCTTTCGGGGGACGATCGCGCGTTCGAACCCAAGCTTGGCCGCCTCCCGCAGCCGCGGCGCCAGCTGACCGATGGTCCGCACCTCTCCATTTAGCCCCACTTCGCCAATAAGCACCGTACTGGTGTCGGCTGGAATGTCTCGAAACGACGAGGCCGCTGCCACGATCACCCCGAGGTCTACGGCCGGTTCTTCCAGCTTCATCCCGCCGGCAACATTGACGAACACGTCGTGCGACGAGAGTGCCAGCCCCTCGCGTTTCTCCAACACGGCCAGCAGCATCTGGAGCCGCTGGTAGTCAAAGCCCGTTGCCGTGCGCTGCGGCGTGCCGTACGAGGTGGGGGTCACGAGGGCCTGCACTTCCACCAACACCGGGCGCGAGCCCTCCAGCGAGCAGACCACCGTTGAGCCGCTGGCCCCGTAGCTGCGTTCCGAGAGGAAGATTTCACTTGGGTTGATGACCTGCTGCAGCCCGGTCTCCAGCATCTGAAATACCCCGATCTCGTTGGCAGCGCCAAAGCGGTTTTTGACGGCCCGCAGGATGCGATAGGCATGGTGCTGATCGCCCTCAAAATAGAGGACGGTATCTACCATGTGCTCCAATACCCGCGGCCCAGCAATCGTGCCCTTCTTGGTGACATGCCCAACCAAAAACGTCGGAAAGTCGAGGTCCTTGGTCATGGTCAAAAGCGAGGCCGCGCTCTCACGCACCTGGGTAACCGACCCCGGGGCGCTCTCGATGTCGGGCCGGTAGATGGTTTGAATGGAATCGACCACCATGACCTCGGGCTGCACGTGCTGCGCAGCTGCCACGATTTCTTCTACATTGGTTTCGGCAAACACAAGGAAGTCCTCGCCGTCCACCCCGAGCCGCTGCGCGCGATGCTTCACCTGCTTCGTGGATTCCTCTCCCGTTACGTACAGCACCCGGCAGTGCGGGAGATGCTTGCCCAGTTCTGTCATGAGGGTACTCTTCCCAATGCCCGGGTCACCGGCCAGGAGGCTCAGCGAGCCCTGCATGATGCCCCCGCCCATCACCCGATCGAACTCCCGGACGTTCGTTTCCAGTCGGGTTTCGCCCTCCATAACCACGTCCTGCAGGCGCACCGGGCGGTTGGTCTTTCCGTCCCGACGGGGCGGGCGCCGCGCGACCCGCGCCTTCACCTTCGACTTTTGGGCCTCTTCGACCATCGTATTCCACTCGCCGCAGCCGGAGCACTGTCCGGACCATCGGGGGGCGCTGTGCCCGCATTCCTGACAAACGTAGCGTGTTTTGGTTTTGGCCATGAGGAGCGCGATTGATAACGTAGGGCAGCCCCTCAACGAACCGGCACGGCCTCGGTGGGATTCAGCCGGCTGCTATCTACAGGAACCCTTCTCCCCCATGGTCATTCCGGCAAGCCTGTGAATCGCCACCCGATTCCGATCCGCAGTGCCACGCACGTCGTCTCTCCTCTCACAGGGCTTTTGCCCTTGGCCTTCATGTTGGACCGCCGCTTTTTAGCTCCCATCGAAGCTCTCGGCCAGTACGTGCTGCTGTTAACGAAGGCCTTCCAGTCACTCAACGAGGTGAGCATCTACCGGAAGAACCTGTTCAAGCAGATGGTGGCCATAGGGATCGAGTCGATCCCTATTGTAGCCCTGGCGGGCCTCTTTTCAGGTGCGGTTCTGACGGTGCAGACGGCCTATCAGTTGGAGTCGCCCTTTATTCCACAGTCCATCATAGGCTCCATTGTGGTCCCCTCCATGGTCCTGGAGCTGGGAGCAGTCGTAACGGGCTTTATCCTGGCCGGGCGCGTGGGCGCTCGCATCGCAGCAGAGCTGGGCACGATGCGGGTCACCGAGCAGATCGACGCCCTCGAAGCCATGGGCTTGAACTCGATTGGCTACCTCATCGTCCCCCGGGTGCTGGCCGGCGTGTTCATGTTTCCCGTGCTTTACATCACCGCCACCGGCGTCGGCATCGCGGGCGGCGTCGGGGTGGCTCATTATGGCGACTTCTTGTCGGCGGGTGAGTTTGTGGCCGGGGCGCGGCAATTCTTCAGCCCCTTCGATCCCATGTTTGGCCTGTTGAAAGCCTTTGTCTTCGGGTTTATCATCACTTCCGTCGCCTGCTACAAGGGATACTACACCGGCGGCGGCGCCGAAGGGGTAGGCCGCAGCACAACAGAAGCCGCCGTGCTGAGCTGTGTCTACATCCTCTTTGCCAACCTGGCACTGGCCATTCTCATTCTCTGAGGTTGTATGATTGAGGTCCGCAACATCGATAAAAGCTTCGGGCCACTGGAGGTCCTGAAGCAGGTCTCCATCACCATCGAAGACGAGGAGACGCTGGCGATCATTGGCCGCTCAGGCTCGGGCAAGAGTGTGCTGATGAAGCACCTCATGGGACTGATCACGCCAGACCGGGGCGAGGTGATCGTGGACGGGGTCGATATTAACGCCGTCTCCTACGGCGAACTGCGCCAGCTGCGACGTAAGTTCGGCATGCTGTTTCAGGGCGGGGCGCTCTTCGACTCGATGAGCGTCTTCGACAACCTGGCCTTCCCTCTCCGCACTTTCAGTGAGCTCTCAGAAGAGGAAATTACGGCCAAGGTGGAAGAGAATCTGAAGGAGGTACAGCTGGAGGGCGTCGAAGACAAAAACCCGGCGGAGCTTTCCGGTGGCATGAAGAAGCGGGTCGCCCTGGCGCGCGCCATCGCCCTCACGCCGCAGTACATTATCTACGATGAACCCACCAGCGGGCTGGACCCCGAGACCTCCAACACCATCAACGATCTCATCCGTTCACTGAGCAGCCGATCGAACGTAACGAGCATCGTGGTAACGCACGACATGCACTCCGTCCTGACCATCGCCGATCGAGCCGCCTTTATTCACGACTGTGACATCCACTGGGTGGGAACGATTGAGGAAATGCACCGGGCTGACGATCCCACGCTGAGTGCATTTGTCCGAGCCAGCGAGTATCAGGTCGGTGCGCCCGACCGCACCGCCTCCCCCTAAGACGCCAATTGATTTTGTTTGCCTGTGAAATACTCCGATGAGTTAAAAGTAGGCATCGCCCTGGTTGTGGCTGCTCTATTGTTTATACTGGGCCTCCGCTATTTTCAGGACTTGCCCCTTTTCGACACGACTGACGGCTACTACACCTTAATGGATAACGCCGCCGGCCTGAGCGCGGGGAGCGCCGTTCGCGTGAGCGGCGTGCCTGTGGGCGCGGTGCGGCGCATCCGATATGCGCCCGACGCCCGGCAGGTGCGCATTGACTTTTACGTCGAGAAGTCCGTCGACATCCCGGAAGGGTCGCACATTGCCATCACCGGGCTCAGCCAGTTGGGCGACGTGAAGATGGACCTGACGCTGGGCCCCGCGGGGCGCGACCTGATTGCGCAGGGCGAGCAGGTGCCAAGCCAGGAGGAAGATTTGTTTGGCGACCTGGCCGAGCGGGCCCCGACCCTTTTCAACCGGGCAGACACCGTGCTGGTGGGGCTCGACCGCGTGCTGAGCGGGGTCTCGCGTCAACTGGAGCAGCCCGATAGCGACCTGCGCCGCACCCTGCAATCGCTGGAGGAGACCTCTACCACGGTCGATCGCCTGCTGGAAACCGAACAGCAGCGCCTGGCCGCCACGTTGGATAGCGTCGCTGTTTTGACGGAATCCCTAAATCGTCTCGTGGATACGGGCGAGGAAAACCTCGACCTCACGCTCGAGGATACCCGGCAACTCATCGGGCGCTTAGACCGCAACCTGGACTCCGTGGAGTCCTCCACCGACCGGCTCGACGCCATACTCACCAAGGTGGAGAACGGCGAGGGCACCCTGGGGCTACTCGTGAACGATCCAACCCTGTACCACCGAATGGATTCCACCCTGACGCGCGTCAATACTCTCGTGGAAGACTTTCAAGAGAATCCCCGGCGCTACCTGCAGGAGTTGAAGCTTGTCGAGATCTTTTAGGAATGGTCTTCTGCACTGCGGAGCCCCGTTACCGGCACGTGCTACTGCGTCACACGGCCTGCCGGTGCCTCTTTCGTTTGCATCGTCGTACCGCCATGCCTGCCACTCCGCCTCGCTCCCGGCCCTTCACGGCTGCTGGTCCTGCAGCAGGACGACCCGACGCTGCGGCAGGTCCAGGCGGCACTGCTGCACAGGCGTCGGGCATTCGACAGCGCTCATGGCCTCCCTTGATCGATGAGGAACGGGCCCGGACGTGGAAGCGGGTACTGCTCCGCTACCTGAAGCGTCACCGGCCCCAGCCCGAGGCGCCGCCGCCTGCTCCGCCGCCGCCTGCCCGGCGGGACGGAAGCTACGCCTGGGTGCTTCCGATCCTGCGGGGCATCCCGCTGGTGTTAGCCGCTACCTTTGTACTTTCTTTCTGGTGGGATTTTGACGGACGCATCCTCCCCGTCGCCGGATGGGCGTTTCCGCTTGAAGGCCTCCTTCGCATCGTGGCCGTCAGTGGACTGATCGGGTTCTTCACGAACTGGCTGGCCATCACGATGCTGTTCCGGCCGCGCCAGCGGCGACCGCTGCTGGGGCAGGGCCTCGTGCCCGCCCAACGCGATCGCATCGCCTACCGCCTGGCCCAGGCGGTCGCCACGGATCTGCTGAGCGAGGACGTCATCAAGGAGAAAATCCGCGCCAGCGGTATGATCCCACGCTATCGGGCGTTGGCCTTCACCGTGGTGCGGGACATTGCCACCGACCCTGACTTTCGCCGTGATGTCAAACGCCTCACCTCCCGCTACGCCGAAGACCTGCTGCGCCGCGAGGATGTGCAGGAGCGCATCACGCAGTTCACCATCGAGCAGATGCACGAATACGCAGGTGATGGCCTCGGCGGGCTGGCCCTGCGCACGTATCGCTTTCTGAATGAGGATGACTTCCGCCGCCGCATCGACCAGGCCGTGCAAGAGCTCCCGCGCACGCTGGACTCCGCCCTCGATGGACTCGACAACATTTTAGACCGCTTGCCGGAGGCGCTGGACGAGCGCTCGGAGCAGATCGAGGAGGTGGCTACGCAGGCGGTGCTCGCCTTCGTGGAGCAGTTGGACGTCTACAGCATGGTGTTAGACAAGCTGCGAGGCTACGACGAGCGCGAACTGGAAGACCTGCTCTGGCGCACCACCAATGAGCAACTGAATTACATCAAATATTTGGGGAGCGTGTTGGGCTGCCTCGGCGGGCTTGTCATCTGGCAACCCGTGTTTGCGCTCCTTCTGTTCGCTGTAGTGGCGACACTCGTCCTCGGGGTGGATGAGGCGCTGCTCCGCTTCAGGTAAGGGGCGCGCCCTGGGCCATGAGGGGGTTCTGGAACCCGAGACGAGCGCGCACTTCGCTCGGGCTGTAACTTAATTGAGCACCTCATAGTCGGGGGATTCTGGACCGCTGCCGTTGCCCTTCTTGAACAGCGACGCCCCAATGACGCCACCAATCAGGCTGAGGAGCGCCCCTCCTATAACGTTAAAGGTGGCTTGCAGTGGCACGAAGAAGCTCTCCACCAGCCCCCTGACCTGATCCTCCGTGGCTGCATCCAGCTGCTCAAACACCCCACCACGCTCCATCTCGCGCACCACTTCGCTGGCATCTGGTATAATGCCAAACCCCATGAGCAGCAGCGTGACGAACGTAGCGACCAGCCCGGCAATGGCCCCTGCTCCTGCGCCCATGCCGGCCCCTTCCCCTCCGCTGATCGTAACCTCGTTGGTGTCCGTGTAGTGATACGTGGTGAGCACCCCAGCCCCAATAAATGCAAGGCAACAAAGGCATGCCCCCAGCACGGGCACGATGCTCACAAGTGGGATTGCTACCCCCAGTATGACACCGCCCAGAAGAATGGATTGCAGTTTGGTAGACATGGGGCTGACGCGTTAGTGGATGGAAAACACAGGGCCACCTTCTCCCTTGAGCCATCCATCGAGAGAGCGACCACCTGAAAATAGGCAGCGGCCCGGAAAAAGCAAAGCCCCGGAGGCGCATGCTACAGGTGTCCGTTCTCACCCGCAACGGACCCCCCCGTACCGCGCGTCGGCGAGCGCCCGAGGGCGTCCGCAAACGCTCGCGCCAGATAGTAGCCGGCGGCCACGCCAAAGATGGCGCCCGTTGCGATGCGGCTGGTCGGCGTGTTGACCCACAGATTCATCAGCCCCCCCAGCCAGTCTATACCGGGCGGGACGACGGAGGCGGACAACACCCAGCCTGCGTGTGGTCCGAGGAATCTGTCGTAACGCCGTAGCCCCACATACCCGAGGGTGGCAACGGCAAGGGCGGCGTAAATGCCCAAGCATCGATGGCATACGCCCAGCTGCGTCCCATCAATGATTAGGGTACGGTCCGGAAGCTGGTGGCAGAACAGCGAAAGCGCGCGCCTCACCAGCCACCCCTCGGCATCCCCCAGAAACGGTGGCGAAACGACCAGCATCAACCATCCCCATACCAGCACCAATGCAATGCCCCAACCTCTTTTGCTCCACGGTGCAGAATGCATGCGTCAGTAGTCCGGTGCTTGTCAGGTTAGCCCTGTCAGGTTGTCCAGCTCTATACCTCCTGCCTGACAGGCTGCCGCTGTGTCAGGCATCGCCTTGACCGGGGCCTTGCCCCGAGAGGTTACCGGTGTTAAGACTTCTTTAGATACAAGGTTTCTTGTGCTGTTCTGCGGCTACATACGTCGATTGGGAGATCCTTCATACCGCCGGAAGATCTGTAGGCACGCTTTTTGTCGATCATCCTTATAGACACAAGCGAAGACGTTCCTGCAGCACTACGCATCATCACGCGCAGGTCTGTGCTGAGTCGTTAGCACTCACCACCAGAGAGCGCTAACAGCGTGTGCGTTGCACGACGTTGTATCACACCCGATTTCAACCCTAATAACAAAACGGAGGACGCTCATGGCACACCTCAAACCCCTCGCTGACCGCGTCGTGGTTAAGCCTGCTGAAGCTGAAGAAAAAACAGCTGGCGGTCTTATCATTCCCGACTCTGCGCAGGAGAAGCCTCAGCGTGGCACCATCGTGGCTGTAGGACCGGGCCGCGTAGAAAATGGCAACAAGATCGACATGAGCGTCGGCGAAGGTGACGCTGTGCTGTATGGCAAGTATGCCGGCACGGAAGTAACCCTCGACGGCGAAGAAGTGCTCATCATGCGCGAGTCCGATATTCTCGGCATCGTGGAGTAGCACAGCACATGGGTGCTACCCCGTACAGCAGCACCCTCTTTTACACCCTTTACTTTTAAATAAGCAGCAACCGAAAATATTATGGCTAAACAAATTGTCTTTGACACGGAAGCGCGCAACGCCCTCAAGCGGGGCGTCGACAAGCTCGCAAACGCCGTCAAGGTCACCATGGGACCGAAAGGTCGCAATGTGGTGCTTGAGAAATCCTTTGGCGCCCCGACGGTTACGAAAGATGGAGTGACCGTGGCGCGCGAGGTGGACCTTGAAAATAAACTGGAAAACGTAGGCGCTCAGATGGTCAAGGAGGTTGCCTCCAAGACCAGCGACGTGGCCGGTGACGGCACCACGACAGCTACGGTGCTCGCCCAGTCCATCTTGAATGCAGGCCTGAAAAGCGTGACGGCAGGCGCGAACCCCATGGACCTGAAGCGCGGCGCTGAC
>JAAAOI010000061.1 GCA_009908945.1 Bacteroidota bacterium
GCAGCAGGTCGGGTGGGCCAGACAAGGTATAGAGATGAAATACGACGCCTCCGGGAGAAATGCCACCTTTTTGCGTGGGGGTGTCTTGGCGTGTGGGGGTGGATTCGAGGAGGCGAGGAAACGAGGAGGCGAGGAAACGAGGAGGCGAGGAAACGAGGAGGCGAGGAAACGAGGAGGCGAGGAAACGAGGAGGCGAGGAAACGAGGAGGATTCGGTCGATGAAATGGCGATGCCGCACTCGTTCTTCGAAGACGCCGTGTTCGCCCTGGCTCCATTCTCCCCCATCAGTCATCCTCGACGTGATTGAGGATCCATACGATGATTCGACGTGCCTCTGGATTCTCCTCGGGTAGCGCCTCTGACAAGAAACGAGACGATGAATCGAGGATGGTATCGTGCCTAAAAGGAGTGCGGTGGCTCAGCAAGTGCTCACTGACGTAAGCGCAACTGCGGCTGAGTAGTCCCGTACACTAACCAGTGCTCCAGCTCATTCTGCTTTTTTGTTATGCGAATTCCCTCCCGGTTTTTCGTTCTCTTCCTGATCGTAGCAGGATTGCTTTGGGGGGGCTGTACGGCGGATGATCCTGGCGCTGACGTGACGATCGAGGCGCGCGATGGGGTGGAGTACATTTCCCACACGGAGGTGGAGGTGTGGAAGGATCTGGAAGCGGCGCCTCTGCAGTTTGAACACATGCAGACCTTCGGTGCTGATACGGAGCCCGACGAAGCCATCTTGTCGAACCCGGCGAGCCTCACGGCCGATGGCGCTGGCAATATCTATGTATACGACCGAGGTGATGACCGCCTCGTATCGTTCGACTCCGAAGGGGCGTTCCGCTGGGCAGCCGGAGGCTCAGGGCAAGGGCCGGGCGAATTCCAGAACGTGCTCGGCGATCCCGTTTGGGATGGGAACGACCGGCTCTACCTCTCAAACCAGTTCGGCGCGCGGCTCGATGCCTGGTCGACCGCCGGCACCTTCGACACCAGTTTTTCGCTGGAAGATGGCGGAGCCACGCGTCTTCAGACGCTCGGGATGTACGATGACACCGTGGTGCTTGCCGCCTTGCGGTATGGCCCCGGCGACGTCCTGGTCACGCGGTTTGATCCTGTAGAGGAAACCGTGGTTGATACGTTTAGCCTGGCCGTTACGCTGGATCTCGCACCGTTCTTTCCCCGCCCTGCCACCGACTTCACGCTTGACGGTGATCGGTTACTTGCGTCACCTCTGAAATCTGCCGATCACCTGTTCGAGTTCACGATGGACGGTACTGCCGTACGCGAGGTGCAGGTGGAAGAGGACGAACGCCTGGTGGGCGCGGGTACCTACAGTGGCGCTGAAGGCATGAGGCAATTGATATTGAGCGACGTATGGGCTCCCCTACGGGTAAGCAATGAGTGGCTTGTCCGGTTCAGCTACTGGACCGTAGGCGTCAGCGATGCCAACGACCACGTGCGCCGCCTCGTACAGGGCACCATCCAACGGAGTGACAGCCAACGCGCCGCCGCCCTGGACGTGCTCAACGACGAGGGCCTGATCCTCGGTCGTTTTCAGTGGGACGATATGGCGACGCTGTATATGGGTCTTCCGGTAGCTTCCGACCCCGATGGCCACCTGTACACGGTTGTGATGATGCCGTATCCGCAGGTGCGGAAGTACGCGGTGACGGTGTCGCCGTGATGGCGTGCCGTGGCTCTGCGTCTCGGGGACGGGTATAGACGATCCATGGATCGTCTCTACGGGGGTCTTTGTATTGTGTGGGCCGAAAGGGGCACCCGCTGATCGGCCGGCGCTGGTTGCCCTTCAGGTGGCGCGCGCCTACCTTGGGACACGATAGCATCGCTCACCCATCTGCAAAATCATGGAAGCAACCGCACCCGCCGACCCCTCCCCTTGGTGGGGCTCCTACACGCTTCAGCAGAACGAAGGCGCGCGCTGGCAGATCGGGCCGATGGCGTTGTGGGTGCTGCGGGCGCCGCAGGAGTGGCGCGTCTTCCACAAGCAGGGCGACGATCCCCTGGCCAGCGGCTTGGAAACCGAAGTGCCCCTCCCCGAGGACGCGCGGGCGACACTGCTGGATGGCGGTGACCCCAGCCTCCAGTCGCTCCGCTTTAGCACGCGGGAGACCACTGCGCAGCTCCAGCTGCAGCCGGCCCTGCCAGATCGGCCGGTGGTGGTGCGGCCGGAGACCCCTATCTTCATCCCGCCCGGCGAAAACGTAACGCTCTACGCCAGCGTGCCCGTCTGGATTCGCATCGAAACGGGTACCCCGCCACGCCTCCTCCATGAGGTGCCGTCGTTTCGCCTGTCGGACACCTGGTTCGGCCCCGACACGCGCGAGGGTAATCTCTGCTATGCGATCCGCACCAGCGGGCGCTTTCAGCTAACCGAGCTCCCCAAGCGCCTGCACCGGGCGATCGCGCCCGTGATCATCCATAACCGGGCGGAGGATAACTTGGCGCTGGAGCGGCTGGAAATCCCCGTTCAGCACCTGGCCTTGTACGAAGATGCAACGGATGCGCTGTGGACACAAGCGGTTCAGTTTACGCGGGGGGCCAACGACCCCGGCGCCCAGGTGCGCCTTACGAAAGGCGCGCCCCGGCAGGCCCCGCGAGCTAACGAGCTTCAGAAGCCCCGCGAGGAAACCAAGAAAAGCCTGGCCGTAAGCACCTTCAGCGCCCTCGGCTCCCTCTTCTCCCCGTAGCACCTATCGCATCACGGATACGTTATGGAGCAACTCTGGACTATTGTGCAAGACCTCGTCTCCCGTCCGCAGGTCGGCATGTGGGCGGAGGCCACCCTCAAGGTTATCCTGGGCATTGCATTGGGCCGCCTGGCCGGTACGGGCGCCGTACGCCTCTTTGCCGATAAAGCCGATGCGCACCAGACCATGCTACTGCGGCGCGTCACCTTTTACGTCGTGTTTATCCTGTTTGCCGTCTCCGCCATCCATGCCCTCGGCTTTCAACTGGGCGTCCTGTTGGGGGCCGCCGGCATCCTTACGGTAGCGATCGGGTTTGCCTCGCAAACCTCCGCCTCTAACCTGATCAGCGGTCTCTTTTTGCTGGGCGAAAAGCCTTTTGCCGTGGGCGACATCATCCGGGTAGGCACCACCACAGGCGAGGTCCTCTCGATCGATCTACTCTCCGTGAAGCTGCGCACGTTCGATAATCTGTTTGTGCGGCTACCCAACGAGACCATGATCAAGTCGGAGATCACGAACCTGCGGCGGTTTCCCATCCGCCGGCTGGACCTGCAGGTGGGGGTGGCCTACAAAGAAGATATGCGGACGGTGCGCAAGGTTTTAATCTCCGTGGCCGATGCCAATCCGCTGTGCCTCGAGGAACCGCGGCCCCTGGTCATCTTTCAGGGTTTTCAGGACTCGGCGCTCGGCTTTCAACTCTCGGCCTGGGTCCGCTCGGATAACTTTCTGGAGCTCCGCACTACGCTCCCCACCGAGATGAAAGAGGCCTTTGATGCGGAAGGGGTCGCGATCCCGTTCCCCCACCGGACGCTGTATACGGGCGAGCGCACGCCCCCCTTTCCCATCCAGCTCGTCGACCCTGCAGCCGAAGACACGGCAGAGGACACAGCAGAGGAAACGCCCGCGCGCGCTTCCAACCCGGCGCCGGACGCCAGCAACTAACGCCCACCGGGCGCCTTCTCATGCCCCCGCGCGTGCGTTCCGAGCCGATCCAGCGCACCGGAGCCCGTGACCGGCCTGAATTACGGGCTACCTGCGTGTTGTAACAATGGATAACACATGCAACGATATCTTCAGGCACTTGACGCCCGCAGGGGATTTCGGCATACTGGCAATCCATCAACTCTCCACTGTTTGCGAGATCCCGCTATGGCTAACCCTGAAGAACAGCAAGCCGAAGGCCTCTGGAATCAGATTTCCGGACGCGTGAAGGAAGCCTGGGGTGCGCTTTCCGACGACGACCTGTCCCGCTTCGAAGGCCAGAAAGAGCAACTTGTGGGCCACATCCAGGAGAAGACGGGCGAGACGCGCGCCGACATCCGCGAGAAGTTGGATGCCCTGTGGGACACGGACGACACGTAACGCTGTCCATCCCTCACCTCACGATCATTTCCCCCCTCCCGCCATGTTACGCCTTGCCTTACTTTTTCTCGTCGTCGCCATTGTTGCCGGTATCCTCGGCTTTGGGGGTATTGCCGGCCTGTCGATGGACATCGCCTGGATCCTGGTCGTAGTCTTTCTGATCCTCGCGGTCGTCTCGTTCATCTTCGGGCGGCGTCCTACCGCCTGACGCACCGCCTCTCCCTCCGCACGTACTGCAGGATCCTCGTATGCGTATTATCGGATTGGTTCTTATCGCGGCCGGCATCATCGGCCTGTTCATCACGGGAGTCTCCTTCACCACCACCGAAGAAGTGGTCGATGCCGGGCCGCTGGAGGTTGAGCGCGAGCAGGAGCAGGAAATTCCGTTATCTCCTATCGCCTCCGGCGTGCTCATCGTGGTGGGGGGCGTGCTCACGGTCGTGGGCTTTCGCCGCAGCAGCAACAGCAGCAGCAAAAGCAGCGGCTAAGGGCTGCGTGAGCTTTTCGGAGATACAGCGCCTCGGCGCTCCGATGGGGAACCTTCCGGCACGCTGCCGATGTTGACGCGCCCACCTGGGCTTCTTCATTTGCAGCTGCCGCACCCATGCGCCACGATCATCTCCGCAACATCGCCATTGTCGCTCACGTCGACCACGGCAAAACCACGCTCGTGGACGCCATGCTGTGGCAGAGCGGCACGTTCGGGGAGCACCAGGACGTGCCCGACCGGGTCATGGACAGCATCGACCTGGAGCGCGAGAAGGGCATCACCATCATGGCCAAAAACCTGGCCGTGAAGTACGGCGAGCGCCAGATCAACATTGTGGACACCCCCGGCCACGCCGACTTCGGAGGCGAGGTGGAACGCACGCTCCGCATGGTGGATGGCATCATGCTGCTGGTGGATGCCGCCGAGGGTCCGCTCCCACAGACGCGGTTTGTGCTCTCGAAGGCACTGGAGCTGGGCCTGCCGGCCATTGTGGTCATCAACAAGATCGACCGCAGCGATGCGCGACCGAGCGAGGTTTTGGACGAGGTGTATGACCTGTTCATCGACCTGGACGCTAACGAGGAGCAGATCGAGTTTCCGGTGCTCTACACCGTAGCGGTCGATGGCAAGTGCACCACCGAGCCGGACGGCGAGCTGACGGACCTCCGCCCCCTCTTCGATGCCATCATCGACCAGGTGCCCGCCCCGGTAGGCGACCCCGACGGCCCGCTGCAGGTGCTCGTCACCAACGTGGTGCCGGACAAGTACCTCGGCCCGCTTGCGATTGGGCGCGTGGTGAATGGCACGCTCGAAAACCGGCAGCACGTGACCATCTGCCACCGCGACGACACGACCACATCTGCACAGGTGACCGCGGTCTTTACGTTTGAAGGGCTGCAGCGCACCGAAACCGAGAGCGCCGGGCCCGGCAGTGTCGTGGCCGTGGGAGGCATGAAGGGCGTGGGCCTGGGCGAGAGCCTCGCCGACGCCGAGGAGCCGCAGCCGCTCACCCCGCTCCGCATCGACGAGCCCACAATGTCGATGGAGTTTCGCATCAACGATTCACCGTTTAGCGGGCTGGAAGGGCAGTACGTCACCTCGCGCAACCTGCGCGATCGCCTGATGAAGGAGGCGGAGACGAACCTGGCCATGCGGATTGAAGAAACGCCCTCGCCCGACGCCTTCCGCGTCTACGGCCGGGGCGAGTTGCAGATGGCCATCCTCATCGAGCAGATGCGGCGCGAAGGCTACGAGTTTGCCGTCGGTATGCCCCGGGTTATCACCAAAGAGATTGACGGCAAGACGCACGAGCCGGTGGAGTCGGCCCTCATCGACGTGCCGGAGGAGCACATGGGCGTGGTGATGGAGAAGCTGGGCCAGCGCAAGGGCACGATGACGCACATGGTGAACCACGGCTCCGGCCGCGTGCGCCTCACGTTTAACGTGCCGAGCCGCGGGCTCATTGGGTACCGCACCGAATTCCTGACCGACACCAAGGGCGCCGGCATCCTGACCCACCGCTTCGATCACTTCGCGCCGTGGGCCGGGTCCATCCGCCACCGCACCACGGGCGCGCTCGTGGCCGACCGCCGCGGCAAAGCCACCGCCTATGCCATGGTGAACCTGCAGGAGCGCGGCGAACTGTTTGTGGCGCCCACGGACGAAGTGTACGAGGGCATGCTGGTGGGCGAGAACAGCCGCGATGCGGACCTCGACGTAAACATCACCAAAGAGAAGAAGCTGACGAACATGCGAGCGGCCTCCGCCGATGCATTCGAGAAGCTGAATCCGCCGCGCAAGCGCTCGTTGGAGGAGTGCATCGAGTTCATCCGCGAAGACGAGCTCATCGAGATCACCCCCGCAAGCATCCGCCTGCGCAAGCGCTACCTCGATCCGAACCGGCGCAAGCAAGAGGCGAAGAAGGAGATGGCGTGAGGGCGTGAGGG
>JAAAOI010000119.1 GCA_009908945.1 Bacteroidota bacterium
GAAAGCCTCATCGTACAGTTGCTCCAGTTCGTCATCGGAGAGGTTGTCAAAGCCGCGCTCGATGGCCGGGTCCAGGCGGTCGTTGTAAAAATCGACCTGATCGAAAATGGTCGTACTGAGCGCGCCCTGCACGCCGAGGATGGTGACGCGGGGCCGCAGGCTGGCGGCCTCGGTCAGGTGGGCTGGATTGTAGAAGAAGACCGTTGCGCGGGTGGGGAAGGCTACCGTCGCATCCCCGGCTCCAATGACCTGAGAGGAGCGGACAAAGGCGCGGGGGTTTTGATAATAGTTTTGCGCATCGGCCGTGTGAGGCGCTCCCAGCACAGCGAGGATGAGAGCGGCAACGTACGGGAGGTGACGCCTGCAGAAGGACATGGCGGAGGGCATGGAGGGGTGGTTAGGCACAGTCGAGGGCGAGTTGTTCGTCAAGACGCGTGATGGCTTCGTCGAGGACGTCCAGGATCTCAGCAGAGGCCGAGCCCTGCGGGTTGTCGAGCAGGTCCAGCCGCTGCTGCAGCCCGTCGCGTGCGCGGACCAGGTCGGCCACCAGCTCACACTTCAGCACGCCCTCGAAAGCCTCCAGCACCGCTCCCGCAGGGGCGCAGGCGCCAATGGCGTCGGTCGATAGACGATAGAGGGCCACTCCTGCACGGTCGGCAGCGTCCTGCAGGGTTAACACCGTGCGGGCAATACGTACGATCGCATCCATCAGCAACAGCCGTGCATGTTGGCGCTGCTCCAGCGCCGCGCCGTCTACCGTGCGCAGCAGTTCCTGGACCCGCGCCAACACGGCCTCGCGCTGCTTGATGCGCTCAAACGCCTCCAGCGCGGTGTAGTCAAACACGGGCGGATTGGGATACCGCGCCCGGTCGAAGTTGCACACCCGGTTGGTGTTGTTAAACGTATGGGTGCCACGAGCCTCTATCCGAGCATCCGCCTGAACGGCTTCCTGACCAGCCTCCGGGCTTGCCTCCTGCACGTAATCGGCCAGCTCTTTGATGCGAAGGATGGTGACATCGCTGGATTGCAGCTCCACTGCGCTGAGTTCTACCCGCACCTCAGCGTTTTCCGGGTCGTTCTCATGGGCGCGCTCAAGGTACGCTTTGGCTTTTTCGGTATCGCCGCGCTCCAGGGCAGCACGCGCATCTTGCATCAGCACCTCGGCGCTACTGCTGGTGCCTTCTTCGTAAAAGGTTTCAAACACATTGCAGCCGCTGAGCGCAAGGGCGGTGCATAACACAAGTAGGATCGGCAGACGAGAGGACATACTGCAGAGGCAGGCGAGTGAGACGAGTGGGATACTGAGGGTATCGGCACGCGCCGTCAATCTTAAACCGGGGATTCCTGCCAGGCGTGCACACGTAGCCGCACGGTGAGCGAAGATAAGAGGCGCGCCCGCGCCGGCCCCTGCCTCCAGCGAGGGTGGGTTCAGCCGCGGCGATGTCGGGCGGAAGGAGATAGGCCCCGCCGCCGCGACTTGTTGAAGCCCCGCATAAGCGCGGCCCACGCCTACGCGTCCTGCTCCAACTGGCGAAGATCGTCGACCAGCTTCCGGTAGAAGGATAGATGGTCGAAGGAGGAATTTGTCAGGCGGATGCCAATCTGGTGGGTATGGTCCGCATTTACCAGGCCCTGATAGGCGCCCCACCGTGCGTTGCGCACCGACACGTATCCATCGTTGACGCCCTCGCGCTCATACAACACCTGATTGAGTGGACGAAGAAAAGGGTTGATGGGCACATCCGTCCCGCGCCCAGCACGCCCTGCGTAGGAGCGGTACGACACCGCCGAGTGGTTCGGCACCTCAGGGTTGAAGGTGTGCTGCACGTACGTCGGTGTAAGTTGGCGCACGGCCTCGGTGACGTCCTGCTTGGGCCCCGCCATGGCGACCTCGCCCATGCGGTTGACCAGGTCGGCCAGCCACGACTGGACGCGCTGCGGCTGCTCCAAAATAAACTCGGCAACGGCGGTGCCACGGTGAGGTGTTGACACCGTAGTGACAGAAGCAATGGTGCGGTGGAGATTAAAGGCGCGCACCAGGTAGCGAGCATCCAGGCCTCCCATCGAATGCGCGACGAGATGCATGCGATCGACGTCGGACTCCTCCTGCACGCGCTGGAGTCGTTCCCGCCACATGTGGGCCCGCTCCTCAATGGTGGCGTAAGGCGCCACATTGGGGGCAAAGGCCAGAACCCCGCGCTTGCGCAGGTCCATCGCCACATCATGCAGATGCCCGGGGCGCCGCAGCGAGGCCAGCATCCCGAAGCCATGCATCAGGACGACCGGATACCGCGTTGGGGCCACCGGCGGTTGGGGAAAGGGATCGATCTGAAAAAACCGCTCAAGCGCAGGCTGGGCCACCATGGCGTGCAGGTCAGGGAAAGGGATAGGAGCAAGGTAAGATACATCTGCTTCAGCGCAGATGCACGCCAGAGGGAGGGCGGCGATCCGAGGCTATGGCATTACGTAAGGTAGGGAAAGAGCGTAAGGGTCGCTCCGCACCAGAAATGCTCAACGAGCAGCAACGTAGTCGCCATTACGAAGGGAACCCGCAGGTTGTCGTTGAAGGGGCGCGGCAGTGCTTCGGTCAGGGCCCCGATAACCACAACCCCGGCACCGGCAGCGAACGCGAGCGTAGGCAGCACGGCGACGAGGCACAGCCCCACCCCAATGAACGCAGCCGAGCCTTCCAACGTGCGGGTGCTGATATGCCACGGTGTGCGCCCGTAGCGTCGGCCCACCAGGGCGGCGGCGGCATCTGCCACCATAAAGAGGGCAAGGGCCAATGCGCCCACACGCGGGGGAAACAAGACAAGCAACAGCACCGCCGACAGTAGTACCCAGGTGGCCCCATTCAGCACGATTCCGCTCCCCACAGGCGGTTGCTCCGATCGCCGCATGAGGGGGCCAAACACGGCTGCAATAAGGCGGGCAAACGCGGCGCTTTGAGACCGCAGGACATCGCCTGCTACGCCAAGCAGTGCCCCAAGCGCCACCACCAGCAGGGCCAGCCCATGGGGCAACACCACCATGCCGAGGGGTAAGATGAGGGCTATGAGATGGATGATTTTCCGGCCCAACTCGCGGCGCAGCGAAAGAGGCGGGGGCGATGTAGAGCGTGCGGGCATCAGCGCAGGCGGCGTCTAAGTGGGCTTTGAAAAACCGCAGGGTGCGCTGTGAGATCCATACCACGTAATGCCGTTATTGCAATGTGCTGTCGTGTGCACGTGGCGCTATACATACAATACACCAGACAGCCCCACGGCTTAATTCCTCACGCGCGCTCTCGTCAGCACTGAACTTGTCACTTATCGGCCCTGCGACTATAAACCATGCGACTGTAGCCCATGCGACTGTAACCATAGGCCGTACGCCGGCGTGGTGGCCGGGTGCATTGACAAAGGCGTGCGATCTTCCGGTGCGGAGGGCGCCGTACGCACCTCTACCGGTGATCGTGATGCCTTAGCAACTGCACCCACGCCGACCACGGACTGGGCGTAGCCTAACTGCTTGCGCGGCCACTCCGGGTTGAATTTGGACCAATGGCTACCGGCGTCTTATCAGAGGTAATGAGCCAGAGGTACAGCACCGGCAGCACAACGAGCGTCGACACCAGCGCGGTGAAGAGGCCGCCCACCACAACAGCCGCCAGCGGCCGCTGCACCTCCGCGCCGAGCCCCGTCGCCACCAGCAACGGCAAGAGGCCGAGCAGCGTTGTCGCACCGGTCATCAGGATGGGGCGCAGGCGCAGCATGGCGCCCTCGTACACAGCGTGGCGGAGCGCCTGGCCCTGGCAGCGCTGGTCGTTGATGAAGGAGATCATCACGATGCCGTTCTGCACAGCGATGCCGAGCAGGGCGATGAACCCGACCGTGGCTGGCACGCTCATGTACAGCCCCGTAGCCCACAGGATGACCACCCCGCCGATAAGGGAGAGCGGGATGTTGAGCAGCACCAACGCGGCCTGACGGACCGACCCGAACGTCATAAAGAGCAGCACGAAGATGAGGGCCAGCGTGATGGGAATGATGACCGCGAGGCGGCGCTGCGCGCGCTGTTGGTTTTCAAACTGCCCGCCCCAGTCGACGTAGTAGCCGGTTGGGAAGTCCACCTCGCGGGCGATGGCGTCCTGGGCGTCGGCGACGAAGGAGCCGATGTCGCGGCCCGTCACGTTGGATTCGACGGTCAGCTTACGTTTGCTCTCTTCGCGGCTCACCTGCGCCGGCCCCTGCTCAATGCCCACCTCAGCCACGTCGCTGAGCCGGACGACCTCGCCCGTAGGCGTTGCCAGGCGGATGTCGCGCACGGCCTGGGGGGCGCTTCGGTAGGGCGCCTGATACCGCGCAACGACAGCGAAGCGGCGGTCGCCTTCCACAACCTCGGTGGCCTCTGCTCCACCGACGGCCGTGCGCATGGTGCGCTGAATGGTGCCGACAGTCAGCCCGTAGCGGGCGGCCGCGTCCCGGCGGATGCGCACCTGCAGGTAGCCGAGGCCGGTCGTCTGCTCGGCCTTCACGTCGGCGGCGCCCGCGACGGAGCGAAGGGCGCGGGCCACCTCGTCGCCGAGGCGGGTGAGCACGTCCATGTCGGGCCCGTAGATCTTGGCCGCTACCTCGCTTTTCACGCCGCTGATGAGTTCATCGACGCGCAGGGCGATGGGTTGGCTGAAGCTCAGGCTGATGCCGGGAATCTGCTCCAGACGCTCCCGCAGGGCGCCGACGAGCGCTTCTTTCGAGTCATAGCGCCACGTGTCGCGCGCGGCCAGTGTCACGATGACGTCAGAGATCTCCGGTCCCATCGGATCGGTCGCCACCGCCGGGCGGCCAGTTTTCGAGACGACCTTTATCACCTCGGGAAAGGACGTGAGCGTGCGCTCAACCTCGCCCGTGATGCGCAGGCTCGCGTCCAGCGATACGGACGGCTGCCGGAAGACCTGCACGGCGATCGACCCTTCTTCGAGGCGGGGCACGAACTCGGTGCCTAACAGCGGAAAGAGGGCCAGGCCGCCCACCAGGACGGCACCGGCCACGCCGAGGGTCAGCCCGCGACGCTCGAGCGCGGCCTCCAGCACCGGCGCGTACGCTCGCTCCGTGAGGCGCACCAGCAGGTTGCGCTCGTCTGCCATGGCGTCTCGGCCGCTCTCGCCAGGCGGGTCGTCCCCAGAATCGGTTGCATCGCTGTCGGTCCGTGATGCCTCGCCCGTGCGCCTCCCATCCCGTCCCAGCAGAAACGCGCTGAAGGCGGGCGCCATCGTGAGGGCGAGGAAGAGCGCGGCGAGAAGGGCAAAGCTGATCGTGAACGCCAGCGGACGAAACATGCGGCCTTCGAGGTCCTGCAGTGTAAGCAACGGCAGAAAGACCGCAATCACGACGCCGACGGCAAACGCAATCGGGCGGGCCACCTCCTGCCCGGCGCGCAGCACAAGGGGGGCGATGGGCGTCTCCGGATGCTCCTCACGCAGGCGGTAGACGTTCTCGACCATCACGATGGCCCCATCGACGAACATGCCGAGGCCGATGGCGAGCCCGCCCAGCGACATCAGGTTGGCGCTGAACCCAAACTGGTCCATCAGGATGAACGTGATGAGCGCGGTCATGGGCAGCACGAAGCTCACGATGAGCGCCGAGCGCCAGTCGCCGAGGAAGCCGATCAGGACGATGATCACGAGGAGTGCGCCGATGAGCAGGCTCGTCGTCACGGTGCCGACGGCGGCCTCGGTGAGCTCGGTCCGGTCGTAGAAAACGTCGAGCGCAACACCGTCCGGCAGGGCCGCCTCCAGGGTCTGCAGCTTGGCCTCGACGCCTGCGACGACCTGATCGGCGTTGGCGCCTTTGAGCATGAGCACGATGCCGGCGACGGTTTCTCCCTCGCCGTCGGCCGTGGCGCCTCCGAAGCGCACGGCCGGCTGCCGCTCGACGCGAGCTACGTCGCGAATCAGCACGGGCGTCCCGGCGCGGCTTGTGATCACGCTTTGCTTGAGATCGCCAATCACGTCGGCTTCCGAGCCCAGCAGGCCCAGGCCCCGCACGAGAAACTGCTCGTCGCCCCGCTCGATGTACTGCCCCCCGACGTTCTGATTGCTCTCCTCCAACGTGCCGTACACCTCGGCGAGCGTCACGTCGTAGCGGATAAGCGCATTCGGGTCAATGAGCACCTGGTACTGCTTCACGAAGCCACCCAGGGAGTTGACCTCGATGACGCCGGGCACCGTGCGGAGCTCCGGCACGAGGATCCAGTCTTGCAGCTCCCGCAGCTCCATGTTGGAGTACGTCTGCGCGTCGCCGGGCACGTCGCGGAGCGTGTACTGATAGATCTCGCTCAGGCCCGTCGTGAGCGGCCCCAGGTTGGGCTCGACGCCGTCCGGCAGGTTGTCCCGCACCTCGCTCAGCCGCTCGAAGACGAGCTGGCGCGCGAAGTAGATGTCCACGTCGTCCTCAAACACGATCGTGACGACACTGAGGCCGAACTGGCTGATCGACCGGTTCTCAATCACGTCTGGCAGGCTCGTCATGGCTACCTCGACGGGGTAGGTTACCAGCTTCTCGACCTCGACGGGTGACATCCCGGGCACCTTCGTCATGATCTGGACCTGGTTGTTGGTCACATCCGGAAAGGCGTCGATGGGGACTTGCCGAAGGCTGTACGCGCCCCAGCCCACGAGCCCGACCATGAGGAGGGCGACGAGGATGCGCTGCTCCACGGCAAAGGTGACGATGCGGTTGATCATGACAGAAATCAATAGGAAATCGTAAGAAACAAAGACGCCGCCCTACGCCGAAGTGTGACAGCGCCGCTCACTGATCAGGCAGGGGAGCCAACAGATCAGTGTGAATGTCCGGCCTCGACGCCGCTCATCGCGCTGGCGATCTGAAAGGCGCCGGTCGTGACGACCCGCGTGCCCACCGGCAGCTCGGGCACGGCGACCTGCCCGTCGCCGTCGGCGGGTGCAGCGACCGGCACGCGGTGGAACGTCGAGTCATTCTCGGCGACGATCACGTAAGACTGGGTGCCGTCGGTCATGATGGCGCGCGTGGGCAGTGCCGGCTGCACGTCACTGCCCGTAGCGACGTCGGCGGTCACGTACATGCCGGGCCGGAGCGCTTCGTCATCGTTGGGCACCTGGATGCGCACCGTCGTCACGCGCCGCTCCCGGTCCACGTCGGGCAGGATCTGACGCAGCGCGCCCTGGTGGACGCGCCCGTCTCCTGAGGCCGTGCGAACGCGCACGTCCATCCCAGTCGTCAGGAGCGGCAGGTCGCGCTCGTACACATCGGCCTCGACCCACATCGGGGAGAGATCCGCCAGGTGAAAGAGCACCTGTCCGGGCGACACTGGCCCACCCTGCGTAGCATCGCGCTGGAGGATCACGCCGCTCGTGGGCGCGCGTAAGTAGATCCCGTTCGCGTCGTCTGTACTGGCGGCCATGGCGTCCACCTCTTCGGCACTGAGCCCGAGCGCCCGGAGGTGCTGGCGAGCCGCCGCAAAGGCGGTCTGCGCGGCTTGCAGGTTCTTTTCGATGCCGACGCCCCGGTCGGTCAGGCGCCGCTGCCGCTCCAGGTCGATGTGGGCGTGGCGGAGCTCAGCGATGAGATCGCCCAACCGAGGCCCCGTCACAACGGCCAACGGGTCGCCCGCCTTCACGCGGTCGCCCTCGTTGGCCAGGACGCGTTCGACGCGGCCCACCAGGAGGGCCGTCACCATGCCTTCCTGGTCGGGCACCGGCACGACGCGGCCGGGGAACTGACGGGTAGCGCCCACCGGCGCCTCGGTGACATCGACAGTCTCAACGCGGAGCGACGCGAGCGAGGCGGCTGGCAGCGTGATCGCACCGCCTTCTGCGCTGCCCTGGTCGTGTTGTGCGTCACTGTGAGCGCCATCCTCGTGGGCCTGCGGGGCGTCAGCAGTCGAGGCGTCTGCTTGCCCGGCCCCATCCGCGGGGCTCTCAGTGCCGCAGCCGGTGAGGAGCAGTCCGATCACGAGAACGGTGGTGATGAGCAATAAGCTGGCAGAGCGGTGCCTACCGGGCTGTAGGCAGGATGAACAGAACGTAATCATAGCAGGAAGGAGGTCGCAGAGATAAATGGGTCAGGAGGCGGCTGGAACCGCCGGGCGTGGGGAGGCAGGCGTGGCTACTCGATCGGAGAAGAATCGCGGGGGCCCACGCCGAGCGCTCGGTCCATCGCGTAGCGGGCCAGGTTGTGCTGCTCGATGAGGTTGATCTGGAGCAGGCGCGCCGTCTTGGTGGCCTCCACGGCATCGAGCAACTCGACGAGGCCGATTTCCCCTTCCTCGTAGATGTAGAGGGCATCGTCCAGCAGTTGGTCGGATTGCACGAGCACCTCTCCGGTGATTCGGCTGATGCGGTGCTGGTAGCTCGTCAGGCTTTCGTAGGCCTCGTGCACACTCAGCTCGACCGCCCGGCGCGAAATGTCCATGGCATGCCGGGCCGCTTGCCTCGCCGCACGGGCCGCCCGCACCTGCGGCTGGCGCTGGTGAAAAATGGGGAGCCCAACCTCAAGCCCGACCGTGACGCCGGACGCCGTAAGGCCGGGACGCGTCTCGCCGCGGTAGCCCGCCGTCAGGGCCAGGTCTGGCAGGCGTGCGTAGCGCTCCGCCCGGACCGTCTCCTCCTGGCGGCGGAGCGCGGCCTCCGCGGAGCGCACGCGGCCCCGCTGAGCGAGCGCCATCTCGACGAGCGCCGCATAGTCGAGGTCGAGCGGCCGGTAGCGCAGGGCGTCGGTCAGCGTGAGGAGGGCTTCCTCGGCGTCATGGTGCTCGGCGTGCGAGGAGGGCGCAAGGAAGTAGACGAGTTCGATCCGCGTATCCCGATAGGCGCGCTGGGCGGCGGCCAGCTCGTCTTCGTAGGTCGCGAGCGCGACGCGCAGGCGGCTCCGCTGGAACGGACCGATATCGCCCTCCTCCAGGCGCACGTCCCCGATCTGCACAGCGCGGCGCACCGCGTCAGTCATGGACTGGAGCACGCCGAGGCGTTGCTGGGCCGCCAAGGCTGCTGTATACTGTACCCGCAGTTCCTCGTACAGGGCAGCGGCCGTTTCCTCGTAGCGAGCGCTTGAGGCCGCCGTGGCGCTGGAGGCTGCCGCCCGGCGGGCCCGGTACTCGCCAGGGTAGCGCAGTGACTGGACGAGCGCCACGGTGTTTTCGCTGCCAAGGCCGCCGGGTACATTTACTTGATTGCGTTGGACCGAAAGGGACGGGTTGGGCCAAAGCCCCAGCGCCTGCGCCTCGTAGCTTTGCTCGTCGGCGCGAGCGCGTGCCACTTGCAGGTCGGGGTTGCGCTCCAAAAAGATGCGGTGCGCCTCCTCGAAGGACAAGCGCATGGGGATCTCAAGCGACTGACTCTGCACCGGTAGGGGCAAAGCGAGCCCAAGGAGCACCATGAGAAGCCCGACAACGCCCGCGGGCCGGGGGCGCGCCGAGCGACATGGGCATGGATCACCACAGGAGAAAGCAAACATGGGAAAACAGTGAATCAGAAAAGGGTGCAAGCAAACCTGCGTAGCGCGCGGTACTTTAGCGCTACTGCGCAGGGCGGCAAAAAGCAGCAGGGAAGAGGGGCGGCACACGAGCATCCGCAGGGAGCGAACCAGAAACAAAGCGCCGAGCCAGTAGAGGCGCACTGCAGGTTAGGACCGGCAAGAAGAGCGATCCTGCAGAGGGGAGGTGCTCCCGGTAAGGCCCCCGGCCGCTTACCGGCAACTGCAGAGCACGTCTTGCGGTGGCGTCGGCCGCGCTTCAGGACGTCCGGCTTAGCTGCGATACCCCTCTACGCTACAGGGGACTGCACAATAGGAACAGGGCCGGGCGTAGACAGGATGACAGAGCTTGGCCGCTCTGGCGCCTCGGCATGAAGTGATGTACTGACGACCGCATAGGCCTTTGCCGGCGTGGGGTCGGGCATCGTAAAGACCAGGTGGCAGAAGCAATCAACCTGCGCGTCCGGCGATCTGGTATCATCGGGCGCAGCTGGCACATCGGGGACGGACGCCCGGATAGGCCCCGATGGGCTGTCGGCGTCTCCTACCCACGACAACGTTTCCGTCGGCGACGGGGCTGGAGTGGATTGGGTGCAGCAAAGCCCTACATCAAGCACCTGTGAGCACACGCTGGTGAGGATCAGGAGCGTGATCAGGACGTGATAGCGGCGAATGGCGGTCATCCTACAGCACGTACCTCATGAGCTTCTTCACAGACACGCTCCACGAACTGGCGGACATGCGGACCTGCCAGCTCGTGGTACACAATGCGCCCCTCTCGGCGGCTCACGACCAGCTGTAAATCTTTCAGTAGTCGGAGTTGGTGGCTCACAGCAGAATCACTGACGCCAAGCAAAAAAGCGAGATCGCAGGTGCAGAGCGGGCTCACCAAGAGCGCACGCAGGAGGCGCAGTCGCGTCAGGTCACCGAGGGCACCCAGGAGAGGCGCGGTATCCTGGAGCTGTAAGCTGCCGACTGCCGCGCGGGCCGCCTTCGTAGCATCCGGGTCCACGCATCGAGCCTCGCAGGCGACCTCGTCTGTGCGGCTACCGGGCCGTGGACTGATGCTGGGCTTTGTCGTTGACATAGCTGCAGGCATGTTTGAACGATCGCTCAACCATACGATACGGCAGTGCAGGGACGTCTGCAAGAACGCGCAGAGTATTTCACAGGCGCTGCACAGTACGGCAAGGGAGAGAGCCCGGCTTCGTAGATAGAGGCACAGCTGCCTTGTCCGTGGGAGTCGCCACCGTCCGGCCGTCATGGACTACGCGCGCCGGATGAGCGTGCCAGTCCAGAAGCTCGCGAATTGCCGCGTTTGCGCGGCCTTCGCCAGGGACGCGAGATCGTTGCCCGTCAATTGCCGGAGGCCACCCGGGAGGATCAGGTTTGACGGACGATCGCTCGCAAACGTGGCAGGGTGACGCTTTGCCACCGGCGTGCATCCCCCAGGGCGAGGAGGTCTGGGGAGGCCGCAGCAAGCGGTGCAGGTAAAGGCAGTCGCATGACCTCTCTTTTAGATCAACCCTTCGGCATCAGACCGCTGAGGGCATTGCTTTTACAATCAAGACCAGCCGGCGGAGCGTAGATAGCGCAGCCAAGCTACGCCAGAGGCGCATGGGGGCTGCGCAGTTGGGGCACGTGCTTGACGGCTGCATAGCGGTTACTGGTGTTACGCCTCACGGAAATTGTGCCCCTCCGCTCATGACCTTCCCTACGCTGTTGTTGCTATTGGTCCTGATGGGGAGCTGGGTCCTCGGTCTTCGTTGTTACGGGTGTGGGGGCGGGACGCAGGCCGAGCGGCCGGTGCCACGAGCCGTAATCCGCTGCACGGGCATTGCCCTGTTAGGCGGTGCGGTTGCGCTTGTTGGCGCTGTTGTGGTAAACATGGGCCTTGGGGTCCTCCTCCCAGAGCGCACCGGTGCGACCGCCATTTTTGTTTCTGCTATAGGCGAGGAAATCCTCAAGGCGACCGCCGCGCTCGGGGTCGTGGCGTTAATTCAGCAGCACCGGCCGCGCAACCTGGTGCGCCTCGCGGCGCTGGTGGGGCTCGGGTTTGCTTCAGCAGAGGCGGTGCTATACATCTGGCAGTTTGGGGCGGACGTGCTGTGGGTGCGCATGCTGTGGACGGCGCCTGCCCACATGGCGTACACCGTGATCTGTGTATGCGGCCTCTTAGCGTGGCAGCGCGGGCGTCGCACGGCGGTTGTGTTGACGGTGGGCTGGAGCTTTGTGGCGCACGCCGGCACCAACCTGTTCATGCTTCAAGGGGCCCCGGGGGCGGCGCTGGGCGCTCTGTGCTTGTTTGCATTTTCCTTGGCCTGGGCCCACGTCCTCCTGCAGCAAGCGGCCCCGGTGGTTTTTGGTCGAAAACTGTGGTTCGCCGTGGCGCCGGGACGCTAAACTGCAGGGGCTGGTGGATCATTGCCGGGACTGGCTGATTCGCCAAGATCCCTCCATGAGCTATTTCCATCTACCCGCGCCTGTCTATGTCCTCATTCCCGCCCCTTAGCAACGACCTGCTCCTGCGCGCCGCCCGGCAGGAGCCCACCCCCCGCGCTCCTGTCTGGATGATGCGACAAGCGGGGCGGTATCTCCCCGAGTACCAGGCCGTGCGCAGCAAACACGAATTTTTTGATGTGGTCCGTACGCCGGCCCTTGCCGCCGAGGTCACGCTGCAACCGGTGGAGCGCTTCCCCATCGACGCCGCGATCATCTTTTCCGATATTCTGGTGATCCCGCAGGTGCTGGGGCTGGAGGTGCAGATGGTGAAAGGCAAAGGCCCGCACTTCCCTGACCCTCTGGCGGAGCCGGCTGATCTTTCGCGGCTGCGCACGCCGGATCCTGCCACTGATTTAGGCTACGTGCTGGAGGCCCTGACCTTGACGCGGCAACGCCTGCACGGCCGCTGCCCGCTCATTGGGTTTTCCGGAGCGCCGTGGACGCTCATGGCCTATTCCATTGAGGGCGGAGGGAGTAAAAACTTCGCCGCGTCCAAGCGCTGGCTCTATCGGTACCCGGAGGCCAGCCACGAGCTCCTGCAGCGCATCACGGACACCGTGATCGACTACCTGGACCACCAGATTCAGGCAGGCGCGCAGTATGTGCAGGTCTTTGACAGCTGGGCGGGCCTGCTGCCGCAGCCGCTCTTCGAAACGTTTGCCCTGCCGTACCTCGCCGAGATTGCTACGGCTCTGGCCGAGCGCCATCCCGACGTCCCCCGCGTGGTTTTTGCCAAAGGCGCCCATTACGCGCTTGATGCGCTGGCCGATACGGCCTACTCGGTGATCAGCCTCGACTGGACGATGGACCCTGCCGAGGCCCGGGCGACCGTCGGATCGCGGGTGGCCCTGCAAGGCAACCTCGATCCCTGCGCCCTCTATGCCGAGCCGGACGACATCCGGGCGCAGGTCCGCCGCATGCTCGAGGGCTTCGGTCCTGCCGGGCACATTGCCAACCTCGGGCACGGGATGCACCCGGACCATGACCCGGCGCATGCTGGTGCGTTCATCGACGCGGTGCACAGCGTTTCGGAAGAGCTCCGCGCGGCCGGCACCTCTACGGCCCCATGAGCAGGGGTACATGACTGGTGAACGCCCTCCGCATCAACATTTGATACGGGTCGACGATGGACGTCCCCATTCTACACGAAGATGCGCACCTCCTCGTCGTGTGCAAGCCCGGCGGGATGCTTTCGCAAGCGGATGAGACCGGCGATCAGGACCTGGTCGCGTGGGCGAAGGCGTACCTGGGCCGTACGGCGCGGCCGGACCCGTATGTAGGGCTCGTGCACCGACTCGATCGGCCGGCGTCGGGCGTGATGGTGTTGGCGAAGACGCCGGCGGCGGCGCGGGAGCTTTCGCGGCAGTTTCAGGAGCGGCTGCCCACGAAGCGCTATGCTGCGCTCGTCGGTGGTGAGCCGCCTCTCCTCGACACGTGTGAGGACTATATTGCCAAGGTGGATCGTAAAGTGCGCATTGTTGCCCCATCGGACCCGCAGGGCAAGCGGGCAGCGCTTCGGTACCAGCGGCTCGCGACGCAGGGTAACCGCTCGCTGCTGGATGTGACGTTGCTTACCGGCCGGCCGCACCAGGTCCGGATTCAGCTGGCCACGCGGGGCCACCCACTCCTGGGGGACGTCCGCTACGGTGGCTCCGACGCCTTCGACCGCCGCACCATTGCCTTGCACTGCTATGCCCTGGAAGTAGAGCATCCCGAAGCGCAGCGCCCCGTGCGCCACCAGGCGCCGCTCCCCGAGACGTGGCCGCCGTTTGCGCACAACGCCTTGGCGCCGCGCCTTACGCTGCACTCGTAAGCACCGCACGGACAGACCGCTTATTCGCCCATGCGGTACGGCCGGACCTCCGCGGCGCAGGTCGCGGGTCCGGGCAGCACGCAGGCGGTGTCTGCACGGAACGGGTCTACCACAATGGGGATGGTTTGATAGGTCGCAAACTGCCCCGCGCCCCGCTGAAACTGCTCGCCGATGGCCTTTCGGAGATGTACATAGGCCTCCGGGCCGACGACGATGTAGGCGGGTTCGGTGTCCGCATCGCGCAGTTGCCGGATGCTGTTGGTTACAAATTCCAGAATCTCATCCCGCGACGGGGCATACTCAAAAACAGTCATTACCGTATCGATCCACCTTATTCATTTTTCGTCAGACGGCCCGTGAACGCACCCATACAGCCAACAGATTCGCCCCCACCTGCCGGTTACGAGGGCTCCATGGCCCAGCGCATGCAGCAGGCCATCGAGGAGGGGCAGCGACAGATCTGCGAAGGCCTGGAGACCCTTGAACCCGAAGCCCGCTTTCGCCCCGACCGGTGGGCGCGTGCGGAGGGCGGTGGCGGCCTCACGCGGGTCCTCGAAGAGGGGCAGGTGTTCGAGAAAGGCGGCGTGAACACGTCGGCGGTGTGGGGCACGCTGCCCGCGCGCATGGCGCGGGTGCTGGAGGTAGAAGCGCTCCCGTTCTTCGCGACCGGCGTCTCGCTCGTTGTGCATCCGCGGTCGCCGTACGTCCCTACGGTGCATGCCAACTTCCGCTACTTTGCGCTGGGCGAGGACCTGAGCGCGCCCGTTGACGAGTGGTTCGGAGGGGGCGCTGACCTGACGCCGGTGTATCCCACGCTGGAGGATACGCAGCACTTTCATCAGCAGTGGAAGGGCGTCTGCGAGCGGCATCCGGAGGTGGCTGACTACGCCGACTTCAAACAGCAGTGCGACACGTACTTCTACCTCCCCCATCGGGAGGAGGCCCGGGGGGTCGGGGGGATCTTTTACGACTATCTGCGCTCCGATCCCGAGGCCCTATTAGCCTTCACACGGGATGCCATCCAAACGTTTCTTCCCGCCTATCAGCCTATCGTGGAACGACGCAAGGATCGATCGTACGGCCCCCCGCAGGTAACCTTCCAGCGCATCCGTCGGGGGCGCTACGTGGAGTTCAATCTGGTGTATGACCGGGGGACCAAATTCGGGCTGGAGACCAAGGGGCGCACGGAGAGTATTCTGATGAGCTTGCCGCTGCGTGCGCGCTGGCCGTACAACCATACCCCTGAACCGGGCACGCCGGAAGCCCGGGCGCACTGGTTCTTTGCCCCGCGTGATTGGCTTCGCCTCTCGGCGGCTGACGTACCGCCGGTGTCGCCGGACGCCGATTGATGGCGCAGCCCCGGACGAGTGTTCGGGCAGAGCCTCCTTTCCTTTAACCGGCTCTTGCCCTGGCGACCTTAGGTAAAACTTCAATAGTGGATAGGAACTGCCGCCCCCGCCAAAGTTCTAATTCCTGTGCCTTTACAGATACTGCAACCACCCAACCCCGCGCTGCTATGACGCCTCTGGAGTTTCTCAAGGATTACGCGTACGACGAACGGCTGGTGACGGGCGAGTATTACTCTGCGGAGCCGGTTGAGGTGGAGAAGGGCGACACGGTGGCGGTTGTGCTGATGAACCTGGGCGGCCCGAACACCACTGACGATGTGCAGCCGTTTCTCTACAACCTGTTCATGGATCCGGCTATCATCGACATTCCGGTGAAGGGGCGGGCCCGGCACTGGTTGTGCAAAGCTATTTCGTCTTTACGGGCGCGCTCTGTCGCAGAAGATTACGAGCTGATTGGTGGCGGGTCGCCGATTAACCGCCTCACAAACGAGCAATCGGAAAGTCTGGAGCGAACGCTCAATGCCAACTATGGCGACGACGCCGGCGTCACGTTTCGCACCTACATCGCCATGCGCTACTGGCATCCGTTCACCGAGGAGGCGGCTGCGCAGATGGAGGCCGACGAGGTGGACAAGGTCGTGCTGCTGCCCCTTTACCCGCAGTACTCAAAGACTACCACTGGCTCCTCGCTTATCTACTGGTGGATGCTGGAGGAGAAGGGCGAGATTCCCTCGTGGCCCACGGCGTACGTGTTTGAATACGCAGCCAACCCTAAGTACGTTAAAGCGATCAGCGAACGCATCGACGAAGGGCTGCAGCGCTTTCCGAAGCACATTCGGGACGACGTCCACTTCGTTTTCAGCGCACACGGCACGCCGCTCAATGAGATGGTGGACCGCCGCGACCCGTACTGCTGCCTCGTGCACTCCACGGTGGAGCGCGTAATGGCGCAACGCGGTTATGACATGCCCTATCACGTGGCGTTTCAGAGCAAGGTGGGGCCGGCGGAATGGCTCACGCCCGGCACGCCCGATAAGCTGGAGGAGCTGGCCCATCAGGGCCACACCGCAACGCTCGTGATCCCGGTCGCGTTTGTGACGGAGCATGTGGAGACGTCCTACGAGCTCGACATCGAGGTGCGCGAAGAGGCCGAAGAAGCCGGGATCGAGCACTACGAGGTAATGCCTGCACTGAACTGCCATCCGCTGTTCATCGACGCACTGGCCGAGGCTACCGTGGCACAGGTCCGGCTGCCTGCCCAGGCCGCGCCGACGAGTCTGGGCGGCGACGGTGTGGCCAGCGAGTACTCGCTGCGGCCGCTATGTGAGATGCCGCGCTACTCGGCGAAGCACCGGTACACGCGCTGCCATCAGTGCGAGCTCATCACAGAGGCCCGCCGCTGGACCACAAATGGGGAAGACGAGCTGCCTACGGTCTCAGCCAACCCGTCGCAGGAAGAGTAACTGCAGGGTGTAGGCCACCGATGGGATGTTCATCAACCGAGGAACGTGTGGCGTTTTCGCATGAGTTGCTGAAGACGTTCGCCGCGGTGCCCGTGGCGTCGCGCATCCTCATACGCGAAGACCAGCCTACAGGCCATGCGATAGCCCTCCTGCAATTGGGGTTTGCTATTCACGTCCGCGTGCCTGCTGCTGACCGGGCCTCGGTCGAGCGTCGACTGATTGCGCACCAAACGCCGGCCTCGACGTGGAGCGTCGAGACGATTGGCGCGCCGCTGCCGCGAGCCTCCTTTGACTGGGCCGTCTGGGCGTTACCCGATACGCTTGCCGACCCCGCCGGTGCAGACGAACTCAAGCGCATCCGCTCTGCGCTTTGTCCCGGCGGGTGGTGCTATGTGCTCAGCCCTGAGGGATCGGTCCCGTCTGGCAACGAATCGGCGGCATCGGAGGCGCCCTACACCCCGCGTCGGCTTACCGCGTGGGCGGACACCGCTCGGCTCGCGGAAGCATCTGCTCCTTGGCATGTCGCCGCCGAGGAAGCCCTACATGCCATGTACCGCCGGGTGGAATCTGATACGCCTGTGTGAGGGGGCGGTGTAGCAAGGTTGTGATTCCTCCCCGGCACGGCCAATTATTGAGGCCTACGCCGTTCCCTGCAGAAACGCCACCGCACACGGGTCATACGTATGTAAGCGCCGAAGGCGCGGCCCGCGTCACTTTCGACCTGATCTTCCAATACCATGACAGTGGCTACCCAGTCCAAGCTCTCAACCACTACCAGCGCCGGCTTTTTTGAGCAAGCGCAAGATGTAATTCCAGGCGGCGTCAACTCGCCGGTGCGGGCCTTCAAAAGCGTAGGCGGCACGCCGCTGTTCATCGACCAGGCGCGGGGGGCGTACATGACCGATGCCGATGGCAACCGGTATGTCGACTACATTGGCTCCTGGGGACCCATGCTTTTTGGTCATGGAGATGAAGATGTGGTATCTGCGGTGCAGCGAGCCGCTGAGGACTCGACCTCCTTTGGTGCGCCCACGCGCATCGAGATCGATGTGGCGCAACTGGTGGTGGATATGGTGCCATCGGTGGAGAAGGTACGCATGGTAAACTCGGGCACCGAAGCCACAATGAGCGCCGCGCGGCTGGCGCGTGGGTTTACCGGACGCGACAAAATCATCAAGTTTGAGGGCAACTACCACGGCCATGGGGACTTTTTCCTGATCGCGGCGGGCTCAGGCGCAGCCACGTTTGGCGAACCGAACTCGCCCGGCGTGACGCCTGGCAACGCCAAGGATACCTTGCTGGCGCGCTACAACGACCTGGCTCATGTCGAATCGCTCGTCGAAGCTAATCCCGGCGAAGTGGCATGCATCATCTTGGAGCCGCTGGCCGGTAACATGGGCTGCGTGCTGCCCGAGCCCGGCTTTCTCGAAGGCTTGCGGGCCCTCTGCGACAAGCACGACATCGTGCTCATCTTCGACGAGGTAATGACAGGCTTTCGGGTGGCCCGAGGTGGCGTCCAGGAGCGCTTCGGCGTCACGCCGGACTTGACCACGCTTGGAAAGATCATCGGCGGGGGCTTACCCGTGGGGGCCTATGGCGGCCGAAAGGAGATCATGGACTTCGTATCGCCCACAGGACCGGTGTATCAGGCGGGCACGCTTTCCGGCAACCCCCTGGCCATGCGTGCGGGCTTCACCGTACTCAGAAAAATTGCCGAAACTCCCGACCTGTACGACCGCTTGGAAACCTTCGGCGCGGCCCTGGAAGAGGGCATGCGGAAAAACATGGAGGACCTCGGGCTGGACTATTACATGACCCGCGTAGGCTCCATGGGCTGCCTCTTTTTTAATGAGGACCGCGTGGTGGATTTCGATACCGCGCAGCAATGCGATCTCCAGCGGTACGGGCGCTATTTTCACGCCATGCTGGACGAGGGGGTGTACCTCGCGCCCTCGCAGTACGAAGCCTATTTCTTCTCCATCTGCCACGGCGAGGAAGAGCTGGAGCACACGCTAACGGCCAACCGCAAGGCGCTGGAACGAGCGCATGCCCCGGAGGCGTGAGCGACCCGCCCGGGCATGACGGCCCCCGGCCTGGGCGTGGATGCGGGGTCAGTCCTCAGCGGCCCGAAACCCCGCGGCCATAACATAACGCCGCTGCGTTAGCTGCTGGCCGAGCACGTGAGCCCACGGCCACGCCAGCAGCATGTTGAGGAGCCCCAGGGCGGCCACCAGCGTGATGGCTGCAGCAGGAGCATGGACAAAGCCAAGGAGGAAGGCGGCGGGCGGCGCCACGGTGGGGAGGAGCCACAGCCAGTGCCAGAACGAAAACCCCTGGTAGTTGAAAAAGTGGCCTTCACTGGTGCTCACCCGTTTCTGGTTGCGAACGGCCAAGGTCAGCATCAGCACGGACGTCACGCCTACGTTATAAAAGAGAAAGGCCACGTGCAGCGTCAGCAACCGCGGCGCTAACCATAAGAAAAGGGGCAGGCAAAGCAAGAACATGGCCAGGCAGGAGAGTTGCAACACCATCAGCTTGGCAAGCACCAGGTGCTGCGGGGAGAGGTCGCGGCTGAGCAACCCGTCGAAATGCCGGCTCTCCCAAGCAAACATGAGCTGCCCGTAATTGAGTGCAAACGCCCCCGAGGCAAAAAGCCCCAGAAACGCATCCATGAGGGGGCCGCGAATGACGTTGTAGTCGGAGAGCAGCAGCCCCGTGTAGAGCACAGCCAGCACTACCGAGACGTACGCGTACTGCTTGGGCCGCTTCGTGCGGAGCATCATCTTGAGCTCCAACACTACGAGGTTGTGCATCAGGCCCGACCGGAAGCGTACCAGGCGGCTCCAGAGGGAGGGGCGGCGTTGCACGTGCGCAGGCGTGCGCAGGGCCGCGTGCAGGCCCCGCGTGGTGAGGATCGCAAGGCTCCCCCCCAGCGCTACGAGCAAAGCGAGCAGCCACCCATGGCCCGCCGCGAGCCTGTTGAACAGGTGCGCAGAAAGGAAGCTTGTCCATCCCGCCCCGACCAGCTGATCCACCATCTGCGTCAGCAACAAGAGGATCAGGAGGCCCCCCGCTACCCGTAAGTTGCGATCGAGCAGGAGGCGAAAGGCCAGCGTTCCGAGATGGCTCAGGGCCAAACATGCCAATACGCCCAGCCCCCACACCGCTGCGCCCGTACGTGACACCACCGGCAGCACGTGTTGTAGCCAGAAGGGGACGAGAAAAAACAGGGGCAGAATGTTGTGGAGGCTTGCCAGCGAGCTCCATTGAAAGTACGCGACTAACGACCGGCGGGGCAGCGGCAGGTGCAGATACGGTGTCATCCGCAGCCGTGGGGGGCGTTGGAAAAAGAACCGCACACCTACGAGTCCAACCATGAGGCCCAGCAGGTAGTCGTTAACCAGGGTGAGCGCTGTCGTCTCGATCGAGAGAAACTCGAGAAAGCGATCGAGAAAGTAGCCCACCCCGGCCAGCGTGGCGGCAAGGTACAGCAGCAACGGGATCACAGCGAAGCCAAGCCACCACCGCGGGCGCACGACGTGCCGGTAAAAGCTCTGCCAGTGGTGGCGCAACAGAAGGGAGTACGTGGGCACGGGCCGGGCGATGTGATCGGTAGCAGATGGAGTAGGCCCCAGCGCAAAAATAGCGCCACGCCACCCGCCTCCGCATACGCGGTGTCAAGGCCGGCGTGAGAGGCCGAGCCACAGGGGGCACCGGGTGATTCTTACCGACTGAGCGGGGCTTGCTGCCACGTGTGCTCCAGGTAGCGGGCGGTGGCCGCTGCCACCGGCCGGCCATACGTCTGGCCGACCACATGCAGGGCCAGGTCGATACCCGCGGTGACGCCGGCCGCGGTAAGCACGGCCCCGTTGTCTGTGTAGCGGTCCCGCGGGCGGAGCACGGCCGTAGGCGCCCGCTCCGCAATCTCCCCAAGCGCGCTCCGGTGCGTGGTAACCTCACGGCCGTCAAGCAGGCCCAGCGCCGCGAGGATGCGCGCGCCTGTGCAGACCGATAGCACGCGGCTCGCCCGCTGCGTCAGCGTGCGTACAGCTTGGAGGTGAGCGGCGTCGGCTACCACACGCCGCGAACCGTCACCCCCGGGCACTACGAGCAGATCCAGGTGCTCGATCTCGTGCACCGTGCACTCCGGAAGTAACCGCACACCTACCGTCGTGCGTACGGGAGCAGGCCCCCGCGCAAGGAGGGGTACGCGGAACCCCGCCGACGCGGTGGCAGCGCTCACGGCACCGAAGACCTCGGCCGGGCCGGTGGCGTCCAGCACGTCGACCTCCGGAAATACCAGAATGCCGGCGACCAGGGGCAGCGCAGAAGCAGACGAAGCCAAAGGCATGGGATCAGGCCAGCATCAGGTCCACCTGGCGCTTTTCAATATTGGCGCTCGTCACGGTGACCCGCACATCGGTACCCGGCTTAAAGGTGCGCCCCGAGTTCTTCCCGATCAGGCTGTAGTTCTCTTCGTCGTACTCGTAGTAGTCGTCGTCCAGGTCGCTGACATGCACGAGCCCCTCCACGAGCAGGTCGGTCAGTTCCACGAAAATGCCGAAGTTGGTAGCGCCCGAGACTACCCCGTCGAACGTCTCGCCCAGGTGCTTCCGCACGTATTCCACCTTTTTCAGCTTAACGGATTCGCGCTCGGCTTCTACCGCCACGCGTTCCCGGGCCGAGCAGTGCTCACACTTCGACTCCAGCGCATCCGCGTTTGCCGGTTTGTCGCTTTCGGCGTAATGCTTGAGCAGCCGGTGGGCCATCAGGTCCGGATACCGTCGAATCGGGCTGGTGAAGTGGCTGTAGAAGGGAAAGCCCAGGCCATAGTGCCCGATGTTATCGGTGGAGTAGATGGCCTTCGACATGGCGCGCAGGGCGGCCGTCTCAATAACACTCGACTCGGGAGCGCCGCGCACGGTCTCCAGCATGCGGTTGAGCTCCGTCGAGCGGACGTTGCCGTCGGACAGCTCCATGTCGTACCCAAAGGCTCGCACGTACGTGCTGAGCTGCTGGATGCGCTCTCGGTCGGGCCGGGCATGAATGCGATAGACGAATGGCTTGGGGTCATCCCGGTCGGCGATGTGCCGGGCCACGGTTTGGTTGGCCAGCAGCATGAACTCTTCCACAAGCCGGTTGGCGGGCATGCGCTCCTTCTTGATGATGTTTTCCGGATGGCCTGCATCGTCCAGAATAACCTTTACCTCGGGCAGGTCAAAGTCGACCGAGCCGGTGCGCATGCGCTTCCGCGTGAGCGTCTTGGCCAGGCGGTTGGCCTGTACGATGCGTGGGGCGGCGTCGTGCTCGGGGTAGCCGCCATCGATGAAGTTTTGCGCGTCGTCGTAGGTAAAGCGGTGGTCCGAGTGAATGACCGTCTCCGCGATCTTGTAGTCTACCACGTCGCCCTCCGGGGTCACCTGCATGATGCAGGAATAGGCCAGTTTATCTTCTCTGGGGCGTAGCGAGCACACCTTGTTGGAGAGCTTCTCCGGCAGCATCGGAATCGTGCGATCCACCAGATATACGCTGTTGCCGCGCTCCAAGCCTTCGTCGTCCAGCTTGGTGTTGGGCTCCACGTAGTAGCTTACATCGGCAATATGGACACCGATCTCGTAGGTGCCATCGTCGTGCCGCTCGATGTGGAGCGCATCATCAAAGTCCTTGGCGTCGTCCGGGTCGATGGTAAAGACGAACGTGTCGCGGAGGTCGAGGCGGCGCTCGATTTCCCGTGCCGGAATGTCATCGGGAATGGCCGCAGCTTCCTCCTGCACCCCGTCGGGGAAGCCAGCCCGCACGTCGAGGCTAAGCGCTACCGAGAGCACCTGCACGCCGGGGTCCTCGGCATCCCCAATGACCTGCAGCACGCGTCCCTCGGGCGAGGCTTTGCGGCTCTCGAACTTGTCGATCGAGGCCATGACTTTCTTCCCATCGGTGGCGCCGTTAAAGGCGTTGCCGGGGATAAACACGTCTTGCGTGATGCGCTGATTGTCAGGCTTCACGAAGGCGTAGTCGCCCTTACTCAGGAACGTGCCTACGACCTGCGTGCAGTTGCGCTCCACTACCTCCTCGACGCGGGCTTCCCGGCGTTTATCTCCCCGTGCAGGGGCGCCCAACGTCACGCGCACAAGGTCGCCATCCAGCGCGAGACCCATGTTGGTTTCGCGGACGAAGAGGTCTTCCTCGAAGCCCTCCACATCGACAAAGCCGAAGCCTTTGGCATTGACGTGCAGGAGGCCCTCGGTGGTGGACTTGGTAGACTGCAGCGTGAACTGGCCGTTGGTCTTACCAATCACATTCTTGTTTTCCATATCGGCCAGTACCGACTGAAACTGCTGGTAGGCCTTTCGGTTGTCGATCCCGAGCTGGTTGGCGATCTGCTTGGGGCGGAGGGCTTCGCCATTGATATTTTTAAGAAGCTCGATGATGTCGCGCCGCATCTGTTTGCGGCTGGGGAAGTAACTCAACGTCGTTTGATGTCAACTGTAGATAAAGGACAAATGGCCGAGGGCCATCAGAAGAGGAACGCTCAGGGAGTTGTCGGTTGATGACAACTACGTGTGGTTTTGCGTAAACCTCGGGGCTTGCACGATGGGGCAGGTCAAAAGGTCACCATTAGCGAAACGTTAACACCGCCGGTAGCCTAATTGGAGGTGATGGGCGGCGGCAGGTCGTCCTCATCGGGTGGCGTGGCGGGCGCCTCCGTGCCTTCGCCGTTGCCGAAGAGTGCCGTAAATGAGGTGAACTGGCGCTGGTAGGAGAGGCCCGCGCCCGTCGTGTTGGTGAACTGGTTGGCATCCAACAGGTCGCCTTCGCGCCGGTAAAACACTTCCAGAGAGACCGCGCGGGAGAGTCGCACTTCTACCACAAACTCGCCTTCCAGCCCTTGCTGGGTGAGGTCGCCTTCGGTCTCGTCCTGGAGGTCGCGGCCTCCCGAATACACGCCCTGCCCGCGGATCAGCAATCGGTCGTCGAGCAGGCGGAGGGCCAGCCCGTAGGTTACGTCCAGGTCTTGCACGTTCTCGTCCCCCTGCACGCCCAGCGTGACGTCCACGTTGGGCAGCACCTCGTTGATATAGCGATTGAGTTGGCTGCCTACCAGCTGCGAGAGGCTGTTGAAGGCCGAGCCCGTGAGGAAGGCGCTGTCTCCTGTTTCGGTGGTGAGCAGGAACGAGTTGGTGATGAGCACACTCGTGGCCAGCTCGGTGGAGAGCCCTGGTTGATTCAGCAGGGCCTGGAGTTGCTCCGTGGCCAGCCCGCTGCGGTCGCGCGTGTCGAGCTGTAGGCTGAGGTCGATCTGCGGGCTGGAGACCCGGCCTGTAATATCGAGCAAGACGGAAAGGGGAATGGGCGGGCCATCGGCCTGGCCGGCCGGCAGCCCGGCCCGGGAGGCCCGGGTGCGGTAGGCGGCTTGAATGTTGAGGCTGGCATCAATGGGGTCGCCATCCCAGACGATGGTTCCTTCGTTGATGGTGAACCGGCGAACGAACACCTCGCCAGCGGTGAACAGGTAGTCCCCCGAGGTGACCGTAAACGTGCCAAACGTGAGCCATTCGCCCTCTTGCCGTTGCAGCTGGATGCGCCCGCCTCCGACGGCCCGGACCACCTCGCCCAGCAGGGGGTCGATGACGAGGTTGACCGTGGAGCCTTCCGGGGCGTTAAAGTTGAGGTCCAGGTCCAGGCCGTCCAGAAAGGCGCGTTCCGTCTCTGGACGGTCGGCCAGGATGTTGGCGCGGCGCGTCAACTGCAGAAGGTCCGGCTGGTCCGCGGCCTCGTCGGCGTACACAATGAAGCCAGAGTCCACCTCATCCTCGGCATCCACGATGGGGATGAACACCTCACTCTCCGGGCTGGTCTCGGCGTCCGCGGCGGAGAGTACAGCCTGGTACACAGGTCCGGTGAGGGTAGCTGCGCCAGACGCCCAGATCTCGCCGTAGAACGGTAGCCGACGGTCGTCCCGCACGTTCATGATGCGGAGCTCTTGTAGCTGTGCTTCGAGGTCGAAGGAGAAAAACTCATAGTCGTTAAAGTTGACCAGACCGGAGACCTGACCTGCGCCGGCGGTGGGATCTCGGACGGCGACATCCTCCAGGACGATCCCCTCACGGGTGACGGCCACGGGGCCGCTTACGTCGTAGGACAGGTTAAACCGCGGAATCGAGAGCGCGCCGTCGCGCAGGGCCAGGTCTACATCGAACGTGGGATCGGTGAAGGGGCCCGTGACGGTGCCTCCGCCGCTAAAGGTGCCTTCCACATCGGAGACGACATCGGGAAACAGATAGTCAAAAAAGAACGCGCTGAGCACGTCGACATCGAGCGACAGGTCCAGGGTGCTGGGCGTGGGGGAGGTGCCGTTGGTGCCCGGGGTAGGCAGCTGCACCGTGCCGGCTACACGCACGTCGTTGCGCTCGACGCGCGCAGGGGTAGCAGTGCCATAGATGGTTTGTGGGGCCTCGCCCTCGGGGTACGGCGTCAGGTCCAGCCCCACCCGCACGCCGGTGGCGCGTGTCTGATAGCCGCTCCGCACCTGGAGCCGGCCAAGCAGGCGGTCGTCATAACTCAAGGCGTCCACCTCCACTTGTCCTGTGACCTCCGGCGCTTGTCGGTTGGTGAGGACGAGGTTGCCACTGGCCAATCCGCCGATGGGGCGTCCCCCCGCCAGAAGGTCAGCAACGGGCCGCAGCCCAACGGTATCGAACTGCACCCGCAGCGTATCTTCGGGAAGGTCAGACCACACGCCCGCCACAGCGATCTGCTGCTGCTCGTTCGTCACCGGATGGCGGCTCTGTAGATCAACCGCCGGGACGACGAGGGCCTCGTTGTACCATTCTGCGGTGGCCCCGCCGGATCCAGTCTCCCAGACGTAAGGCCCTGTGGCCCATCGGAGGGTATCCAGCGTCAGCCGCTGGCGGTCCGACAGGGACTCCAGCCGGAGGGCGAGGCGCAGGGGCGCCTCCTGGCGCAAGCGCTCCGACTGGTGGGTGAGCGTGGCGGTGTACCCGTCGTACTGCAGCCGGGTGCGGGAGCGCCCGACCCGCTGGCCAGTTACCTGCATGGAGTCGGCGGTGAGCTGGGCAGAGGCGGTTGGAGCAAACAGCTGACCGGGCTGCTCTGCTGTGGCCAGCTCGAATGCCAGCCGCGGCGCGTACACGCCAATCGAGGCCTCATCAAAGCGCTGGGCCTGCATCTTCCCCGTCAGTGCCAGCGTGTCGGCCGCAGCGTTCAGGCTGACGGTACCGTTAAGGTAGTCCAGGCGCGGTAGCTCAACAGGCATCAGGGCCCGGATGATGTCCGGGCGCTGCAAATCCAGGGTGGCCTCCATCGCGATGGCAGGCAGAGCAGTGGCCTCGACGTTCGCGTCCGGTCCAGGAGGTGAGCTGTCGCGGTGGGCTTGCGTCTTGGCGCGTTCAAGCGCGATGCGTTCGCGCGCCGACGTGATCCACCGCGTGGCGGTCGTTTGCACCGCAGCCCACGAAGCGTCGGTGTCAATCTGTAGCTGGCCGAGGTCGCCGGTAAGGGCGAGTTGAGGCTTATCGGAATCCACCGGGGCTATGGCCCACTCGGTGTCAAACGCCGGGATTTCAGAGAGGCGGGGGCCGTGGACCACCAGGGAAGGAGCGAACGCGACGTCGGCAGTGGCCTCAAGCGTGTTGCCTTTCAGCCCGCTGCCTTCTACGGCTACGGTCAGGTTCAGGCGCGAGCGCGCATCCGCTCGGGACAGCAGGTGTCCCATGTCAAAGTCCTGCAGGGATACCTCCGCTGTGTAATATGGAGTACCCGTACCCCATGAGAGCTGGCCCTGAGCCTGCAGGCGGTGCCCGTCGGCTGGTCCAAGATCATGCGCCCGTTCCGTGATGCGGCCCGGAAACTGGGCCAGGTCAACGGATACATACGCTACCTCGTCCTGTACGTCAACCGTGATGGCGGTGGCATCAAGTTGCGCATCGCCCAGTTGTGATGTGCCAAGTTGAAGGGCGGCTGAGCTCTGGAGGGAGGCCCACGTGCGGCCCTCTGCATCCCCTTCCAGTTGCCCCGTAAGCAGGCCGCTCAGGCTGGGCCGGTCGGTCCAGGCTGCAGGATTGACGTTTTCGAAGGCCACATCAGCAGATCCGGCAAGCCCCTCCTCCGGCGTGCGGGACAGGGTGAGGGTTCCGTCCAGCGCTCCAGCACCGGTTGTCACATCGATGCTGTGATCGGAGGTCAGGCGCCAGTCCGCTCCGCCGCCCCCCTCCAGGACGCCCGTCGTCGTGAGTCGTCCTTCTACCGGTTCTACGGCCCGCAGCCGCGAGACGTCGGCCTCCGGATACACCGCGGCTACATCGTCTGCTTCGATGTACAGGTTTGTAAGGCCCACATCGGCGTCTACCATCGTAGGCCAGCCGAATACGGTTCCGCTGAGCGTTGCCCGCGAGGCCCCGTGAGCCACCGTGAGGGAGTCGACCAGCAGCTCCTCCAGGGGCCCCCGTAGGGAGCCTTGGAGCTGTACGTCCTCGCGCAGGGGGAGGGCGGGAAAGAGCCGCTGCAACTCGGTGAACTGGAGCCGGGACGGTTCGATGTCTATCCGTACGTTAGCCGCCGGGAGCGCCTCCTCCGAACGAGCGCCCGATAACGACGCGCCGCCCTGCAGCTCGGTGGCGCCGAGCTCCAGCTGAAGCGCGTTGAGCGCGATCAGGGTCTCCTCCACGACCACCTGTCCGGTAAGGCTGCGCAGCGGCAACGCATGCATCGGCAGGTGGGCGCTGAGCGCGCGAATATCGAGCAACCCGACCCCGTCCGCCCGCTCCACAGTGGTTTCCAGATCCAGCGCTTCTACGCGGTCGTTGCGCCAGTCGAACAACAGCGCGCGATCCTCACGCGACGCACGCGGCACGGCGCTGGTCGTCTCAATCGTCCCGTCGTAGATCTGGAGGAGCGATGAGGTGAATGCCCATGGGCGGCCCGTATCTGTGGGGGGGTCTGCGGGTGCGGCATCGCGGCGGCTGAGGGCAGCGGCGAGGTTCCACACGCCGGCGCTGTCCTCCACGGCCCTGAGGGTCGGCTGGTAAAGATGCACCGAACGCACCGCCAGCTCCTTCCCCCACAAAGCCCGCCAGGAGGGGCGCGCCACGAGCGAGTCAACCGTAAGCACCTGCCGCCCGGCCGGGTCGAGGAGCGCTACATCGGTGGCATACAGATCCTGCGCGAGGTTGCCCGTGAGCTTTCCAATGCGGAGTTCGCCCGCAAACTGCTGATCGAATTGCCGCTCAACTTCCGCCAGAAGCGCGTCCCGGCCCACCTGCGTGCGCGTCAGGCCGAAGTACAGCAACACCCCCAGCAGGAGCGTCCATAGCGCCCCCTTGATGAGCCAGGTGGGGATTCTAAGCAGGTAGCGAAGCATGAAGGCGGACATTCTGCATGGATGCCACCCACCAAGCGGCGGGGTGGGCGTCTAAAAGCAACTGCTTAACAGCCTAAACGGCGCCTGTCCTCTGGTGTGCCCCGGCAAAAGCGCCAGCAGCTTTTTCGGCCAATTATTCGTCTGGACCAGCGGCTGTCGTGAGGGTCAGGGGGCTCTCGGCGAGGGTATCGGCCCATGCCCCGTAGATCACCTCCGTGGGGACGTCTGCTGTGATGTAGGCCTCCCCGATCTGACGGAGCAGGACAAAGCGCACCTGACCGTCTTTCACCTTTTTGTCATGTTGCATCGACGCCATAAGGTCAGCGCGTGCTACCGTCTGAGCCGCGGCACTGACTGGAAAGTCTTGCACCGTCTCCAGGGCCCGCAGCAGGGACGGGTGGGGCGTCAGGTGGTGGGACACGCGTAGCGCCACCCGCATGCCGAGGAAGACCGCCTCCCCATGCGTCAGTACGCCATACCCGCACACCGATTCGAGCGCGTGCCCGAACGTGTGCCCGAAGTTGAGGAGGGCGCGCTGGCCCTGCTCATGCACGTCGCTGGCAACGATGCGTGCCTTGATCGTAGCCGCCCGCTGCACCACGGACGCCACGCGGTGCGGCTCTCGGCTCAGCACATCGGCGTGATAGGTCTGCAGTTCCTCGAAAAAGGCGGGGGCTGCAATGAGGGCATGCTTCACCACCTCGGCCAGCCCGCTCTGCCACTCGCGGAGGGGCAGAGAGTTAAGTGTGGTGGGGTCGGCATTGACAAAAACGGGCTGGTAAAAAGCACCGATCAGGTTTTTTCCCACGGCATGATTGATCCCCGTCTTTCCGCCAATGCTGCTGTCGACCTGAGCAATGAGTGAGGTGGGGAGATGTACCAGCGGAAGCCCCCGCAGGAGGGTAGCGGCGGCGAAGCCCGCCAGGTCGCCCACCACGCCGCCGCCGAGTGCCAGTACAGGGGTCGACCGGTCGATACCAGAGGTCAGCGCCGCGTCGTACACGTCGTGCAGGGGATCGGAGGCCTTCGTCTGCTCGCCGGGGGGCACAACAATAGCCCTGACCCGGCGCCCGGATTTTTCGAGGTGATGCGTGAGCGGGCGCAGGTAGTGTGCGGCCACGTGCGCATCGGTAACCACCAGCACCTGACGGCTGTTGAGCCCATGATCCGCTAACAGCCGCGGCACGGCAGCGAGTCGCTCGGCGTAGAGCCCATAGGAGTGCTGGGGGAGTGAAAGGGTGTGAAACGGGGTGGGAGAGGACATGCCACGCGCGAAAGATCAACAGGAGAGGAGAGTCGTACCTCAGCCATGGGCATGCGGTCCCCCGGCGCGAACACCTCCCGGGAACGCTCGTCCAACACGCGGCCTTCATGAATCGGATGCCCCACCCATGTACGCTGTCCTCGACTTCGCCCATCATCTTACCGCGCGTGCACTGGGAGCAGGAGCGGTAGCGGTTGACGCCACCGTTGGCAACGGGCACGATACGCTCCATCTGGCAGAAGCCGTCGGGGCTGACGGCCGCGTGCACGGGTTCGACACACAGCCGCTCGCCCTCAAGCGGACGCGGCAGCGCCTCGCTACCGCAGGTGTGGCCGAGCGTGTGCTCCTTCACGAGGCCTCCCACGCTACCCTGGCCGGCACGCTCCCCGCGGAGGTGCACGGCCACGTTGGGGCCGTCATGTTCAACCTCGGCTATCTCCCCGGAGGAGACCATACCATCACGACCACGCCCGATACGACGGTGCAAGCGCTGCAACAGGCCCTGACCCTTTTGGAAGCAGGCGGCGTTGTCACCGTCGTGCTCTACGCCGGGCATCCGGGCGGTGCGGCCGAAGCGCGTGCGGTTACGGACTGGGCGGCGGCGTTGGATCAGGAAGCCGTACAGGTGCTTTCGTACCGATTCCTCAATCAAGTTAATGCCCCACCCGCCCTGCTCGCGCTCCACTCCCACCCGGCCTGATCGTGGCTATGTGCCTTCTTGTCTGGGCATACGACATGCACCCGCAGTATCGCTTGATCCTGGCCGGCAACCGGGATGAGTTTTATGCACGTCCCACCGCAGCTGCGGCGCGTTGGCCGGAGCACCCGAGCCTCGTGGCCGGCCGCGACCTTCGGGCAGGCGGCACGTGGATGGGGGTCAGTGGCAGCCAGCGCTTCTGCATCGTCACGAATGTGCGGGCGCCCGACGCGCAAAAAACAACAGCAGCCTCACGCGGAGCACTCGTGGCGGGCTATCTTCTTCACCACAGGTCGGCCGCTTCTTATCAACACGCGGTAGAGCAAACCCGCCGGCAGTACAACGGCTTCAATCTCCTGATAGGAGATGCAGATGCCATACAGTACGTAAGCACAGCTGCGGCATCGCAAACCCTTACCTCCGGACTCTATGGGTTATCGAATGCGACGCTGGACACGCCATGGCCGAAAGTAACGCGCGCCAAGCGTCGGCTACGTACCATCCTAAGCGCAGATGATGCTCTCGTGCCGGCCCTCTTTGATCTGCTGCAGGACGACACCCCGGCGCCCGACGAGGCGCTGCCTGATACCGGGGTGCCGCGAGACTGGGAACGGGCTCTGTCTTCCATTTTTATCGCGTCGCCGCGCTATGGCACGCGCGCCTCAACCGTCCTGCTGCTTAACCGTGCCGGAGGAGGGACGCTGATAGAGCAGACCTACACCCCGGACGGGGCCATTGCTACACGTCAACATTTTGCTCTCCATCCTCACGCTACCTCCAACCCCACGTCTTCATGACTACCCGCGAGAAGGTCTCCTTCACCAACAAAGGCGGCCAGCGCTTAAGCGCTGAGCTGGAATTGCCAGACGGCCAGGATCCCACCACGTTCGCTATCTTTGCACATTGCTTTACCTGTACAAAAAACCTACGCGCTGTTCGCCTGATCAGCCAGGCCCTTGCCGCGGAAGGGGTGGGGGTGCTGCGCTTCGACTTTACCGGGCTGGGGGAGAGCGAGGGGGATTTCGAAGACACGAACTTTTCCAAAAATATTAGCGACTTGCTGGCTGCTGCGACCTTTCTCGAGGAACAGCACGCCGTTCCTACGCTCATCATTGGCCATTCGCTGGGTGGAGCAGCGGTCATCCGAGCAGCTACGCAACTGCCCTCGATTAAGGCGGTGGCCACTATCGGGGCGCCCTATGCCCCTGACCATGTGCTGAACATCTTCGAGGATGACCTCGAAACGATCGAAGAGAAGGGCCAGGCAGAAGTCAACATCGGCGGGCGGCCGTTTACGGTCAAGAAGCAATTCATCGACGACCTCCGCGAAACGTCGAGTGCCGAGGTGCTGGGCGCGCTCAACCGAGCCCTGCTGATTTTTCACTCGCCCATCGATAAAATCGTAGGCGTAGATAATGCAGGGAAGATCTTCAAAGCTGCGAAGCATCCCAAAAGCTTTATGTCGCTGGATTCCGCCGATCACCTGCTGTCAGACCGCGCGGACGCCCGGTACGTGGGGCGCGTGATTGGCGCCTGGGCGGCGAAGTACGTGGAGGTGGAGGACGCAGCACCAAAGGCGCCAGAGGTGCAGGACCAGGACACGGCGGAAAGCTATGCCGACAACACACTGACCGCCACTCTGCGGAATGGATATCAGACCGATCTGCAGACGCGCGGCTACACGCTCCGCGCCGATGAGCCCGCTTCCATGGGCGGGACGGAGACGGGGCCCACGCCTTACGACTACCTGCTGGGCGCGCTCGGCTCGTGCACGGCCATGACCCTGCGCATGTACGCCGAGCGGAAGGAGTGGCCGCTGGACGGTGTAGCCGTCCGGCTGTCCCACGAGAAGATTCATGCGCGCGACTGCGCTTCGTGCGAAACGCAGAAGGGCAAGGTGGATCGCATCGCCCGCGTGCTAACCTTGACCGGCGACCTCACGGATGAACAGCGGGCGCGCTTGATACAAATTGCCGACCGGTGCCCGGTCCACCGGACGCTGCACAGCGAAGTTACTGTCGATACGAGAGAGGCGTGATGATGGAGAGGATGAAAGCGGTACAGGTACAGGCGCCGGGGGGCCCGGAGCAGCTTACCATGGGCACAGCCGAGCGCCCCACGCCGGGCCCTACGGAGGTGCTGGTCCGCGTTCGGGCGACAGCGCTTAACCGCGCGGACACGTACCAGCGGCGCGGCCATTACGACCCCCCGCCCGGCGCCTCGCCCATCCTGGGCCTCGAAATGGCCGGCGAGGTCGTTGCCGTGGGAGCGGACGTCTCGCGCTGGGACGCGGGGGCGGCCGTCTTCGGGCTGCTGGCAGGGGGCGGCTATGCGGAGTTCGTTGCGGTTGATGAGGGGCTGCTCCTGCCGAAGCCGAAGGACCTCTCCTTCGCCGAAGCAGCCGCTATCCCCGAAGTCTTCTTGACGGCCTACCAGGCGCTGTTCTGGCTCGGAGAGCTGGCCGCGGGCGACCACGTCCTGATTCATGCAGGGGGCAGCGGCGTCGGCACCGCCGCAATACAACTTGCCCGTGCGGCTGAAGCTACGCCGCATATCACGGCTTCCGCCGGCAAGCACGCGGCATGCCGCACGCTGGGCGCGGCGACCACGATTGACTATGCGCACGAGGACTTTGCAGGCCGCATGCTCGAGGCCACGGATGGGCAGGGGGCTGACGTCATTCTGGACTTCATCGGGGCCGGATATGCGCGCAAGAATATCCGAGCGCTGGCACAGGATGGGCGCTGGGTGGTGCTGGCCCTCATGGGCGGCGTCACGGTGGAGGCGTTTCCGCTGGGGCAGCTCTTTCGGAAGCGAGGCTCGCTGCGCACCTCCACCCTGCGAAACCGCACGCTGGCCTATAAGCGCCACCTTGTGGCAGCCTTCGCCGACGACTATTTGCCATTATTGCAAAACAAAAACCTGCAGCCTGTAATTGACTCCATACATCCATGGACTAACGTCCAAGAAGCCCATCGGCACATGGAGAACAACCGGAATACAGGAAAAATTGTGCTCCGTGTTGAGGCTTGAGTGAGCCGCAAAAAGCACGCTTTTTTTACCACTACTGCTAACACGACGGTATGCCTGATTTTTTCGATGATCGCCGCCCGCACGAGGGCCTGACGTACGATGCGTACACGGAGGCTTGGGAGGAGAAGCTGAAGCGTTCGATGGCCGAGCTCTCCGCTGATGAGCGGCGCTATCAGCACTACGCCCGGTACAACTGGGAGCGCGCCGAGGCGGTGGAGCAGGAATACACCGCGAGTGAGGAGCTCCGCGAGGTGATGAGTACCATCGCCACCCCACAGCTGTGGATGGTGCTCACCGACGACTGGTGCGGCGACTCGGCCTTCAGTCTGCCCATCATCGCGCGGGCTGCGTCCCTGTCTGATCATGTTACGCTGCGCATCCTGCGCCGCGATGATAACCTCGATATCATGGATCAGTACCTGACCGGCGGTTCCCGAAGCATTCCTAAACTGGTGGCCTTTTCTGCCGATGGAGACGAGCTCTTTGACTGGGGCCCGCGCCCGGCAGCGGCTGCTGCGCTCCGCGAAAGACTCATTGCCGAAGGGGCAGAAGGCAACGACGTGGTGGAGCCGTTGATCACGTGGTACGAGGACGGGGGCTACGAAGACGTGGAGGAAGAACTGATCGCCCGTGTGGAGGCCGCGCTGCCAGTGAGGCCTTAAAGCCGACGGCAGACTATCCACAGGCTGTACCGTACCGTTAAGGGAAAAGCAGGCTTTCCGGGATAGCTGCCTACAAACGTAACGCTTCGGATGAATGCGCGCCGGCCCCTTCCGCTTTCACCGCTGGGTCCGTACTGTATGGAGCGTCCGCACTATACGTATAGAATGTCAACCAACCGAGGGCGTCTGTATGCCTCCATTGCTGTCACGCCTGTGTGCGGGCCTATTGGTACCAGTGGCGATCGCACTCGCCTGCGCGACGTCAGCACAGGCGAGCAGTGTGTTTCTCTCAGATGCGGATACGACCATGCAGCTTCAGCTCACCAACATCACCGACCTTTCTGAGCAGCGTCAGGCCTCGGAGCGCCGTCACCTGATCCGCGTGTTGGCCTGGGGAGGATCCAACGTGCTGGGCGGCGCTGCGCTGTGGGCGTCCGGGCGCGATGAGGCCGCTCGCGGATTCGGCCAACAATCGGCGCTGTGGGGCGCGGTCAACGTGGGCATCGCTGCGGTGGGGTTATTGGGCGGCGGCTCTCCGCCGGATGCTGGCTTCGGAACGGCCGTGCGTGCGGAGCGGCGGTACCATGACATCCTGCTGGCCAACCTTGGCCTCAATGTGGGCTACATGGGCGTGGGGACGGCTATGGTCGTCGCAGCAGGGGAAGGGGTAGACCGCAATGCCGCGTGGCGCGGGCACGGCACCGCGCTCATTCTCCAGGGGATGGGCCTGTTGGCGTTAGACGCGATCAGCTGGGTCGCCTCCCGATCCCGGCTCGGAAAACTCCTCTCCATGCCGGGGGACACGTCGGCCGCTGCCACTCCAGGAGGACTGGGCATCACGGTCCGCTTTTGAGGTGGGGGCGGATGCGTCTGGCGTTGATCCACCCGACGCCGATGATGTGTCATCAGACGGGCGGTCGTCCGCTTCCTCCTCAGCCTCTTGATCAGTTTCCGGAAAGCCATTTGCCGGGTGCGGGCCATCGAAAGGAGGGGTGTCATACGGCGGTGTGTCGTACGGCGAGCCTTCCGGCGCCTGTCCGAAGCCCCCCATGTAAAATCCCATCTGCCCCTGGTCCGCCTTTTTCCGAAACCGCTTGAGGGCATAGCGACGAATCATACGGCGAGACGGAGGGATCAGGCCCATGAAGCCGACAACATCCGTGAGCACGCCCGGGGTCACAAGCAAGGCGCCGGCAATCAGGATGATGACCCCATCCACTAACTCGTCGCCCGGCAGGCCGCCTCCGGCCATCTTGCGGTTCAGTCGGTTCCACGCAGAAACGCCCTCACGCTTGGCCAACAGCCCCCCGACGATACCGGTCACGACGATAATCGCTACGGTCTCCCCGAAGCCGATGAGGGTACTCACATACATCAGCAACGCGAGTTCGACGGCCGGTAGAATAAGAAACAGCGCCAGGATACGGGCAAGCATGAGAACGCACACTATCTCGAACGGTAAAGGACGCGGCTAACGACTGCGTGGGCAAAAGGCTCCTGCAGCCGTTGTTCAGTTTCTTTGACGCACCCATCGTGTAGGCATGGCAACACCACAAATAGGCATCATTGGCGCCGGTATCGCCGGATGTGCTGCTGCGTTCGCGTTGCGCGACACGGCAGCCCGGGTAACCCTCATAGATAAAGCCCGCGGTGTGTCGGGGCGGGCAACTACCCGCCGTCGGGACAAGATCCGCTACGACCACGGCGCCAACTTTTTCAAGCTGAAAAAGGAGCGGCACCGGACACTCGTGCACGATCTCCTCCCGAGCGAGGGCCTGGTGCGCGTGCAGCGGCCCCTATGCACGTTTACCGCTGCGGGCGAGTGTACGCCCATCCCCGAAACCGAGGAGAATCAGGCCTGGACGTATCGTGGGGGTATTCATACGCTGGGTAAGCACCTCGCTACGGCCTCTGGAGCTACCGTTCACCTGCGGACGCGCATCGCCAAGATCCACCAGGCCGAGGGGGCATGGGCGGTTGAGGCGACGGATGGCCGGTCCTTCGGGCCGTTCGATCAGCTCCTGCTTACGCCTCCAGCGCCCCAGACGGCCGACCTGCTCGCCGGTAGTGACCTTCCGCCGGCGCTGGCTGGTCCACTCATCGAAGCCCTGCGCGCGTCCTCGTATGAGTCGCTGCACACGCTGATTCTGGGATACCATGAGCGCTGGGCGCGGACACATCCGTTCTACGGCTTTGCCAATGCCGATGGTGCCTACCCCATCGGGTGGCTTAGTTTTGAGGAAGATAAACCAGGGCACGTTCCCGCGGATCAGCGGGTGCTCATCTGCCAGATGCAAGCGGGGTGGTCGGAAGAACGGTTTGACATGCCGCCGGAGGAGCTGGCTCCGGTAGCTGCCACGCACGCTGCCGACCTGCTGAAGGCGCCCGCGGCGGCCCATCCGGACTGGGTGGATCACCAGCGCTGGCGTTACGCTCAGCCCACTGCAGCCGCTGCTACGGACGTGCTGTCGCAGGCAGCGCCACAGGGGCTCTTTTTTGCCGGCGACTTCATGGTGGGACAGGCGCGCGTGCCGCACGCGCTGCAAAGCGGGTTGGACGTTGCTGCAGCAATGGTGCAGCATGGAGCGCTGGTGGACCAGCCGTAGCTGCCCCTCACAGCGGTGGCCTTAGCCCTACGGCACAGGGCTCACGCGGAGACAGGGGCGTGCTGCACTGCGGAGGGCAGGGCCTTCGGTAGCGGAGCACGGGCATCCCACAAGTCAAGCCCCCGCGCCGGGGTATCTGACGGCTGGTAGGACTGAATCCAGGAGCGGTCAACGTAATGCTTGAGCCGTAGCATGGGGGTACCGGCGATCCAGAGGGGCCCGGCAATCCAGAGGCCACGCGGCGTGCCGGTCGACAAAATAAGCGGGGCGACGGGGTAGGGCCGGAACGTCTTGCGGGCCGTGTCTTTGCGCTCATGGAGGGCATGCGTGATGTTGTCCCGGAGCACGGGGCCCTGCTTTACGGCGTGAACGCCAATCCGGGCCAGGTCTGCGTAGCCCTCCACTTTGGCGCAGTCGCCGGCTGCAAACACTGCCGGGTGGCCGTGCACTTGGAGCTGCGGGTCGACGCGCACAAAGCCGTTTGCCGTGCATGGGAGGCCGCTATCCTGCAAAAGTGGGGGGGCCGTGGCACCGGTGGCCCACACCACGTCGTCCACAACAAGGTCCTCAGCGGCGCCCGAGAGCGCTACGCGCAGGGCCCCCTCGTCAGGGCGGGGCGGGGATACTGTGGTTCCCAAGTGGAGCCGCACCCCGCGTTGCCGCAGCATCCGCGCCGCGTACCGGCTCGCGCCTACCGGAAACCGCGGGAGCACCCGGTCGGCTTGGTCTACAAGGGTGAGCTTCATCTGTGAGGCCTTGCCTGCACGGTGTAGCCGGGCAGACAGGTTCAGGGTGAGCTCCACCCCTGCGGCGCCGGCGCCTACCATTACCAGATGGCGCGTGGTGCGCGCGTCGTGGAGCACCGCCTGCACGGAAGCGGCCAGTGCTTGCAGCCCATGCAGCGGCTTGGTTGGAAGGGCAGTCTGCGGTCGGCCTGGGGGGACGGCGCCGATGTCGAGCGCTGCGAGGTCGTACGGGAGCCAGGTGCCGCCGGCCTGAACGCGTTGTCGTTTTGCATCCAGAGCCGCCGCCCGGGCCTCCACAAACCGCACATTGGCGGTCGCACACAGCGCCTGCAGGTCGATGCGGACATCCTCCTCTCGGTACACCCCGCCAAGATACTCCGGCACCATGCCCGAGTAATAGAGGAAGCGGCCGGGGTTGACCAGGGTAACCTCATGGCCAGCGTCGGTCCACTGGCGGGCCGCCTGTAGGGAGGGCAGCATGGCGTGGCCTCCCCCGACCAGCACCACACGCTTCAAGGGGGAGCTATCCGAGGGTACAGGTGAGGGGCTCATGCGGCGGTAGCGGTATCTTCGACCAAGCGTCCGATGAGTTCCAGGCCCGTGACGCCATCGGCCTCAGCGTTGAAGTTCGACACAATCCGGTGACGCAGCACCGGAATGGCGACCTTCCGGACATCGCTGATAAGAGGCGTGAGCCGCCCGTCCATAGCCGCCAGTGCCTTCGCGCCCAGGATGAGGTACTGCGATGCCCGGGGGCCGGCGCCGTAGCTGAGGTACGACGTGATGTATTCCGGAGCCTGCTCGCTCTGCGGACGGGTACTGCTGACCAGGCGCACGGCGTACTGAATCACGTTGTCTGCTACCGGTAACTGACGCACAAACTGCTGATAGGTCTGCAATTCGTCCCCAGACATCACCGCAGACACCGCCGCTGGCGGGGCGCCGGTCGTTGAGCGCACGACTTCCACTTCTTGCTCAAACGCGGGGTAGTCGAGCCAAAGATTCAGCATAAAGCGGTCCAGCTGGGCCTCCGGCAGCGGGTAGGTCCCTTCTTGCTCGATCGGGTTTTGCGTCGCCAGGACGAAGAACGGCGTGGGCAGGGGGAGCGTTTGGCCTGCGGCCGTGACATGGCGCTCCTGCATAGCCTCCAACAAGGCTGCCTGCGTCTTGGGGGGCGTACGGTTGATCTCGTCGGCCAGGATGATATTGGCAAACACGGGTCCTTCTACAAACCGAAACGAGCGGCGCCCCGTGGTGCGGTCCTCGTCAATAATTTCGGTCCCTGTGATGTCACTCGGCATCAAGTCGGGCGTGAACTGGATGCGGCTAAAAGAGAGATCCAGCGCATCAGCGAGCGTGCGAATCAGGAGCGTCTTGGCAAGGCCGGGCACCCCGATGAGCAGGACGTGGCCGCGGGCAAGCAGGCTTACCGTCACATTCCGCACGATGGTTTCCTGCCCGATGATGACCTTCCCGATCTCATCCCGCAGCTGCTGAACCGAGGTCTGCAAGTCGTCCAGCGTCTGCGGGTCGGCGTCGGGCGAAGGGTGGACGGACATGGATTCGGCCATGGAGACAGGCGAGTAGTCGAAAAGAGAAAAGGCGACGCGTGATGCGACAGACGGAGGGGCCCGGGAGGCCGGGGTTACGGGCGGGGTGGAGACGGGCGCCCCTGCCCGGGAGGTGTCGCGTCCATATCTCCTGGTTCGATTTCTGGCTCCGTGGCGTCGTCGGGCAACGCTTCTTGGAGCCGGGCCGCCTTGCCGCGCAGCTCTACATGCAGATCCTCGCGCAAGCCGTCGACCCAGCGTTGCATCTGTTCGGCGCGCTTGTCCTGCAGGGCAAACTCGCGAATGCGCTCGTAGTCGGTCTCCAGGCTGACCCGGTGCGCCGGTGTGAACTCCTGTAGCTTGACGATGTGCGCGGCGCGGGCGCCGTCGAGAAGCTGTACCTCCCGCGGCTGGCCGATCTCTCCCGGCTCAAGGCCGCGGATGGTACGCTGCCAGGAGCGATCGAGGCGCTCCAGGAAAAGGTCCCGCTCGCCCGACTGCGGATCGAGCACGCGTCCGCCAACCTCGGCGGACCGTTCCTCCTCGGAATGCCGGCGGGCCATGCGGTCGAAGGGCTGGTTGTGCGTCACGATGGAATCGCGAATCGTCGAGAGAAACTCCAGGGCGGGCTGGATATCGGCCGACCGCTCATCCACCTGAATCAAGATGTGGTTGAAGTCTACCTGATCCCCTTGCCGCTCATTGAGGCGCATGATATGGAATCCAAACTGTGTCCGGAACGGCTCAGAGATTTCACCGGTCGGCAACCGCGCTGCAACAGCGCCAAACTCGGGCACAAGATCGCCGATCTCGTAATCGGGGTAGCGCCCGCCTTGCCGTGCCGAGCCCTGGTCTTCGGAAAACTGCCGAGCCATGTCTTCGAAGGTAGCGCCCCCCACCACGATGGAGTCCCGGATCGTGGAGATAATCTCGCGGGCTTCCTGCTGGGCGGCCTCACTTACCTCCGGGTACTTCACGATGTGAGCCAACCGGACGATATCGGGAAGCTCGGGTAACTGCTCCTCGGGAAACTGCCGAAACCATGCTTCAACCTCTGAGGGGGTAATGCGGACCGACTGCATGTGCCGCTGCTGCATCCGCTGCGCCAGCAGTTGATTGCGGAAGTCTTCGCGGAGGTCCTCTCGTATTTGCAGGAGGGACTGCCCGTACATTTGCTCCAGTTGCTCTTCACCGCCCACTTGCTGCACCATCTGGCCGATCTGCCGGTCCATGGCTTGCTCCACCTGCTGGTCACTGACCTGAATGGTGGTATCCTGCCGCGCTTCAGAAGCCAATACCTGCTGATTGACCACCTGGTTGAGGGCCTGGATCCACATCCGGTCGGTGGGCTGCGTATTCTGCTGCTGAGCCATATTCTGTACCAGCCCGTCCACCTCCGACCGGAGCACGATGTCATCATCTACAACGGCGACGATCTCGTCAATAACCGTATCGTCTGCTGATTGTGCGGACGCGGTGGGCGAGAGGGGGCTCCCGGCGTACGAAAAGAGAAAGGTGAGGAGCAGCACACCACACAAACGAAGGCGCGGCTGAAGGGCATACGTGTCCATGCAACGGTACATACAATCAGTGGGGAAAACTACACAACCATCGAGGTCGCAGCAGACCGCGCGACCCCGTTTGAAAAGGACGAACTGCAGGCAGGCCTACGGTCGGGGGGACCGGTCCACACCCTCAGGGATATCAAGCAGGTCTCGGGACGCAGCCTCCACGTGCAGCCGTTGAACCTGACGTGCGAATGACTGTTTCCGCTTTTGCACGGCCAGGCGCTGGCGAATCACATCCTCCACCCATGCCAGCTCAGGGACGGTCCCGGCTTCGGCGCGGGCTTCAAGCCGCATAACCACGACGGACGTCTCGGTGGGTATCCGGGCTACGTCTCCAGGACGCATCGACTGAAGGCGTTGGCGGAGGGCTTCACGCGCGGGAAAGACGTGGCGCTCTGGATAGTAGTGCGTGGAAAGGTCGATGGCGGCCGCCGGGTCGATGGCGAGTTGTTGCACCTTTCGAATCCACCGGGGTTCGGACAAGGCGTCCTCTGCCAGAAGCGCTTGCAAACTGTCGGCTGCCGGCTCCGCGCGCGTCTCTGCGAAACGCAGGTAAACGTACGGCTCGCGCAGTTGCAGGTGCTCCCGGTGCCGGTCGTAGTACTGCTGAACCTCTTCCGCCGTAGGCTGGCTCGCGCCCGTCTCGTGAAGCTCAGCCACCAGCGCGTTGATCAGGATGGTGCGCTCGCTCTCTCGGAGTTGCTCCTGCACAGCATCGGTATCCCGTAGGCCTCGCCGCTCTGCTTCTTGGTAAAGCAGCTCGTTTCGCACCCACTGACTGATGACCTGCTCCGCCACGGCAGCAGAGTCTTGCCGTGCACCCACCGCCTGCATCATGTGCTGCATGTCGGCCTGCGATAGGGTAGCATCATGCACGCGGGCCACGTACCCGCCCGGCTCGTCCGCCGGCCCGCAACTGGCCAACCAGAAGCCCATCGCGAGGGCACAGACGGTAACGCTGGATGATAAACGCATACAAACAAGAGATCACCTGAGTCAATAAGGCAACCGCCTGTACGCCAGTTCTTCCGGTGTAGTTGCCCGCGGGCCCGGGACGTCCCTGCCCTGTAGCGGCAACTTTCGGCCCGTGTGCGTGTCTCCCGTCTAAGGCGAGGCTTTCAAACCAACCAACCTGTGGATGAGCTGCCGCTGGCTGCTGCGGCCTCGCGTAGCTCTTTCTTCTGCCATGACGACCGACGATCGCGCCCTTATCGAAGCCATGCGGGACGGCGACGAGTTTGCCTTTGTATCGCTCTACAACCGGTACAAAGACCAGGTGTACGGCTTCTGCTTGAAGATGCTGTTGAACGAGGAGCGCGCGGCCGACGTGATGCAAGATACGTTTTTGCGCGTATACGAGAACCGCGAACGGCTCCTCCATGCGGGCTCCTTTCGGTCGTGGCTCTTCACCATCGCGCGCAACCAATGCCTGAACGTCATCCGGCGTGAAAAGCGGCAGGTGAGTCTCGAACCAAAGATGCGCGAGGAGGCCAGCCGGCAGGCCTCCCAAAAGCCCAGCGCTCCGTTGGAGAAGAGTGAACAGGTGGCCCTGGTCAATCAGTGCCTGGCGCAACTAAAACCCGACTATCGCGAAGTCATTATCCTCCGCGAATATCAAAACCTGTCGTACAGAGAAATTGCGGCGGTTACGCGCAGCACGCTCAGCGCCGTCAAGTCGCGCCTGTTTAAGGCCCGCCGTAAACTGGCGACCTTGCTCAAGCCGGCTGTTGAACGGCAGCGCGCCCGGGCAGCGGGTAAGACGCAAGGGACCGGGTAACCACATCCAATGATCAGTCACCGATGGACGCTATGGACGGGGATCGGCACGAGCATCAGGTGAGGCAAACACCCTGTTCACAGGAGGGCCGTGCGAACGCCTTTCTGGACGGCGAACTGCCGCGGCGTGAGTACGCGGCGTTTTTTGCGCATGTGGCATCGTGCGCCGCGTGCCGCGAGGTGCTGGAGGTTGGGCTCGCGTTCCGTCGTATGCTGCGCCACGAGCGCCTGGCTGTTCCGCCTGCGATGGATGAACACTTTCTCGGTCGCCTCTCCGAGCAGCAGGAGCGAAACGCGCAGGTAAACCGGAGGGCAGACCGGTATCCGCTCTGGCACGCCCGGCGGCCTGTCTCTGCCGGAGTGGCCCTCACCGCAGCCGTGGTGATATTTATTGCAGGCTTTCTTTCCTCTGGCTCGCCTACACCGCAGCCGACCGAGGCGACGCCCGTCACCGTGGAAGGCTTTGAGGAGCGCATCGCCTTTCGTCAGTTTGATGCTACACGGCCGCCCAGCCAGCCGGCGGCCTCGCCCTCAGCTGCTCAGCCCATCTACGTGTACTATCCCGGGATCACCGTAGAGGCCAGCCGGCTCACCGACCCGTAACATGCGCACGATGCGGGATCGATACGCCCCGGTGATCTATCCCGCGTGCCTGCCGGTAGTACGAGCCCCCTGCAGTCGTAGCGGAATCGTCAGAGGTTCTTTGTGTGATCTTTGCGAACGGAACAGCGCTGATGAGTAGGTTACGTGTCCATTGTATCCCAAACTGTATCTGCCGCTTCGCACATGTGTAGTCGACCGGTTCGCGTTCGCTTTGCCCCCAGCCCCACGGGGTTTCTTCACATTGGAGGGCTCCGTACCGCCCTGTACAATTACTTGTTGGCTCGGAAGCACGACGGCACGTTCGTTCTTCGCATCGAAGACACGGACCGGGAGCGATACGTGGAGGATGCAGATGAAGATATTATTGAGGCGCTATCCTGGGCCGGGCTCTCGTACGATGAAGGACCCAACGTTGGGGGGGATGTAGGGCCGTACTATCAATCGTCGCGCAAGGAACTCTATCAGCAATACGTGCAGCAGCTGCTGGATAGCGGCCATGCCTACTATGCCTTCGATACGCCGGAAGCCCTGGAGGCGCGTCGCGAGGAGGCAGAGCATGGCTTTTCGTACAACGCGGCTACGCGGGGCGAAATGGAGAATAGCCTCACGCTACCGGATGCGGACGTCACCCGGCGCATCGCCAATGGCGATCCCTACGTGGTGCGCATGAAGGTGGCCTCGGAAAGCTCCATTCGGTTCGAGGATGCCGTGCGCGGCACCGTCAGCTTCGCCTCTGAAAAGGTGGACGACCAGGTACTCCTCAAATCCGACGGGATGCCCACCTATCATCTGGCCAACGTAGTAGACGACCACCTGATGGCTATTACGCACGTCATACGGGGTGAAGAGTGGCTCCCGTCAACACCCAAGCACGTCCTCCTGTACCGTTACTTCGGCTGGGAGCCGCCGGTGTTTGCCCATCTGCCGCTAATTCTAAGCCCGGAGGGGGGCAAGCTCTCAAAGCGCGACGCCGAGGCGCTTGGCATTCCGGTGTCGGTAAGTGACTATGCGGAGGCGGGCTACGAGCCAGAGGCGTTGCTTAACTTCCTGGCCCTGCTGGGCTGGAACCCGGGCACCGAGCAAGAGGTGTTTTCGCCAGAGGGGCTGGCTAAAGCCTTTACGCTGGACCGGGTCGGCTCCAGTGGCGTGCAGTTTGATATGGATAAGCTCCGGTGGTTCAACGAGCAGCACCTCCGGGCCATGGCGCTGGACACGTTTTGCGCGCGTGTGGCGACGCATGCGGAAGCGCAGGGCGTTGGGGACATCGACGATGGCTACCTGGAGCGCGTGTGCGCGCTCATGCAAGAACGAGTATCGTTTGCGCACGAGGTATTTACCGAAGGCCGCTACTTTTTTGAGGTGCCGGACGCGTACAATGAGAAGGGCGTGAAGAAGCGCTGGAAAGACGACGCGCCCGCGCTGCTTGGTGCGTACGCGGAGGCGCTTGAGGAGCTGGACACGTTTTCAGCGGCCACAGCAGAAGAGACCCTCCGGGAACTGGCCGACGCGCACGACTGTGGGGCGGGCCGTATCATTCATCCCACCCGCCTCGCGCTCAGCGGCGTTACCTTTGGCCCCAGCCTCTTCGCCATGATGGAGGTGCTCGGCCGTACGACCTGTGTGGAGCGTATGCGCACGGCGATCGACGTGCTCGGGTGACCACCCCCGACCAGGGATGCCACGGCCGGCCGCCGGCCTCCCCCTGGCGTCACTGCGCCGCCGTGGAGGTGTCGGCGGTCAGCGCATTGCGCAGGAGGGCTTGGGCCGTTTGGGGATCAGCCTGTCCGTTGGTCTCGCGCATCACGTGCCCCATGAAGAAGCCCAGCAAGCCTTCCTTGCCGTTACGGTACGCCTCAACCTTGCCCGGATAGGCCGATAGCTGCGCGTCGATGATCTCCCGCAGCGCGTCCTCGTCGTCGATGTTGTGCAGGCCCTCCGCCGCGATGTAGTCCTGCGGATCCACGCCTCTCTCAAGCATGGCCGCGAGGACGTCCTTTCCTACACGCCCGGTGATCTCGTCGGTGTCCACCTGCCGCACGAGCACCCCAAACTGCTCAGGGGTGAAGGGGAGATCCGGCAACTCCGTGGGGGATACCATCCCCATCAACTCGTTCAAGATCCAGTTGGCGACGGCTTGCGCCTCGTGATAGCCATCCAGCGCTGCTTCGAGGTAATCGGCGAGGTGGGGGGTGTCGATGAGCTGTACAGCATCGTCGCGCGCCACGCCGAACTCCTCCGTGAACGCCTGCAGCCGGGCATTTTGTGCATCGGTAAAGGCCGCAGCGGGGTCCGTGTGAATCTGCGGATTGGCAGCCTCGATCTCTTCCTTGGTTGGGCCGGTTGGCGCGTCCGCTGTCTCCTCCTCGGCGCTCCAAGAGTCGCGCAGCGGGATGATCTGATTGAAGACCAGTGCCTCGTCGGTCGCGTCAGCATCGCGCCAGAAGTACCCCTGCCGTTCGAACTGCAGGCGCTGCTCGGCGGGAAAGTCGCGCACTGCCGGCTCCAGCATCGCCTTGGCGATCGGCATGGAGTGCGGATTGAGGAAGGCCGTAAAGTCTTCCTCGTGGGCCTCCGGGTTGGGTACGGAGAAGAGACGGTCCACCATGCGCACCGTGGCCGGCACCGCATGCGCAGCGCTCACCCAGTGCACGATGCCCTTGGGCCGGCGGCCGTCGCGGGCCTTCGTCTGGCCTTTTGTGTCCGGGTCGTAGGTACAGCGGAGCTCGACGACCTCGCCGTCGCCGTCTCGCACCACGTCATCGCAGCGGAGGAAGTAGGCATGGCGCAGGCGCACTTCTCGGCCGGGCGCGAGACGGTAAAAGCCGTCGGGCGGATCCATCCGGAAGTCCTCCCGCTCAATGTAGAGCTCGCGCCCAAACGGCACGGTGCGGCTGCCGTCGTTATCAATATCGCGCGGCCAGTGGGGCGCCTCGATCTGCTCCGTTTCGCCTGCTGGATAGTTGGTGATGGTCACCTTCAGCGGATCCAGTACGCCCATGATACGGGGGGACCGGTAGTTGAGGTCGTCACGCAGGACGTGTTCGAAGAGCGCGATCTCGACCCGGCTGTTGGCCTTGGCCACGCCGATCCGATCGCAGAAGGTGCGGATGGCCGACGGCGGTACGCCACGTCGGCGCAGTCCTGCCAGTGTGGGTAAGCGGGGGTCGTCCCAGCCATCCACCAAGCCTTCCTCCACGAGGCGTAGCAGCTTGCGCTTGCTCATCACGGTGTAGTCCATGTTGAGCCGCGCAAACTCGTACTGATGCGGCCGTGTGGCCTGCTGCTCCGCAGGCAGGCACCGCTCCAAGATCCAGTCGTAGAGCCGCCGGTTGTTTTCAAACTCCAGCGTGCAGAGCGAGTGCGTAATCTCCTCAATGGCATCCGAGAGGCAATGCGCAAAGTCGTACATCGGGTAGATGCACCACGCCCCTCCCGTGCGGTAGTGGTCCGTATGGCGAATGCGGTAGAGGATAGGATCCCGCATGATCATGTGCGGGGAGGCCATATCAATCTTCGCGCGCAGCACGTGCGCGCCGTTGCCGTACGCCCCGGCGCGCATCTCGCGGAAGAGGGTGAGGTTTTCCTCCGGCGAGCGGCTCCGATACGGGCTCGGAGTCCCAGGCTCCGTCACGGTGCCCCGGTTATCGCGGATGGCCTCTCCGTCTTGGCTATCCACATACGCATCGCCCTGCGCTATCAGCTGTTCGGCGAAAGCGTACAGCCGCTCGAAATAGTCCGAAGCGTGGTACAGGTGGTCGCCCCAGTCGAAGCCGAGCCACTGTACGTCCCTCTGAATGGACGCCACATAGCGCTCGTCTTCGGTGGTCGGGTTGGTGTCGTCAAAGCGCAGATGGCAGCGCCCCTGGTAGTCGCGCGCCATGCCAAAGTTGAGGCAGATGGACTTGGCATGGCCAATGTGCAGAAACCCGTTGGGCTCCGGGGGGAAGCGGGTAACCACCGTCTCATGCGTGCCGTCGGCAAGGTCCGCTTCAATGATGTTGCGGATGAAGTGGGAGCGGCTGTCGGGCGTGTCGGATCCGGTGGGCATGGACGCAGAAAAAGCAGGGAGTGCAAAAGGATAAATAGCGGAGGGCTTGCAACGGTTTCTGGGCTGAAAGGTCCCATGGCGCCCCCGTTGCGGGCGAGGGGTTATGTTTTGGGTGTGGAATGTGTCTGTAGACTATCCGACGACCCCTCACGCGTCGCCTGTGTCATGTTTTCGAAAGTCTGGTCCTCCACTACGATTGGGGTAGACGCCCTTCCCATCGTCATCGAGACGCACATTGCGGGCGGCATGCCCAAGTATACCGTGGTGGGCCTCCCGAACGGAGCCGTGCGGGAAAGCCTGGACCGGATCTTTGCCGCCCTTTCCAACACCGGGCTACCGCGCCCGCGGGGCAAAATCACCGTCAATCTGGCGCCTGCCGATGTGCGGAAGGAGGGGGCTGCTTTTGATCTGCCCATTGCCATCGGGCTCCTGGCCGCCTATGGCGACACGCTATCCGAGGCGGCCCTGGCGCGGGTTGCCATCATGGGAGAGCTGGCGCTGGACGGGCAGGTGCGGCCGGTACGGGGCGTGTTGCCCATGGCGCTTGAGGCCCGCGCGGCCGGACGAGAAGCGCTGGTGGTGCCCGAAGAGAACGCCGCCGAGGCGGCGGTGGTGGAGGGGCTGGCCGTGTACCCTGTCGCTTCGCTCCCCGAAGCTGTGGCCGTCATCCGGGGCACGGGCGGGCCGGCTCCCTTCGAGCAGGACGTGCGGGCGCTCTTCAAGCAGGCGCAGCAGCATGTGGTTGATTTCTCGGAGGTCCGTGGGCAGCAGAACGTAAAGCGCGCGCTGGAGGTAGCGGCTGCGGGAGGGCACAATGGACTGCTCGTCGGGCCTCCCGGCTCGGGCAAGACCATGCTCGCTCGCCGCTTGCCCACCATCCTGCCGCCCCTCAGCGCGGATGAGGCGTTGGAGACCACCAAGATTCACTCCATCGATGGCAAGCTCAACGGGCGGGGGCTGGTGGCCACACGTCCGTTCCGAGCGCCGCACCATACCATTTCCGATGCGGGCCTGTGCGGGGGCGGGGCGCATCCCATGCCGGGGGAAATTTCCCTTGCGCACCACGGTGTGCTCTTTATGGACGAGCTGCCAGAATTCAAGCGGCAGGTGCTGGAGGTGCTGCGGCAACCGCTGGAGGAGGGGCGCATCACGATCAGCCGCGCCCGCTTCACGGTCGAGTACCCGGCCCGCTTCATGATGTTGGCCAGCATGAACCCCTGTCCGTGCGGCTACCTCACGGATCCGAACCGCGAATGCGTCTGCGCTCCACCGCAGGTGCAGCGGTACCTCAGTAAGATCAGCGGGCCGTTGCTGGACCGTATCGACTTGCACATCGAAGTCACGCCAGTACCGTTCGATGAGCTCAGCAAGCCCTCAGATGGGGAGCCCAGTGCGGCCGTGCGGAAGCGCGTCACGCAGGCTCGGGAGGTGCAGGCGCAACGCTACGCGGCCCACACGGGCGTGTATTGTAACGCGCAGATGGGCTCCACGCTGGTCCGGCGCTACTGCGCGCTGGATGACCGGGGGCAGCAACTGCTCAAGACGGCCATCCGCAAGCTGGGGCTCAGCGCCCGGGCGTTCGATCGCATCCTGAAGGTGAGCCGAACCGTCGCCGACCTGGAGGGCGCGCAGTCCATCATCCCCGCGCATCTGTCGGAGGCCATCCAGTACCGGTCGCTGGATCGCGACTGGTGGCACGGATAGGGTCTGGCGACGTCGGGGCCGGCTCAAAGGGAAGGGGTGGGGGGAGGTTCAGTCGGGAGGAAGGCCATGGGCTGCGCTGTGGGGTGATCCGTGCGTGAACGAACCGGCAAAGGTGCCGTACACTGCGCATCCTGCGGTACGATATAGTACATACGCACCGCTTTCCCACTCCTCACGACGAACGAACGATCTGTGCTTGCTCCTGAAGGATACCGATTGATGGCCGGCGCTGCCGGACTGTGTGCTGGCGCGTTGGCGCTGGCACGAAAAGCCCCCCATCCGTACCGCTGGCCCCTTGCGGCAGCCGGCGTAGCCGCACTGGGGTTCACTACGTGGTTTTTCCGCGACCCGAAGCGTACGCCGCCCCCCCACGCCGCCAACTTGCTGCTTGCGCCAGCCGACGGGAAGGTGGTGGTGGTCGAAGAGGTGCACGAACCTCTATTTCTCAAGGGCCCGGCGCAACAGGTCTCCATTTTCCTGTCCCCGCTAAACGTACACGTGAACCGCGCACCGGCGGATGGCACCATCGCGTTTGACGAATACGTGCCCGGAGATTACCTCGTCGCGTGGCACCCCAAGGCGAGCGAGAAAAATGAGCGGTCGCAGCTGGGGCTGGTCCATCCCTCCGGCCGGAAAATTCTGTTTAAACAGATTGCCGGTGCCATGGCGCGCCGGATCATCTATCACATCGGCACGGGCGACTCCGTAAAGGCCGGGGAGCGGTTTGGGATCGTAAAGTTTGGCTCCCGCATGGATGTAATGGTGCCCCTGGACGTAGCGCTCAACGTGTCGGTAGGGCAGCACGTGGTGGCCGGCGAGACGGTGCTGGGCACCATTCCCCACGCGTCGCCAGCTGATGAAGCCCCCGCCCTACGTGCAGGTGCCACGACGATGGGGGCGTGATGGCTGATCGATCGTCGAAAGGGAAGGGCCGGCGCTGGCCTCCGGCGTCGCAGCGCCAGTTTCGCAAGCGGCTGCGGCGCTACCGGGATCTTCGCCGCGACGGCCGTACGCGCCGCATCCCCCGGTCGGCCGTACCTTCGTTTTTTACGCTGATGAACCTGCTCAGCGGGTTTATCGCCATCACGCAAGCCCACGACGGCAACTTCGATGCCGCGTGCTGGCTGATTCTATTGGCGGGTTTCTTCGACGCGCTCGACGGCATGATGGCCCGCCTGACAAACGGCACGAGCCTGTTTGGGGTAGAGCTGGATTCGCTTGCCGATGCGGTATCGTTCGGCGCAGCGCCCGCCTTTCTGGTGTGGACCTTCGGGCTGCACAACTTTGGCATGCTGGGCCTGCTCGTGTCGTCGCTGCCCGCCATCTGTGGGGTGGTGCGGCTGGCGCGGTTTAATCTTGAATTTGACGGCGAAAAAAAGGATCACTTTTCGGGGTTGCCCATCCCAGCGCAGGCCATCTTCCTGGCTGTCCTGGTGCTCAATTTCAACCATCCGGACTGGTTCTCCATGCCGGGGCAGGAGGGCATGGCGGTCCTGATCCCCCTCGTCGTGTTGCTTGCCGTGTTGATGATCTCAAGTATCCCGTTCGACTCCATCCCTACGCCCACCCCAGCACACCTGCGCCTGCATCCGGTCCGGTCCAGCTTGTTCGCCTTCGGGGGCATCCTGATTATCCTGTTTGCGTTCACCAACCATCCCCATTTTGGGTTTGTGGTCGTCATAAGCGTCTACCTGGCCGTGGGGATCGGTCGCGCCGTGCTCGCGTTCATCCGCGATGTATTAAACACCCCAATCGAGTAACCCGCCTCACGACTTTCCTGCCCATGTTTCACGCCCGCATCTTTGTAACCCGCCGCCCGTCGATCTTGGAGCCTGAAGGACGCGCCATCAAGCAAGCGCTGGCCACCCTCGATTACGATGAGGTCAGTACCGTCCGGATGGGCAAGCTCGCCGATCTCGAAATCGACGTGGCCGAACGATCTGAGGCCGTACGGATTGCCGAAGAAGTGGCGGGGAAGCTACTGGCAAATCCGGTAATGGAGGACTTCTCCGTAGAGGTATCCCCAGTAGAGACGCCGACGGCTGCGTAGGCGACCCGCTGCGCAACACGATGGGATTACTGGCTGCTTGACCAACGCCATTTGTTATGTCTGTTATCTGCTCCTTGCCCCCTGCCGACCTCTTGCATACGCCGTGGCCCTTCGCGGGGATAGCTGGCCCTCCGGAGCGCGCCGAGCCTGCCCCTGCGGCCCCTGATGTTGAGGTGATGGAGGCGGAAGAAACGGAAGAGCGGCTCAACGACCCCTGGGTGGTGATCCTATACAATGACGAAATACACAGCTTCGATGAGGTCATCGAACAGCTGGTGAAAGCCACCCATTGCTCGGTGAAGCAGGCCGAAAAGCACGCGTGGACCGTTCACACCGAGGGGAAAGATGTGGTATACAAGGGCACCTTTGAAGAGTGCTTTCAGGTGCAGGGCGTACTGCGCGAGATCCAGCTGGTGACGGAGATCAAAGGGTGAGCCCTACAGCACGAAAAGGCGCTGTTTGGCTGGGCTCATGAAGGAGGATTCGCCTCATCGCCCCACAACTGCTCCAATCGGGCGTCGCGTCCGCAGGAACGGCGGTACCGGTAGTAGTGGTCGGGATTCTTCTCGTAGTAGTTTTGGTGGTACGCCTCGGCTGCGTAAAATGCGTCAAAGTCGTCGATGGTGACGACGATAGGAGCGTTGAAGCGCCCTTCCTCCGCTAAGGCTGCTTTCGATGCCTCAGCTGCCGCGCGCTGCTCCTCGTTGTGCGCGAAAATGGCCGGGCGGTAGTAATCGCCCCGATCACAAAACTGGCCGCCGTCGTCCAGCGGGTCCACGTTGCGCCAGTACACATAGAGCAGCTCGTCGAAATCTACCACCGTGCGGTCATAAATAATCTGCAACGACTCCGTATGGCCGGTACCGCCGGAGGTTACCTGCCGGTAGGACGGATTCTCGACGTCGCCTCCAGAGAATCCGGAGATCGTTGCTGCCACACCGTCCATGCGATCAAAGGGCGGTTCCATGCACCAGAAGCAGCCGCCCGCAAAGGTGGCCGTGTCGGCCACGCTCGGATCGATGGCAAGGGTGTCCGGCGTGCCTTCCCCCTGGCCGGCAGGCGCGGAGGGGGCCGAGGCATACAGGAGGTAGCCAGTCATCGTCACGAGAAGAACGGTTGCGAGACCTACCAAAGAAAGGCGTTTCATGTGTTATCGGGGTGGAGGGGTTGAAAAGTACAAGTGAGCGTCGGTACGGCGCCACTACGTGCGGAGTGGCGGCAGGTCCTCGTCAGCCGGGACGAAGCGGAGAGCCGCGCCGTTGTTGCAGTAGCGCAATCCTGTGGGGTCGGGGCCATCCTCAAACACATGGCCCTGGTGCCCTTCGCAGCGGGCGCAGTGGTACTCCGTGCGAGGCGTGGCGAGCTTCGTGTCCCGCTTCGTCCCCAGCACATCCGCCAGTGGGGCCCAGTAGCTTGGCCAGCCTGTACCGCTTTTGTACATGGTATGCGACGAGAACAGCGGCAGGTGGCACCCCTTACAGATAAAGGTGCCCTCGCGCTTTTCATTCAGGAGCGGGCTGGCGTAAGGGCGCTCGGTGCCTTCCTCTCGTAAAATATGGTACGCTTCGGCGGACAGCTGCTCGCGCCATGCGCTCGCTGGCTGCGCAAACGTATCGAACGTCGCTGGCGGCGCATGCACCACCAGCGAGTCCGGGGTCACGGGGTCGTCGCCGGTGCGCGCTGTTTGCGACTGGCCGTTGGTGCAGGCCTGCAAGAGGAAGGGGGCGGCTGGTACCATCCAGGCGTAGCGAAAAAACTCTTTTCTTGTCATTGCAGCATCAGGGGCAGTGAGGTAATGTGCGGTATAAACGTAGGGCCAACCACGAGGGATTCCCTGTGGCTTTCTCATTCACGTAACGGAATGCGCGCTACGGCCGTGTGCAACGCGCCTTCTGCGCGCAGGCGACTCTCGTAAAGGGTCAGTTGCTTGGCCGTATGGAGTGGATACGTCCAGCCGGCGTAGGACCGCACAAAGCGGTAGACTGTGGCGGGTTCGGCCTTTCGCAGACGGGCCACGGTAAGGTGCGGTGTAAACGAATGCCGCGCCGCGGCGAACCCGAGGCGCTCGCACAGCGCGTCCACCCGTTTCTGTAATTCCATTAGCGCCGGAGCCGGGGTGACGCATGCGTACAGCACGCGCGGTGTGCGCAGCGACGGAAAGGTCCCCAGCCCGGTGCCCTCGATGGGGCAGGGGGCGGCTGCAACGTCTGTTAGGGCGTCCTTGAGCGCCGACGCCCTCTCGGATGGCGTGTCCCCCAGAAAGCGCAGGGTCAGATGGTACTGCTCTGGTGGCGTCCAGCGTGCAGGGAAGGCGTCGGTGCGCAGGCGGTGGAGGGCGGCACGCTGAAGATCTGAGGGGTCGAGCGCGATAAACAATCGAGGCATGCAGGAGCACGGCGCATGAGGATTCAACCAAGACGTATCCACGGTATGCCGCGGACGGCCTGTCGTTGCCAATGCACTTACGGTTTCATAGGTTGCTACCCGTACGGCCACACGAAACGCGCTACCGGTGCTGCCCCAGGACATAGGCGCGGGTGGGATCCACACCGGGGGTATTGCCACTCCAGGCATCCTGCTATCGTCGCGTGTGCCGTCCACTATTCACCACTGCCAACGGTAAGAGGCCTGCATGAGCACGGTTGACGATGTCACGCTAATCATAGGGCGTAAGCCCGTCCGCGAGGCGCTCGACGCTCGGGCGGATGAGATTGATAAGGTATTGCTGCAGCAGGGGGCCCAGGGCGACGTGATCGGCGCCATCCGCGGCGCGGCCGACCGCCTGGAGGTGCCCGTGCAATACGTGCCCGCGGCGCGCCTGAACCGCATGACCAGCGGCGCCAACCACCAGGGCGCGGTGGCGGTGGCCTTGCCCATCAGCTACCACGAGCTGGACGACATGCTGTCGACCATCGCGCCGACGCTTAACGAGGTGCAACAGCGCAAGCCGCTGCTATTGGCCTTGGATCGCATCTCCGACCCATACAACTTCGGCGCCCTGCTCCGCACAGCGGTTGCGGCGGGCGTGGCCGGTGTCATCGTACCGGATACCCACATGGCACCGCTGAACGCCACCGTCATCAAAGCGAGTGCAGGGGCGGCTCGCCGCGTGCCCGTGGCACGGGTGGACGACCTGGCGGAGCGGCTGTACCACATGAAGGAGCGCGGTTACTGGGTGGCCGGCGCCAGTGGCACGGCAGACACCTCCGTATGGGACACCACCTGGGCGCGCCCCACGGTGCTCGTGATGGGAAGTGAAGGCCAGGGCTTGCGGCCAGACGTAGCTGCCCGCTGCGACTACCTCGTGTCCATCCCCATGCCCGGCCCCATGGAGTCGCTCAACGTATCCGTTGCAGCCGGTATCCTGCTCTTTGAGGCCGCTCGGGCGCGCCTGTAGGGCCCGTCAGGCATTATCTACCGTCGGGCGTTTGCGCTGCAGCAAGTCGCGCAGCGGGATGCCCTGCAGCGCAAGACACAGGGCGCCGCCGGCCACATAAAATACCAGCTGCACACCGTGGGCAATGATGGCGTATCCTGCCGCCGCCGCCGCATCCACACCATAGAGCACGACCAGGGTCTGGATCGTGATGTAATGGTACGACCCGGCCCCTCCCGGAGAGGGCACGACGATGCCGAGCGCGCCCAGGGTCATGATGACCCACGTGTCGACCAGCGTCAGGTCGTAGGCCTCCGTCATACCCAACATCACGAAAGGCAGAAAGGCCATACCCACGTAGCAGCACCAGATCAGCACCGTGCTCAGCAGCAGCTTAGCGCGCTCGTGCGAGCGCCCGAGCGTCTGCAGGCCTTCCCAGAACGAGCGGAGGATGGGCTTGAGGCGCTGCACGTAGCGAACGAGAAGCACGGCACCTCCAAGGGAGAGCAGCAGGCCGGCCCCGATCAGTAGCCACGGGAGCCGCTCCAACTGGGCCTGGGCGGGATCCAGAAAGAGCTCCTGCACCACAGGCAGGCGGTCCAGCAGCAGTACGGCAGACGAGGTGAGGGCCAGCGCAAGCACGGCGACGTCGAGCACACGCTCGCTCACTACCGTGCCCAGCACGCTCGACACGTTGTGATGCGTCTGCGCTGAAAGGTTTACGGACCGTGCCACTTCACCCGCTCGGGGAGCAGCGTAATTCACCATGTAGCCAATCATCACCGAGTATGTGGCCGTGCGGAGCGTGCCCGGGCGCGCCCCCCCTTGCGCGGCCGGAAGGGCACGCAGGAGAAGCAGCCAGCGCCAGGCGCGCAGCCCCACACTAAGTAGGGTAAGGACACCCAGGGGCAAGAGCCAGCCGTATGCCGCTGTACGTAACGTACCCATCATGGCCGTTAGGTCAATCCCGCGCAGGGCCAAGTACAGCAGCAGAACGGCCAAGAGCAGGCCTCCGCCAGTGGTCAGGGCTGTACGAATACGTGTGGTCACGGCAGATAGCAGGAGGGTCAGGAGCGCAGGTCAATGACGTCAGCACCATCGGGTATCTCAAACGTGAAGAGCGACGCTGTCAGGTCCGGATCCAGCCTGACGTCGGATAGATCGAAGGTCAGGACCGTGTCGTTCACATCCTCAGCGCGGACACGGCGGAGGTGAAGCGAGTCTGGCTCGTACCACAGGCGAAGCGAGGTAAACATCGCCTCTGGGGCGTCGGAGGTGACAGTCAGCGTGTGCAGGCGCCGCCCCTCGCGCTCGACGGTACCGGCATCAATGGCCTCGAAGGACTCGTCAAGCCGAAGCAGAAGGGTGGAAGGCGCAAACGTCGCGGCGTCATCTTCATACGCGCTGACCAGGACCTGCCCGTTTGCATGGTCGTGGATCCATGTGGTCTCCCCGTCAGCTACGATGGTTTGCTCGTCCATTTCAATACGAAAGGCCTCCCCCTCAACAAACAGCCGCCCTGCGGCCCGCTGCGTCTCACCAAAGGGGTTCTGTATATGCTGGGTGAACGATGCGGAGAGGGCAGCGGTCGTATCATAGAAGTCACGCAGATCGGCAAACGCCGTTGCCGGGTCGCGCTCTTGGGCAAACACCGCCGTGCCGGTGGTACTGAGGAGCAGAAGGCTCCCGAGGAGGATGGTGCGTAGCGTGCGTATCAGCATGGGCACAGCGAGCGGTAGGTAAGGAGAGCTGCAACGGTGTAGCACCAGTACCGGGCCAGCAGGTGAGGGCGGTGTGCCCACCGGCCGGGAAGGCGCGATTTTCTTTTGAGCGACAGATGAACCGGATACCCCGGCTGTAGAGTATAGCCCTGTACGTAGTTCCACGCCACCGCTTCAAATATGCTTCGCTTATGTCTTCTACGACCGCTCTTACCCTTGCCGATCATCACAGCATCGCCGACCACGCTCGGACGACGGCGGCCCTGTGTCTCCGCGCTCAGGTACAGGTGAGCGAGGCATCTGATGATCATCAGGCCCTTGCCGCGGCCCTCATGGACGTAAGCGAGGGGGCGGCTTTACTGGCGAGGTTTCTCGATCGTTCGTCTGCGCATGCAGATGTTGTTGGTGAAGTAGTACGCGCCCTGCTCGCAGCTTCAAAGGACGCGCTGGCTCATGCGACCGATGCCGACGGCACGTGCCGCGCAGCCTATGCTGCTGTGGTGCAGCTTGATACCTTCTGCGCTGTGCTCACTGGGGATGAAAGCCCGGATTTGCTGCAGGCTGATACCGACGCCCAAGACACGGCCCTGAAGGAGACGTTCCCGGCGAGCGATGCGGCAGCCTCCCCAACCAATCTGTAGGGCGTCCGCGCTGACCGGCCGCGATCTGAAAGAGCCTCTATTGTGAGGGACCTCGCCGGTTATACGTGTGATGCGCAGGTGACGCCGTCCATCGGCATGGCAGCGCCCTGCGCTACGCTCGGCGTGGCGTGCCCATCCGATGGGTGTCCTATGTAGGGGATCGTCCGTCCGAATCGACGCCCGCGCGGTAGATTGATATGTCATTTAGTCAACGTCATCATCCATGGAAAAGCGCACCAAAGGCCAAGTCGAAAGTGAACTCACTGCAGCCATTTCTCGGTTCGAGCGCGACTATTTAGGACGTGGCCCGAAGCAAGCCCGTACGTTCATCGTGGAAGACCTGGTCGTGGTGCGGCTGCAAGGAATCCTAAGTCCAGCCGAGCGGCAGCTTAGCCACGAGAACGGTGGGGTGGAGCTCATCAAGCAAATGCGAATACGCCTTATTGAGAGCTCCAGCGACGCGCTGTGTGGGTTTGTGGAAGACGAAACGGGCGTCGACGTCATCAGCATGCACACAGATATCAGTGCGCGTACCGGGGAGCGTGTCTTTGTATTTAGCCTGGCCGAAAGCCTGGAGGATACGTTTGGGTGGTAACAGATCCCTGATTGTTAATTTCTTGTAAGGGAAGGCGAGCCCCCTTGCGTGTAGTACCGTTGCCGCCTATTGTTTGCTGGCTGCGCGCGCGGAGCGCCATACGGCGAGCCGCGCATGCACCTTACAACCACCGGCACAAGCTGCGCACACGTTCGATCGAGCGGGTGCAACGATTGCAGGCCGACTTCCGACGTTCCCCGACGTCGTGAGTCGGCCTTTTTTATTGATCCATTCACCGACGTCCTGCAGGTTCATGAAACAGAATACCCTCACCGCTCCTCAAGTCCCATCCGCCGCCACAGATCAGTTGATCCCCATCACGGTGGCCCATGGTGATGGAATCGGCCCTGAAATTACCTCGGCTGTCCTTCGCGTGTTGGACGCAGCCGATGCACCGCTGCGCCATAACGTCATCAACATTGGAAAAGCAGCCTACGAACGTGGTGTTACATCAGGTATCTCGCCGGATGCCTGGAAGGCCATTCGGGAGACCAAAGTGGTGCTGAAGGGACCCATCACCACGCCGCAGGGCGGGGGCTATAAGAGCCTGAACGTGACGCTGCGCAAAGCGCTTAGCCTCTTTGCAAACGTGCGCCCCGTCAAAGCCTATGCACCGTTTATCGACTCACACCATCCGGGGATGAACGTCGTCGTCATCCGCGAAAACGAGGAGGACCTGTACGCGGGCATCGAGCACCAGCAGACACGCGAGGTCGCCCAGATCCTCAAGCTTGTTACACGCCCTGGCTCCGAGCGCATCATCCGCTACGCGTTCGAATACGCTCGCGCTTACGGCCGGCGCAAGGTAACGTGTATGACGAAGGACAATATCATGAAGCACACGGATGGCCTCTTCCATCGGGTCTTCAATGAAGTCGCGAACGAGTACCCTGATATCGAGTCGGACCACTCAATCATCGACATCGGTGCGGCGCGTGTTGCAGCGCAGCCCGAGCAATTCGACGTGATCGTCACGCTCAACCTGTACGGCGATATCCTCTCGGACATCACGGCACAGATCGCGGGGTCTGTGGGGCTGGCCGGTTCGGCCAATATCGGGACGGACGTGGCGATGTTTGAGGCTGTCCATGGTTCGGCGCCAGACATTGCCGGTCGTGGCATCGCCAACCCGTCGGGCCTGCTCGTCGCTGCTACACAGATGCTTGTTCACCTCGGTGTGGCCGACGTTGCCCAGACCATCAAAAATGCGTGGTTGAAAACGCTGGAGGATGGGGTTCACACGGCCGACATCTACCGCGAAGGGCGCAGTGAGCACAAGGTCGGCACGGAGGCCTTCACCGACGCCGTGATTGAGCGGCTGGGTGCTGAGCCGTCGACGCTCACCCCGGTGCGCTACCAGTCGGGTGGCATCGACATCGAGCTCTCGCCCACACCCCAACAGGAAAAGGCACTGCAGGGGATCGATGTGTTTATCGACTGGGATGGGGCTGGGCGCGATCCGGATGTCATCGGGGAGGGGCTCGAAGAAGCAGCCAAGGCCGTAAACTGGCGCCTAAAGATGATTACCAACCGCGGCGTGAAAGTGTATCCGAGAGGCCTACCGGAGACGTTCTGGACCGATCACTGGCGCTGTCGCTTTCTTCCGGCTGATGCTGACGTCACGTCCTTTGACCGGGTGCTCGACCTGCTCGGCGCACTCCACGGCCAGGGTTGGGATGTAATCAAGACGGAGCACCTGTACACGTTCGACGGCCGGCGGGCGTACTCGCTGGGGCAAGGCGAGTGACCGATGCACGCACTGCCTACGGAAGCGGTATGGAAGCGGACGGATACGCTCGCGGTGCGCCGCGGGCCGGACGATACCGGAGGGACGCGCAACGGCAGTGCCGGTGAGGCGCCCTTGGTCGTCGTAGCCGAAAGGCTGCCCGGCCGGCCCGTCGTCCGCAGCGTCTTTCCTGAAACAGACCGCCGGGCCCACGTCAACGCGGCGCGGATGGCCGCCCTGCGCGAACCCGCGATCGACGAAGCGAACACCGAAGGGCCTGTGAACCGCGTGGCCTGCCGGCCAACGCGACGCTGGCCCCCCTCTGTCGCTGCCCGGTGGATGACCCGGCCGGGGCGGGCGGTATTCGCGCGGTGGGGGTGCCGCCACCCCCGGTGCCTGTCCTCGCCGTAACACCCGGCCCTCGGCCTGCAACCGTCAACCTTCAAACCCACAAATCCCATCCTTCATGACCAGTGTGCTTGCCCTTGTCGCCCTTGCCGCGCCGCTTGCCTTTGTGCTTGCTGCGTTTGCTGCCCGCTTGCAGCCGGGACCGTTCCCGCAGTACGTCGAACGTCTGAGTATGGCAGCGGCTGGTATCGGCCTCGTCGTGGCGGTGACCTGTGCTGTGCTCACCGCGCAGCACGGGCTTATCCTTAGCCCCACCCTCGGCTTTTGGGGCCTCGGCTTCTCCATCCGGCTCGACCCGCTGAGTGTCGTCATGTTCTGCATGATTGCGCTGCTGGCCGTGCTCATCGTGCACTACAGCCGCACATATCTGGAAGGGGACGCACGCCATGGCGTTTTTCTCGGCCGCCTTACGGCCACCATTGCATCCGTCATGGTGCTTGTGCTGGCGGGCAACCTGGGGCTGTTCGTTTTGGCCTGGCTCGCCACGAGCCTGTCGCTCCACACGCTGCTCGTCTTCTACCCTGAGCGCCCTGCAGCTGTGATTGCCGGCCGTAAGAAGTTCATCGCCGCGCGCATCGGGGACGTCTGCCTCGTGGCGGCCGCTGGGCTGCTCTATCTGCAATTTGGTACGGGCGACCTGGAGGCGATCTTCTCCGGGATGCAGGCTACCGACGCGGCCGGGTGGGCCGTTGACGCCACAGGCGGGGCAGCGCTTCTCCTTGCCGTGGCCGCGCTGCTCAAGTCGGCCCAGTTCCCGACACACGGCTGGCTTGTGGAGGTCATGGAGACGCCGACGCCCGTCTCGGCGCTCCTGCATGCCGGCATCCTGAATGCGGGCCCCTTTCTTGTCACGCGCTTCGCCTTTGTGATGGACGGTGCCATTCTCGCGCAGGCGCTCCTGATCATTGTCGGGGGTTTCACGGCTCTCTTCGCCTCCTCGGCACTTCTGACCCAGCCGACCATCAAGGTTGCCCTTGGGTATTCCAGCGCGGCGCACATGGGCTTTATGCTGCTGGTGTGCGGCCTCGGCGTCTATGCGGCAGCCATTCTGCACTTGGTAGCGCACTCGTTTTACAAAGCACACGCCTTTCTGTCGTCAGGCAGCGTTGTGGATGAGAGGCGCGCGGCCAAGGTGCGCCTTCCCCGGCGGCTCGGTCAGCCCATGCGTATTCTGGGAAGCATCGTCATTGCCATGGGTGTGTACGTCGGGTTCTCGCTGCTTTGGGGAATCAACCCGGTGGAGGAGCTCGCGCTCTTCGCCATCGGTGCCATCCTCGTCATGGGCTTGGCACAGATCATCGCGCCGGCGCTGGACTCGGACGGTCCGCTGGTGGGCACGCTGCGCGCCTGCGGGATGGCCGTTGCGGTGGCGATTGCCTTTTTCTCGCTGGAGACAGGGGCAGAAGTGTTGCTCAAGTCCGTGATCCCGCCTTTATCGCCCCTTGGTCCATTCGCGTTGGGGCTTACCGTCCTGGTGCTGCTGGCTTTCGGGACAGTGGTGGTGCTTCAGATTTTAGGCCCGTCCCTGCCGCGTCAATCGCGCGGCCAACGCTTTGCCATCCACTTGCGCAATGGCTTTTACGCGAACGCTTGGTTTGACCGGCTCGTCGGCGCGCTCAGGACGGGTGCGCCGGACCGGCCGATCCCCCCCCGCAACTGACCCCCGTCATCGACCGATGTGGCCCCGCAGCTTATGTGCAGGAGGCCGGCCGCCGTTGGCCGACCTGTGCCGGTCTTCGGCCATCACGAGAGCTCTCGATTATCGGCATTCATGTCTTCTCAGATGAACAAACGACTCCACAAGGTTACGCCGGTGCCGAACCCGCGGGAGGCAGGCTCGACCTCAGCTGGAAGGAGGCCAGCGCAAGCGCTCGGCCGGGGGGCGGCCACCAGTCCTTGCGGTGCTCCGTCGTGGCCTGCGCCCGAGCGGCAGCTTCTTCAAGGTCGACGGGCGCGATATGGTGCCGCCGATGCCGCTTCCGTACCCTCGGTTCTGTCGCACTGTCCTGTTAATTACGAAACCCCATCCCCAGCCTAATGCCCACTGACGACCCCAGTCTCGCCACGCCGCGCCTCACCGACGACACCGCTGCGGAGGCTATCCGCCGTGCTTGCCGGACCATCGCCCCTGTCTGGCCGCTTGAAAGCTTCGTTGCTGTCAATCCGTACCTTGGCCTCGTCGACCGATCCTTTGACGAGGCAGCCGATCGGCTTGCTCAAACCATCGGTGCCCGTACGACGCTGCCGCCTTCCTTTTACCTCGACGCCGTCGACGCCGGCCGCATTACGGAAGCGGACCTGGCTGCGGCCTTACGCGACCGTGAGGCTCCACCGGCGAACACCCCTGCAGCCCTGCTCCAACAGGTCCGCGATAGCAAGGAGGAGGGGCAGGCCTATGGCATTTCTGTACCCACGGTGGCCGATGTAGCCTGCGCCCAAACCGGGGCAGACTGGGATCGCCTTGCCACCGATCGCGTCTCGGCCTGGGCGGCTGCGTACTTTGACGGTGGGCAGGCCCTCTGGCGTTCGGCTGATCCTGCACAGCCGCCCTACGCCGCCTGGAAGGCCGAGGCCTGCGTCGACCGCACGCCGGAGGTCATGGGGCTTGCGGGCTTCCGCGATGTGGTAGCGGCCCTGCCGGAGGACCCGCTGGCCGCTGCCCACCAAGCGTTGGCGCGGCTCGGCGTGCCCGATGTAGCGCTCGACGTGTACCTGCACCGCGTGCTCCTGCGCGCCGGGGGCTGGGCCGCACACGCCGCCCGTATCGTGTGGGATGCACGGCTTTACGAAGACCGCGATGACGACACGCTCCGGCAGTTCTTGGCCGTGCTCCTCAGTTGGGAGGCTGCGCTTCTGGAGACGCTGCCGGCGTCTGGTCTGGCGGCTGCGTGGAACGCCGCGAAAGAAGAGCTCGTCGCGGTTAGCAACGCCGCCCAGCGGCCTGCGGCGCGGGAGCGGAGCCTTGTCCTGCAGCATGCTTTCGACCGGGCCATGCAGCGGCGCCTCATCGCGCGGGTCAACGCCCGCGCGCCGGCTACCACCAACGGGCAGCGGCCCGACGTGCAGGCCGTCTTCTGCATCGACGTGCGCTCTGAGGTCTTTCGCCGCCACCTCGAAGCCGTCGCTCCAACCGTCGATACGTTGGGCTTTGCGGGCTTTTTCGGCTTTCCGATTGAGTACGTCCCGCTCGCCCACGAGACCGGCAGCGCGCAGTGCCCTGTACTGCTCACGCCGGGGCATACCATCCTGGAGACGCTGCCCTCATCTGCTCCCCACACGCAGGCAGTGGAACGGCGGCGGCTGGCGCACCACGTCAAGCGCGCCTGGAATGCCTTCAAGATGGGGGCCATCTCGTGCTTCAGCTTCGTCGGGCCCGTTGGGCTGGCCTACCTGCCAAAGATGGTGACTGACACGCTTGGCTGGACGCGCACCGTGCCCGATCCCGAGACGAACGGTCTCGACGAGGCCGCTGCCGCGCAGAAGGGGCCAAGCCTCACGCCGGGCGAGCACGCCGGCCACTCCATTGGCATGCCGCTGGCCGACCGGATCGACGTGGCCGAGGGGGCCCTGCGGGCCATGTCGCTCACCGACAACTTCGCGCCACTCGTGCTCATCGCGGGCCACGGCGCCACGACGGTCAACAACCCGTACGATACCGGGCTCGACTGCGGCGCCTGCGCTGGCCGTACCGGCGAGGCGAACGCGCGCGTCGCCGCGGCTGCTCTCAACGATCCGGACGTGCGCGCCGGGCTGGCCAAGCGCGGGATTCGTATCCCCGCTGATACCGTTTTCCTGGCCGGCCTCCATGACACCACCACCGACGCCCTCACGATCTTTGACCGGGACGGGGCGTTTGCGCAGCACCCCGAGCGGCTGCAGCGCCTGGAGGCCTGGCTCAGCGAGGCCGGGCGCCGCACCCGTGCCGAGCGGGCCAAGCGGTTCCACCTGCCCGAACGCACCGCCACTGACGCGGCCGTCGTCTGGCGCAGCAAGGACTGGGCGCAGGTCCGCCCCGAGTGGGGGCTGGCCGGCTGTATGGCCTTCATAGTCGCCCCCCGCCATCGCACCGAAGGGCTGGACCTGGCCGGCCGCTCGTTCCTTCACGAGTATGACTGGCGGCAGGATACGGACTTCAGTGTGCTGGAGCTCATCATGACTGCGCCTATGGTCGTGACGAGCTGGATCAGCCTCCAGTATTACGCATCAACAGTCGAGAACCGCCTCTTCGGCTCAGGTAATAAAACGCTGCATAACGTCGTGGGCAAGCTTGGTATCTTCGAAGGCAACGCGGGGGATTTGCGCGTAGGCCTGCCCTGGCAGTCGGTTCACGATGGCAAACAGTACCAGCACGAACCCCTCCGGCTAAACGTCGTCATTGAGGCACCGCGTGAGGCGATGAACGACGTGCTGTCTGCCCATGACGACGTGCGCAACCTCTGTGACAACCAATGGCTGCACCTCCTGGCAATGGATGATGCCGGTCGCATCACCCACCGCTACGCCGGCGACCTGACCTGGACCCCGGTGCAGGATCAGGGAACCCGATAGGGAACGGGGAGGATGAAACAGCATTTCAACAAATCTTTATAGCTGTCGTTACACAGTATTACAGCATGGCCTGCCCGGTGCAAGTGGGGACGTCTGTGCCAACACGTGAGCGATCTGAAGCCAGCTTCTGTCGTAGGGGCTGGCTTCTTTTGCAAATGACCGACGCAGCCCCGACGTTGCGGGGCATATGACGCTATCCAGACTTACGTTTACGCAGCTCATGCCTCGAATTTACACACGCCTCACCTGGGTGCTCTGCTTCTGTACCATCGGGGCGCTGGTCGGCCACGCTGTAGTGGGCATTGACGCGTCGGTGGGCACACTGCTGCATATAGATGGCCTGACGCTCATCATGGCGCTTGTCGTCACGTTTGTGAGTGGTATCGTGCACAGCTTCGCCCGGCGCTACATGATGGGCAGCCGCCATTTTGACCGCTTCTTCGACCGGCTCTTCGGACTTACCCTGGTCGTCTTGCTCCTCACGGCGGCTGATCATCTGGTGCTGTTTGTGGGCCTGTGGGCGCTTATGGGTTGGTTGCTGGCAGATCTCATCGGGCTGATCCGTGGCTGGCCACAGGCCCAGGCGGCGGCTCGGCGCGCCCGTTGGGCGTTCCTCGGCGGCAGCGCGCTCCTGGCTGCCGCGCTTGCCGTGCTGGCGGGGCAGACGGGCGCGATTACCATTTCGGGGGCGCTGCCGCGCGTGGAGAGCCTGTCGGTGGGAGCCCTGGTCGGCATAGCTGGCTTGCTTACGGCTGCCGCTATGATCCAGTCAGCCCTCATTCCATTCCACGGCTGGCTGCTCTCTTCAATGACGGCGCCGACTCCGGTTTCAGCGTTCATGCACGCGGGGCTGGTAAACGCCGGCGGCCTGTTGCTGGCGCGCTTTGCTCCCGTCGTCGCGGAAGTGCCTGCGGTGATGCTCGCCGTGGTGGTGCTTGGTGCCATCAGCGCCCTGATCGCACAGGCGTGGATGCTCGTGCAGGTGGACGTAAAGCGACAGCTGGGCTGCTCTACCGTGGCGCAGATGGGCTTCATGGTGCTCCAGTGCGGCCTTGGCTATTTCGCTGCGGCGATCGCTCACCTGATTCTGCACGGCTTCTACAAAGCATACCTGTTCCTCTCGTCGGGGTCGGTGGTGGTCATGAAGCCGCCCCATGCGGAAACCAGCGACGCCGCAGGCCTGCCTTCGCTCGTGGTGACAGGAATCACCGCGGTCGTGGGAGGTGGGGTCTTTATGTGGCTTACGGGCAAGTCGTTTGCTGCACCCGATGGGGGAGTGCTCCTCACGCTCGTGGTGGTGCTGGCGGTGCTGCATGCCGCTCGCACGATGCTGCGCACCACAGCGCTTACCTCTGCCATGCGGGCCGTTGCGGTGCCGTTGGTTGTGCTCCCCGCGCTGGTACTCTACGCCCTGGTCTACAACGGCATCGCTGCCTTGACTGCTACCGCGCCCATGGCCGTGGACCCCGCTGGGTTCTCGGTTGTGCATGGGGTCGTCGGCGCGCTTTTCGTGCTGCTGTACCTCGCCTTTGAGCGCGGCTGGCATCGCGGGCGGCCACGCCTCTACACCCTGCTGCTGAACACGTCGCAACCTGCGGCTTCTACTGTTACCACGCACCGCTCCGAGTACCATGCCCACTGATCTGTCCGTCCTTCGCGCCCGCGTCGAGAACGCCGCCAAGGTGCTCGGGCGTTGCTGGCCGCTCCAATCCTACATCGCCGCCAATCCCCTGGCCGGGCTTGAAAAGCTCCCGTTTGATGAAGCGGTAGCTCAAGGCGAGGTGCTGTACAAGGGACGCGGGTATCCCAACGTGGCGCAGCTGCGCGCTGCCTGGGAAACCGGGGAGATCGACGCCGCGCACCTGGCCGATCGGCTGGACGCCCATGGCCTCACGGATGCGCCCGCGCAACTTTTGGATCAAATGGAGACGGCCGCCGAGACGCCGGTCCCCAACCGCTCAGGCGATGGTCCGCTGAACCGTGCCATGGCAAAGTGGCTGGCAGCCTTTGTAGACCAGGGACAAGCCACGTGGGCGATGCCACATCGCCATGAGGGCTTCTACACGGCCTGGCGGGCGGTTGCCCGATTCGATACCACGCTTGCCCATCGCGATCGCCTGCGCGACCTGCCGAAGCGTCCACTCGAGGCGCTGGCCCTGGCCCTGTCTGATGTTGAGGCTGCGCAGTGGGAGACCACCCTCCGGTATCACATGGCGGCATTGCCAGGATGGGCGTCGTTCATTAAGTGGCGGTCGCAGGACCGGCACGACGCGTGGCAAGGGGCTCACCCCATCACGATGACGGGCTACCTTGCCGCCCGCCTGCATACGGCACGTGCCATCGGGCAACCGGTTGCCCCGGCTAATCTATTCGACGAGGCGCGGGGCGCCACGCGCAACGGTCGCGACCAGCCACCGATGGCTGCGCCCTGGCTGGAGGCCTGGGAAGCCACCTACCGCGAGCAGCTGCTCGCCACCCTCGAACGAGCGGCGCCGGCGGTGGATACCACTGGCGTGGCAGGCCGCCCCAAAGCTCAGCTTGTGTTTTGCATCGACGTGCGCTCAGAAGTGATCCGGCGCCACCTGGAGCAGACGGGTCCTTACCAGACGTTTGGCTACGCGGGCTTCTTCGGGCTGCCGATGCAGTTTCAGCCGTACGGCAGCGACGCACAGATTACCTCCTGCCCTCCAATTGTGGATCCCAAACATCGCATCCACGAGACGCGAAGCCGTACCCGGGAGGAGACCGCAGCCACGCATGACCGGTGGGTGGCACTGGGCCAGGCCGGGCAGCGCCTTATCAAATCGCTCAAGCACAACGTCGCCGCCGCCTTTGGCTTTGTAGAAGCCTCCGGCGGGCTCTTCGGGATGGCGATGGCGGTGCGTACCCTGATGCCCGGATGGCTGCGGACCCAGCAGCAGGCGTGGACCCAGCACGTGCCTTCTCCTGATACGTTCTGTGATCTCTCCCTGGACCGCGCGCTTGCCGCCGACCAGCCCGAGGGGTTGCCCTTAGGGCTGAGCACCGAGGAGCGGTCCTACTACGCCGAAGCCGCTTTTCGCCTGATGGGCTGGCAGCAGTTTGCCCCGGTGGTGGTGTTTACAGGGCACGCCAGCCACACCGCTAACAACCCGTACAACTCCAGTCTTGACTGCGGCGCTTGTGCCGGCCATCCAGGCGGCCCTAATGCGCGGACCCTGGCAGCGGTTTGTAACGACCCCGCTGTGCGCGAGGATCTTTCAGCGCGCGGCATCGACATCCCCGACGACACGGTGTTTCTGGCGGCCGAGCATACGACTTCTACCGACGTCGTGCAGCTCTTTCACCCGCCCGCACTCACGAAGGCGCAGGCGGGAATTGTGGACCAGCTCCGGCAAGATTTGCGCACGGCCCGCGCCAACACCACTGCCGAGCGCGCGCGCGTACTCCAGGGATCACGCCCCGCCCACGCTGTTGCCGACACCGAGCGCCGCGCCGCCGACTGGGCAGAGACGCGCCCGGAGTGGGGACTCTCTGGAAACGCTGCGTTCATCATTGCCCCGCGCGCCCTGACTGCTGGGCTCTCGTTGGACGGCCGTGCGTTCCTGCATGCCTACAACTGGCGGACTGACGACCGGGGCACGGCGCTGGAAACGATCATGACGGGACCGCTGGTCGTGGGGGAGTGGATTAACATGCAGTACTACTTCTCCACAGTCGATAATGCCGTCTATGGCAGCGGTTCGAAAATCACGCAGAATGTGGTCGGGAACGTGGGCGTCTGGCAAGGCAACGGGGGGGACCTAATGACCGGGCTCCCGCTGCAGTCGCTGCAGGTCGATGATCTCACCCCCTACCATCATCCGCTCCGGCTGTTGGCTGTGGTGTATGCACCTCAGGGTCGCGTTAGCCGTATTGTGGAACGAAATGCGCAGCTCCGCTCGCTCTTCGACCACGAATGGATGGCCCTCACCGTCTTGGATCCGGAGCAGGGCAACAGGCGATGCTCATACCAACCGGGCGGCACATGGGCCATCCCGTCCGCTGAGCCCCGGGGCACCCAGGACACAGAGCCTACACTCGCGTTGTAAGCCTACGTATGCCGCTTCCCCTACACTGACAACACTCCAGCGCCATGAGCGATACATCCCATAGCCCCGAGCACACGCTCCATCCGCTCAAAAAGATTGAGATCATTGTAAAGGGCAAGCGCGAACGTTTCGTGCAGGAGCTCCTCGATAGATCAGGAGTGAGTGGATACACCATCCACCGAAACGTGGCCGGCCGGGGGGCCAGCGGCTTCCATGAGGGCCATTTACTCTTCAATGATGAGGCCAGCTTGGTAATGTTTTTCGCCGTTAGTGACCAAAGCAAGATACAGGCCATAATCAACGGGCTGTCGCCACTCTTTGAGAGTAGCTCTGGCGTTATGTTCGTGTCTGACACACAGGTTGTGCGGCTGAAAAAATTCTTGGGTGCCGAAGGCCCGCAACACGGCGGTGCGTAGGCACTCAACGGACGGCCCTGTAGAGCGGGCGCATTATCCGGGATCAAACCGTTGACAGCGTCATAATATAACCTCCACCTTACCTTCACATCTGCCGTGGACGCATGCCCGATCGTTTACTGCAGCGCAACCGCGAATGGGCGGCTGGTCAGACGCCCGGTTTCTTCGATAAACTCACCAGTCATCAGGCCCCTCGCTTCCTGTGGGTGAGCTGCTCTGATAGCCGCGTCCCAGCCAGTGAGATCGTCGGGTGCGAGCCCGGAGACCTGTTCGTACATCGAAATATCGCCAACCGCATCGACCACGGTGATCTCAATGCCCTGTCGGTGCTGCAATATGCGGTAGAGGTGCTGGAAGTCCCTCACATCGTCGTCTGCGGCCATTATGGGTGCGGTGGCGTCCGGGCTGCGATGAAGCATACCGACCACGGCCTTATCGATAACTGGCTGCGGCCCATCAAGGACCTCTACCAGCAGCATGCCGACGAATTAGAGGCTGTGGATAACGAGCAGGAACGCTGGGACCTACTCTGCGAGTTGAACGTGCGGAAGCAGATACGCGACGTAGCATGCTCGACGATCGTACAGAAAGCGTGGCAGCGTGGGCACGAGTTGATCATCCACGGTTGGATTTATCGGCTTGACGAAGGGCTCATCCGTGATCTGGACGCCTCCATCGAAGGTCCAGATCAGGTGCCCAAGATCTACCGGTCGCGCTCCGCACAGGCGGTGCCGCAAACCGAGTAGGTTGCGCGCGCGGGCTACAAGAAAACGGGGCACTACGGAGGCGCCTGACGCGCTACGCGTCGTCGCGTGAATCTTCAGGTCTGAATACCGGCTCAAACTCCTGTAGCGACATCCCCTTAGAGATGTCCCGGCCCGAGGCGTCCCGCTCGAGTTCCAGCTCGTAAGCGACGCGGTCGCTCCTGTAATAGCGTTGCTGGTAATAGATGATCTTATCGCCCGTGGCAAACGAGGTCCGCGCAATGCGGAGCACGGCAGTCCCCGGGTCCAGGCCGAGGTGCGTGGCCACATCCGTTGGGGCATCCACGGCTTCAATACGGTAGCGTCCCCGCTCAACGTCGATGTCGTAAGTGGCAAGAACGCTGTAGATGGTCTCGTGCTCCAGGTCATGGCCACGCAACAGCTGTGCGTAGAAGACAGGCAGAAACGTGCGATCAAACGCGATGGGGGTATCATCAGCCAGCCGCAGGCGATCCAGCCGCTGCACCTTCGCACGTGGCTCCAACCCCAACAGATTGGCCACGCGGGGGCTGGCAGGCTCCAGTTCTTGCGCCAATACGTCCGACCGGGCTTCAAGCCCGGCCTGCCGCATGTCCTGTGCGAAATCCGTTAGGCGTACAAGGCCTTGCCGTACAGGGGGCGTCTGCACGAAGGATCCCAGGCCTTGCCGTCGATAAATGTAGCCCTCGTTTTCGATGGTCTGCAACGCTCGGCGTACGGTCACCCGGCTGACACTGAACTGTTCGCCTAACGCGCTCTCGGAGGGCAACTGATCTCCAGGCTCGTAGACGCCCGACTGGATCTGCTCTCGCAGCCAGTCGCTGACTTGTTCATGGCGAGGGATGTCAGGTTTTAGTGAGGAACCGGAGGGCATGGGCCAGAGCGAAGATGCAAAGAGATAAATAACGGAGCCCGTATCATAGAGGCACGCGTAGTATAGGCACGGCGCTCCAGAGGTGCGAACATCGGACGGCTCACGGTGCCGCAGTGCTGTAGCGTTCGAACCGCAACGCGCAGCAAACATTAAACAAGTGTTCTCATGTTTCGATAGTCCCGTTCCACGGTCAACATCACGCCTATGATGCTTCGCCCACCCCAATTTTTCCTCGGTCCGCTCTGCGCTGCGCTTTTGATTGTCGGCTGTACCACGGATACAGCAGACGAGGCTGACCGTGATGGGGGGCCGATGAATGGCTCCGGCGAGCCCATTGAACGAATGGAAGCCGAGGGCACGGTGCCTGCCATTGACGTCCCGAATGCCGTCATGCCGTTCGATGATCTACTCATCGGTGGGCAACCAACGCAAGAGGACTTGCGCCGTGCGGCAGACGCAGGTTATACCACGGTGGTGAATTTGCGCCCGGATGACGAATTACCAGCATGGTACACACGCCGCTTCATTGAAGACGAACTGGGCCTGCGCTACCGCCGTATTCCAGTGGCCAATGCCGACGATGTGACGCAGGAAAACGCGGAGGAACTCGCTGCCATTGTCGATGATGCCGACATGCGGCCTGTGCTGTTACATTGCAGCAGCGGCAACCGGGTGGGGGCACTGTTTGCTGCCCGGGCGTATTACCTGGCAGGTGAAGACGTAGAGCAGGCCCTTGAGGTGGGGCGCACCTCGGGTCTCACCCGGCTTGAAGAGCCACTCCGGGAGCAGTGGCGCGCCAACGCCAACTAAATGCAGCGACCACCGACGCTTTCTATACTCCATTCTGACGCCTTCCCATGACGATTGAAAACGTTCTAAAAACCAAAGGCTCCCTGGTATACACGGTGCAGGTTCATCAGCCATTGGCGGTGGCTATAGAGCGGCTACACGAAAAGCGCATCGGTGCGCTCGTGGTGCGGGGCGAAAACGACGAAGTCGCCGGCATTCTATCGGAGCGCGACGTGGTGGCGGCCCTTGCCAAAAGAGGGCAAGCCGCGCTTACGGAACCGTTGCAGCAGTGCGCGACTGAGGAGGTCTACACGTGCGCACCTTCCGATGATGTCAACACCGCCATGAACTGGATGACGCGAGAGCGTGTGCGTCACTTACCGGTAGTAGAGGGCACCACGCTACTGGGGATCGTAAGTATTGGCGATTTAGTCAAGCAGCGCATGCAGGCGATCCAAGATGAAGCCAACGTGCTGCGGGATATGGTCATAGCTCAGCGGTAACGACCCCGGCACTGACAAACGCCTTCAGGGGTCTTCTACCGGCACCACTTGTCCGGTAGGCGTAATCCGCTCATCGCTGCGGGGCTCGCTTGTTGGAAAACTGGACAGGGGCACCTCCGGGTTGCGATCCTCTGGGACGTAGTGCACGTGATCTCCGTGAGGAATGGCGATGTACGGTTCCCCGCCAAAGGGGTCAATCACGTCTGTCATCGCGTAAGCCAGCATCACCAGCACTACCAGCAATGCCACCCAGCGCCGTTTTTTGGAACGGCTGGAGCGACCATTGGTGGTTTGCTCGGTATCCGAGCGCGATGCTTCAGACGAGAAAGGAGTAGCCATAGTACCATCTCTGCTTCAGATACAATGATGACGGTAGCGCGTGTGAAGAAAGGTACGGCGCGGTTGATCCTGAGAGCGCGCCGTCAGACCAATTGCTGCTCCGCACACTGGGGGCACTCCAGCCACTGTTCGCTCGGTATCTGATCCAGCGCCTTCGGGCTCCGTCCCCGCTCGAATACCGGCCGGAAGAGGACATCGCCTTCTGCGTGCACCGTGCTGCACGTATGGCACGCCGCTGCTTCATCAATGCGCGTGGGGGAGTACCCGGCTACCACCCACCCGTCGTGCCCGATGTGGGTCGCCAAGCTCTCAAGAGCCGCACGAACGGTTTGGGATTTGTTGCCGCCGTAGTATGTTTTCGAGATGTTTTCCAGCAATTCAATCGTGGCTTCGTCCAGCGTGAAGTTAAGTCGTTTCATGCGCGATGCTCATCGCGAGCGTTAGTGATGAAGCGGTGCGGGTCCGTTGCCTACTTCCCCTCGTCATGAATCACATGGCAGCTAAAGAAGGACAACGGTACGTATAGAATACACACGAAATCAATAAAATGGTTTCATGTGGTGTAGCGGGAGGACCTGGGCCATATGGAAGAGAACTCGGCCTGATGGCAAACGTTCTGCCACGCCGCTGTGTGTAGTTGGGCTGTTTGAAGCCCTCGGAACTTGTCTCGTGTGTACCTATATACACATTAAATCAACAGGCACAAACACCCGTTGTACACCATGTCATCTCAATGCCCTACCTGCGCTACCTCTACAGAAGGGGGGACCTCCCATCCCCTCTGGGACCGGTTAGGAATCGGGTTGTCTGTAGCCTGCCTCATCCACTGTTTAACTCTACCCCTGGTGGCTTCAGGGCTGGCCGTATGGGCCGCGGTTGACATGCATCTCTGGCTGGCCCTTCTCATCGTGCCGGTGGCAGCCTTTGTTGCGTGGAGTGCCCATCGCACGCACCGGCACCGCTGGGTGGGCCCGTTGCTCTTGACGGGCAGTGCCATCATTGTGGGCACCATTTTTCTCCATCCTTACACGAATGCATGGACGGAGGCTGCGGTAAACATGATGGGGGGCTCGCTCTTGGTTGCCGGTCACTGGATCCATTACCGGGCCACGCGGGCGGCGCGAGAGGACAAGCCCGTATCTGCGGATGCTTGAGTGGTTGATTGTGGGGGGCGGCGTTCACGGCACCCATCTCTCGCACGTGCTCACCGCGCAGTGTGGTGTGCCGCGCCATCGCCTCCGTGTGTTGGATCCGTGGCCGGAGCCACTCGCCCGCTGGCACGCTTGCACCCAAAACACAGGCATGGCGTACCTGCGCTCCAGTGTGGTGCATCACCTGGCCTTGGACCCGTTCAGTTTGAAACACTTCGCAGAGCGCAATTGGACCGAGGGGCAACCCTTTGCGCACCCCTACAAGCGTCCCTCCAGTGCACTGTTTGCCGCGCATTGCCGCGAGGTAGCACACGCGCACCAGCTGGAGGGGCTGCGTCTTGAAGGTCGTGCGTGCGGCCTCCGCCACGGTGCAGGCACCGCCGGATATGTAGTCGAAACGCCCCGCGGACCACTGTATGCTCGCCGGGTGCTGTTGGCGATCGGTGCAAGCGAGCAGCCGCACTGGCCCGCGTGGGCCGCGCGGCTACGGGAATCACCAGCGCCCATCCACCACATATTCGATCCACTCTTTGATCGACAACAGCTGCCCCTGCAGGGGCACACCCTGATCGTGGGAGGAGGGATCACGGCTGCGCAGGTGGCGATGGCGCTCTACCGAGACGGCGCGGAGGAGATCACGCTATTGCGCCGGCATGCGGCGCGCGTCCACCCGCTGGATAGCGATCCGGGCTGGATGGGTCCGAAGCACCAAACGGCTTTTCAGGCGATGCCTGATTGGGATGCCCGGCGCGCCGTAGTGAACAGCGCTCGGCATCGGGGAGCAGTGCCGCCCCGGTTGCATCGGCGGCTGACACGTATCGCTCAGCGAGAACGGCTCACGATCAGGCAGGGTGAGCTTGCGCGCGTCTGCGCATCGGGCAAGGGGCCGCTGGTCGGTACCTTTTCGGACGGCGCCGGGGCCGTCGTGGCAGATCGCATCGTGCTGGCTACCGGATTTGCGCGCCACCGCCCTGGCGGCTCCTGGCTCACCCGCGCCATCCATGCGCTGGGCCTTTCGTGCGCCTCCTGTGGCTATCCCATCGTAGATGCGTCCCTGCAGTGGCATCCGGGGCTGTTTGTTACCGGGCCGCTGGCTGAGCTTGCGATCGGCCCGGTCGCGCGTAACATCGTCGGGGCGCGGCAGGCGGCCCTGCAGATCGCTGCCGCTGCCTGAGCCCGCTCTATGCGAGCTTTTGGTGAGCCTGAATCAGATCGTACCCGCGGTGGTCCTATCCCTGTTGCCTCTACTCTTACTTTCCCACAGGCGCTTATGCGTTGGGTCCTTTTATTGCTTTTACCGATCCTTGTCTTGTTCACCGCCTGCGAGCAGAACGAGACGCTGCCAAGCGTCACAGACGACCGGTCATTCGAGAATGACACGCGGCTGATACAACAGGCCGATCGGGCCCGGATGTATGGCACCGACACCACCCGCGTGACGATCGATGAATACGTGGATTACGCCTGCCCCGACTGTGCGGCGTTTCACACTGAGCGGATGGACTCCCTACGCGCTCTATTCATCGATACGGGCCGCGTAAATTTCGTCGTGCGGTTCTACCCCATCCCACGCCTGATGCGCGGGTATCATGCGGCCGAAGCGGCACTGTGTGCCGGCGGCTTCGGAGGGCGGTCTGCCTTTGAGGGTATGCAGCGACAGCTGCTGCAGGAGCAGGCAACGTGGCGTCAGCTGCACGATCCGCGGGGACAATTCGTCGCCTACGCCGAGACCCTGGGGCTTCCCCTTGATGCGTTTGCGGATTGCATGGAGCGAAGCGCCATGGCACCGCTTATCATGGGCGATGTGCAGTTGGCCCAGCAGGCACAAGTACAGGGCACGCCCACATTCGTGTATAACGTACCCGGGCCATATCAGGGCCTCGTCTCGTTCTATGGCAACCAGCCGATGGCGCAGTTTCAAGAGGCCCTGCAGGTGGCCTGGGACGCCCTGGAGTCAGACCCGTCGCTGGAAGACACCGGTACAGCACAAGCCGCCCCCACCCCGAACTCCTAACCAGGCCGCACACCCGCGCCATGCCGCCTGCCTCGCTACAGGATACCGACCCATCTCACGGGCCGACGTTGAAGCACGGGGTCGCTGTAGAAGGAGGCCTGCTGCTGCTGGCCCTCGCCCTGTCGCTGTTGTTCGGCCTCACGCCCTGGCAGGATGTGACCTGGAACTGGAGGGTGTTGGGGCAAGGGGTCCTGGCCACGGTGCCGATGGTCGTCCTGTTCGTAGGCCTCCTGCACCTTCCGTACCGCTGGCTGCAAGAATTGACCGACATAACGCGTCGACTGCTGCTGCCCATGTTTCGCACGACGGGAGTCTGGGGTATAGCACTCCTCTCACTGATTGCCGGGGTTGGTGAAGAGCTACTATTTCGAGGCGTTCTGCAGCTCGGGCTGGCAAGCGGGCTCGGTGATGCAGGGGCCCTGGTTGTGGCAAGCGTTTTGTTTGGCCTGGCACACTTCATTACGCCGGCGTACTTCCTCCTTGCTACAGTCATGGGGGGCTATCTGGGCGGGCTCTATTACTGGACGGGTAACCTGCTGCTTCCCATGGTCGTGCACGCGCTGTACGACTTTTTAGCGCTGGGATACTATTATGTGCGCGAGCCGTAAACCTCACATCTTGCATCGCTTTCTCTTTTCGCCCGCCTGCATGATGTTTATGCTGCTGCCCCCCCGCTACGTCCATCCCCTCCGTACCGCTGCGCTGCTCCTC
>JAAAOI010000047.1 GCA_009908945.1 Bacteroidota bacterium
GTAATACCTGCCACACGCCCCTCGCCATTGCTATGGATGGCATCGAGTTCTGTGGCGAGGCGCAGGTCGATGCCATGCCCTCGGATAGCCTCGGTGACGATTTGGGCTTCTTCGGGTGGCAACACGTTGCGGTAGTAATTGGACTCGCGCACCAGAAACGTCACCGGGATGTGGCGGGTGTGCAGCATCTCGGCCATCTCCACGCCAATCAGTCCGCCACCGGCCACCACCGCATGGTCCACACCATCGGTCGATGCCTCCATAGCCTCCAGGTCCGGAATGCCGTATAGCCCCTGCACGCCATCAAGTTCTTCCCCATCAAGCCCGATCGATCGGGGCTGTGAGCCTGTCGCCAGGATCAGAATATCGTAGGCGATGGGCGCACCGTTACGAAGCTGGAGCGTCTTCTCCGTGACGTCAACGGTCTCGACGTAATCATGCACCAGCGCGATGCGGTTTTTTTTCCAGAACCAGTCCTCGTAGGGCTTGGTGTCCTCGTACGTCATGTGCCCCATGTAGATATACATGAGTGCGGTGCGGCTGTAGAAGTGCTCGGTCTCCGCCGAGATGACCGTGAGGCGGACGTCTGAGGATGCCTTGCGCAGGAACCGAGCCGCGGTAATGCCAGCGATTCCGTTTCCAACGATGGCAACGTGTGTAGACATGCAGGATGGGGCGCTCTCGGATAGGAACAGACGGGGCAGCGGCGACTGTTGCGTCTGCAGGGACGCAATGGATCTGCCACTGTATGTACTATACCCATGGTGCCCGTTACAGTGCCCTCCGGTGGTGCGCCGAGGGGCCAGTCCCAGCCCCTACTGCTGAGCGGGCAGCGGATCATCCACATACATAATGTCGCTCTCGTCTTGATCCGTAGCAGTCACCAGGGCCCAGCGCTCGTCGGCCGTGACCGCGAGCGCCAGGCCATGGTGGAAGTCCGCCGAATGAAGTACAGCGTAGTACCGACCACCGTCCAGGCCGCGGCGCCCTCCGGACCCGTCTCCGATACGACCAGCCGGGGGGCGCTGTGCGTTGGGGTGGCGCCGAGCACATCAAGCGACGGCGTCGCATCGGCCATGAACGGCCCCTTGATACCGGCGGATGACTCGTTGCGGCCCAGACGGTCCAGGAGGATCGACGGGGGGATGGCGCCGACTGCCACGAGCGGTTCCGGGCGGAGGGCGTCGATAGCCCACACGCCTGCCGTATCCGGGCGGCTAATCAGCAGATCCGTGGTAAGGGGGTGAGGCACGACACGCTGGGCGTGGTGTCGGCTTACCCGTTCAGGCGCGAACGTGTGGAGCGCGGTGCGCCAGGGCTGCCACGTGCCCCCACGGTTGGAGATGAAATACACCCACGAGCCCGAAGCCGACCAGTGCGGCCTGTGATCATGATACGGCCCGCCCGTTAGTGCCATCTGCGTGCCTCGATCTGGATGAACGCGATACAGGTTGACGGCACCGGTGGCCCCGCTGGCGTAGACGAGGGCACCGTCAGGTCCCCATGCCGGCGCTCCGCAACACGGTGGCACGGCCCGCGACACGGGCACGGCATCGGGAGCCCTGAGGGCCTGCATATACAGCCGCGGTGGCCCTGTACGCGTCGAAATAAACGCTACCCGCGACGTGTCTGGGGCTACGGCCGGAGCGAAGTCGCTGCGTGTGGACGTCCCAAAGGCTCGCACCGCAGCCACGGTGTCCGTGGAGCTAAGGGCGAGACGCCACATACTGAGCGATCGCCGGTGCTCAGCGAAGACGAGGCGCTGGCCGTCAACCGTAACGGAGGGGTGAGCCAGCACGGACCGGCCCGAGCCCGAACGCATCCACGTGGGCGGTGCACCATTTAGAGGAAAGGACCACAGGGCGGGTCCGCCATCACGGTCTGAGGCGACCAGCAGGGCGTCCCCTGTGGGCGTCCAGGCGATACCCCTTACCGCCGCGCTATCCGCCGTCACCCGGCGCGCTGTGCCGGGCTCCTCGCGCGTGGCGACAAACACATCCTGCCTGCCGGGAACCCAGGTGCGTACGAACGCGACCCGCTGCCCATCCGGCGAGGCCCGAACGTGCACATCGCCTGCCCCGTACGGCGCTGGCGAGGAGTGCCGATACAGCGAGTCGCGATCCACATCATAGGTATGCACCCGGTACGGACCCCGCGCCTCGTCTTGTATGGATAGAACAAACGCCTGACGCGTGCTGTCAGGAATCCAATCAATACTCTGGATCCGCTGATTTTCCAGAACAAGGAGCGGGCGGGGCGTGCCCCCGATCGATGACACCACATACAGCCCCTCCGTATCCTCTGTACGCCGGACGAACGCCAGGGATTGGCCATCCGGCGCCCAGGCCGGAGAGGCGTGTGCGGCGCGGGCGTCCGTCAGGCGCAGCGGGGTTTCGGCGCCCCCTTGTTTGATGTAAAGCTGCTCAAAGGCCTCAGGACCGGGACGCCAGACGAAGGCCACCCGGTCGCCGCTGGGGCTAACGCGCGGCTCAGCCACGCCGCCAGGGAACGTGGTGAGCGGACGCGCTCGCGGCGGTGACACCCCGGCCGGGTCGTCCGCGGTCTGCCCCATCAGCCAGCCAAGCAGCAGCCCTACACAGAATGCCGCGAGGCCCGCCACGGTAGCAACCACCCGGAGACGTCCCCAGCCGAATCCACCAGCGCCAAACCCATCGGCGTCTTCGAACGATGCCGGATCGGCAACGGCGGACGGGCGAGGGATGCCTGCGCTCACGGGTACCAGCAGCCGGTATCCTGACTTGCGGATCGTCTCGATGTACGTTGGGTCGCGCGCGTCGTCATCCAGCGTTTTTCGCAGTTCAGAGATGCTACGCGCCAGGACGTCGTCCGACACCACGGTGCCTTCCCACACCTCGTCCATAAACACCTCTTTCGTTACCACCTCCCCGGAGCGCCGCGCCAGGCACACCAAGGTTTGCATCACTTTGGGCTCGACGGAATGCTCCACATCGCCCCGCCTCAGGCGGTTCAGGGTGGGGCGCACCACCCAGTCGCCTACCCGAAAGCCGCGCGCCAGCGAGCTCGAGGATTTCTTTTCGTCGTCCATCAGAAGACGGGCCAGCTGTTAAAGGAACCTTCAGGCATCAGTACACCCGAAAAGACCCGGACCCTATAGTCCTCCTGGCCTGTGAGGGCGCTTTTCTTACGTCTTCCAAAGAAATGCATCACCTTGTCCACAGGAAGACTACAGGCATAAATCGGCCAATTTACATCCTACCCCCATGGCATGATGGGCCGCAGTGGCGATGTTGGGCATCCCGGCGCAACTCATCTGTATCCGGGCTCACTATTTCTCCATACACAACTATCGTATCCATGACGAAGGAATTCTTCATCTTCGCATTCGCATCCTTTATCCTGCCTGCTCTTCTCTTTACCGGTCCCGCCCAGGCCCAGCAGACCGACGCAGCTCCCGGCGAGGCCCCAACCATCACGGACGTCTTGCAGGAGGAAGGCAATCACACCATGTTGCTGGAGGCTATCGATCGGGTCGGCCTGACGTCTACGCTCACAACGGACGGTCCCTTCACGCTTTTTGCCCCCACGGATGAGGCCTTCCGCGCGATGGGGAACGACGCCATCGAGATGATGGACGACAACGAGCTTCTGCAATTGCTGCGCCATCATGTCGTGGCAGAGGCGCTTTCGAGCGATGAGCTCTCGGCGCGCTCCGAGGTCATGACCATCACGGAGCAGGCACTGACCGCCGGTGATGCGTCCATCGGAGACGCCACGATCGTGTCAGCTGATCTTGAAGCTTCCAATGGTATAGTGCACGCCATTGACCGCGTGCTGATGGAGTAGGTACCCGCTCTCAAGATCCTCTTGCCCCCTCGGCGCAATCGGGAGCGCCCGGGTAGCCTCTATGGCTGCCCGGGCGTTCGTTGTTTAGTCCTCTGGTAGTTCGCGGTCCGTGGGAGAGCATCGCCGCGGTAGCAAGGACGTTGCATCCGAAACGGGCTGTGCGTTGTTGCAGACTACCTATTGTGCCTATCATTTTCTATGCTGTCGGCGTCTCCATGGTATGGTTGCGTCAGATGGCGCATTCCGTACCCCCCGCTGATAGGCTGCCTGGTTTTTCTGTATGATTTACGGCATCACTGGTAACGTGCAAAAGGCTTCGCTGTGGGAGCCTGCGGGGCGGCTGCTCCACTGGATGGAGCGGCAGGGGCTGGCATACTGCGTACACCCCGAGCTACGCGAGGGCCTGGCCACCCATCATCCCGACCTGCCGAACGCCTCAGGGGTTGACTGTGTGGACACCCTCACCGACGTGGCCGACATCATTATCTCGTTTGGTGGCGACGGTACGTTGCTTCGCTGTGCCCATGAAGTTGACCAATCGGAAACGCCCATTTTGGGCATCAACATCGGGCGGCTGGGGTTTCTGGCGGCTATTGAGGTCCGGGGCATGCTTACCGCGATCGAGCAGATTGAGGCTGGGGCTTACCTGATCGACCCCCGCACGACGCTCAAGGCCACCATGGAAGGAGAGCCAGCTACCCTGCCGTGGGGGTGGGCCTTGAACGAATGGGTGGTGGAGCGCGACGGCCCTGCCGGGCTCATCTCGGTAGACGTACGCGTGGACGGCCTGCCGTTGAATGATTACTGGGCCGACGGCCTGATTATCGCCACGCCTACCGGGTCCACCGCTTACTCGCTGGCTGCGGGGGGCCCGATCGTTGTTCCGGGCTCCGGTGTCATCACGCTTAGCCCACTGGCGGCCCATGCCCTCACGGTGCGCCCCATCGTGCTTCCCGATACCGCCACGATCGATATTACTGTGGAGACACCGGGCCGTCAGGGATATATCCTCGCGGGGGATGGCGCCAGCGCTTCGGTGGGGGCTGAGGAGGCGCAGATTCGGGTGGAACGGGGCAATCATCGGGTCCGCCTTGTACGCCTTAGCGATCAGCACTACTTCGACACGCTGCGGAGCAAGCTGATGTGGGGCGCAGACCGCAACGCCCGATCCTGAAACCTGGCGGGCACACCCTTCGCTCCAATTTTAAACTTGAAATGAAACCGAGCCGGTGGCTGTGTCGTGCATTGACTCTTGCAACACCGGCGCGCTATATTGCGCGCTCCTGGCCGGGTAGCTCAGTCGGTAGAGCAACGGACTGAAAATCCGTGTGTCGGCGGTTCGAATCCGTCCCCGGCCACTCGGTGGTTATCCACCGAACCTTGACACATCAGCGCTTGCGTAGGAACATCGAGACGACGTACACTTACGCATACGCTCCACAGCGCAACACCGTAGCCACGGTCCGGTAGTTCAGTTTGGTTAGAACGCCTGCCTGTCACGCAGGAGGTCGCGGGTTCGAGTCCCGTCCGGACCGCCAATGCCCTGCTCTCTTGCTGAGAGCAGGGCTTTTTATGTTATGGCTGGATACGGAGAAGGATACGGAATTTCCGACTCTGCCCCCTTCACAATCTGTGCGGACGCCGCGTGGAATTTGGTCCCTGCATGCCAAGGTGGGAGCTTATGTTGCTGCTCTTAGCCATAGCCGCCTGTCTTTGCTACTGCATCCTGCGCCCCAGCTCGTGCCCCCTATTTCATCGACAAGGTAGCCCACCGTCTGGCTTTTAAGCCACTCGCACATTTATGCTGCGCATTTTCTGCCCGGTGTTGCCCCTCACTGGTTTGATGTGGCGGCCACGTTTCGATGCGCCCAGTCTATTCGCTGCTCTACGCTACACCGCGCAGGGCGACGGACGGGCTCCGTGTTCAGCATGTTCACGGGTTGCATTGGGTGGACAATATACGTTGTGTGATCTGCGCCCATTGCGTTCGTTGCCCAGTTTGCGTTGTTTATACACGGCGACAACGGGTTCTTCCTCTCTGCCTGTTGTATCGGCTTCACAGCGGCTTACAACGCTGCCTGGCTGCGCCGACCACCTCATTGGATGCAAGTCTCTACCCCCTCTTTGACGCATGGCCATTAAGAAGTCTGAGCTCTACAGCTCGCTCTGGAAAAGCTGTGATGAGCTGCGCGGCGGCATGGACGCCTCGCAGTACAAGGATTACGTCCTCACTCTGCTCTTCGTCAAGTATGTCTCCGACAAGTACGCCGGCGACCCGTATGCCCTGATCCAGGTGCCCGAAGGCGGCTCGTTTGACGACATGGTGGCGCTGAAGGGAAGCAAGGAGATCGGCGACCAGATGAACAAGATCATCGGGCGGCTGGCCGAGGCGAACAAGCTGAAGGGCGTCATCGACCTGGCGGACTTCAACGACGAGGACAAGCTGGGCAAGGGCAAGGCGATGGTCGACCGGCTGTCGAACCTCGTTGGCATCTTCGAGCGGCTGGACCTGAGCGACAACCGCGTGACGGGCGACGACCTGCTCGGCGACGCGTACGAGTACCTCATGCGCCACTTCGCCACCGAGTCCGGCAAGTCGAAGGGGCAGTTCTACACCCC
>JAAAOI010000200.1 GCA_009908945.1 Bacteroidota bacterium
CACCTCAGCGTCATCATGCTTATCGTGTCGGCCATCATTGGCGTGGCTGTAGCTGTTTATGCTATCCCCAACGTCGATGCTACCCGGGTGCATTTTGGCTTCTACCCGTTCATGAACCTCTTGATGGTGGGGATCAACGGGGCGTTTCTGACAGGGGATCTGTTTAACCTGTACGTGTGGTTTGAGGTGATGCTGATCTCCTCGTTCGTTCTGATCGTGCTGGGCAACTCGGACGATCAGCTGGCCGGGGGCATAAAGTATGTGATGATCAACCTTGTGTCCTCGCTCTTTTTTCTCGCCGGCGTAGGGTTGACCTACGGAGTGGCGGGCACGCTCAACATGGCCGAGCTGTCTGTTGTGCTGAGCGAGGTCGGCTCGTCGGGCCTGGTAACGGTCATCGCTATGATGTTCGTGATCTCCTTCGGGATCAAGGCCGCCCTGTTCCCTTTGTTCTTCTGGCTGCCCGCCTCATACCACACCCCGCCTGCCGCAATTTCAGCCTTCTTTGCTGGACTCCTGACGAAGGTAGGGGTCTACGCGCTTATCCGCGTCTTTACCCTTTTGTTTACGCAAGACATCAGCTACACCCATACCACGTTACTTATCTGGATCGCTGGCTTTACCATGGTCACGGGTGTGCTGGCGGCCGCCGCGCAGAACGACTTTCGGAAGGTGCTCTCCTTCCACATCATCAGTCAGATTGGGTACATGATCATGGGACTGGCGCTGTACACGCCCCTGGCCCTGGTCGGTGCTGTGTTTTACATCGTGCACCACATCATCGTGAAGGCCAACCTGTTCCTGGTCAGTGGGCTGGCCGACCGCCTCAACGGCTCCTTTAGCCTGAAGGACCTCAAGGGGCTGTACGCGTACTATCCCGGCCTGGCGATCCTCTTTCTCATCCCTGCCTTTTCGCTGGCCGGATTTCCGCCGCTCTCCGGCTTTTGGGCCAAGCTGGTGCTGGCGAAGGCCGGCCTGGAAGCAGAGGCCTACGGGATCGTCGCGGTAGCCGTTGCGGTAGGGCTCTTTACCATGTTCTCGATGACGAAGATCTGGGTGAAAGCCTTCCTGCCTGGGGGAGGACCAGAAGACGCTGCGACCAACGCGCCAGAGCCCCTCACCATGCAGACGCGCTTGATGTACCTGCCCATTGCAGCGCTGGCTGCGGTAACCATCATGATCAGCGTGTTCGCCGGTCCCGTATTTGACCTCGCGGAACGCTCAGCCGATGAACTGTTCGACTCCACCGCTTACATTGAAGCCGTTTTAGGCCATGAAGAATCTGTTGCTGACACTTATTCTCGCCTTGATCTGGACGGCCGTTCAGGGGGAGTTCACGCTCATTAACTTTGTGGTGGGGTTCACCCTCGGCTACGTGGTGCTCCGCATCCTGCGCCCGCTCCTGGGCCAGGCGGGCTACGACGCGCGGGTCTGGTACCAGGTATCGCTCGCCGGCTTCTTTGTAAAGGAACTGGTGAAGTCGAGCCTTCGCGTCGCGTTTGAAGTCATTACGCCGGGACACCACATGCGCGCCGGCATCCTCGCCGTTCCGCTCGACCTCAAATCCGATCTCGGCATTACGCTGCTGGCCAACCTGATCTCTCTCACGCCCGGTACCCTCAGCCTCGACGTATCCGATGACAACAAGTACCTCTTCATCCATGCAATGTATATCGATAAAAGCCCGGAGGAGGATGTGCAGCACATCAAAGATACCTTCGAGCGACGCATCATGCTTGCACTCGGTAAAGATGGGCAGGTGTCAACGATTGCTGACCGGGCTGCAGCGGTGGCCAGCGCAGGCCGAACCAGCACATGATGCTGTACCGGGGTGTCGGTTCATCCATCAGTCCGGGCTATCCCTGGACGTCGCTACCCATGGTGCGTAGGAGGAAGGCCCGTATGATGCGTTCTGTTGATCTTCCGGCCCGGTGGCTTACCCACGACGCGGCGGCTGCGCGCGAGTGGGAAACGTGGTTAACAGCGGAAGAGCAGGCACAGGTGGCGTCCTTTGGCCATCCCGACCGCCGCCGTGAGTTTGTCACAGGGCGCGCCGCCCTGCGGCTGCTGCTGGCGGACCACCAGCGGCGCGACCCGTCCACCATCGCGCTTACAACAGCGGCGGACGGTGCCGTGGAGACGGCCCAAGGCGATCCGCACGTGTCGCTGGCCCACACCGGCCCCCACGCGGTTGCGGTAGCGGCGCCCCACCCCGTAGGCGTAGATCTCGAACACATTCAGCCGCGCCGGGCCGACCTTCATCGGTTTCTGCTGCATCCCTCCGAATATGATTTGCTTGATACCGTGGAACTGATGCGCGATGAGTTGCTGGTGCTGCTGTGGACGTTGAAGGAGGCGACCCTGAAAGGGCTGCGCACGGGGTTCCGCCGCTCGCCAAAGACCTTGCGCCTGACCATCGACCTTCCGGCACGTGCGGCGAATGTTGCGGTCGTTGACGGCAAGCCGTGGGCCGTCCAGTTCCAGCGTACGCACGGCTGCTGGCTCTCCATCGCCCGCCCGGCGGCTCTTGTCTTGTCCTGACTCATCGCTCTGTCTTTTTTCTCGCTATGCTATCCGCTCTGTTCGACCCCGCTGCCTGGAAGCCGGTCCCCGGCTTCGATCTTACCGATGTGACCTACCACCGCGCGGAGGACCAGGGCACGGTGCGCATCGCTTTTGACCGGCCGGAGGTGCTCAACGCCTTTCGCCCCCAAACAGTGGATGAACTCTACCGCACGCTGAACCACGCGCGGCAAACATCGGACGTGGGCTGTGTCTTGCTGACGGGCAATGGCCCGTCGAAGAAGCACGGCAAGTGGGCGTTCTCTTCCGGGGGGGATCAGCGCATTCGCGGAAAAGATGGGTACAAGTACGAAGGGGCGGAGGGCGATGTAAACCCGGCAAAGCTGGGACGGCTGCATATTCTGGAGGTGCAGCGGCTGATCCGGTTTATGCCCAAGGTGGTCATCGCCGTGGTACCCGGATGGGCGGTAGGCGGTGGGCACAGCTTGCACGTGGTGTGCGACCTGACACTGGCGAGTGCGGAGCACGCCATCTTCAAACAAACTGACGCCGACGTCGCCAGCTTCGACGCGGGCTTCGGCTCGGCCTACCTGGCCCGGCAGGTAGGGCAGAAGCGGGCGCGGGAGATTTTCTTTCTCGGGCGTAACTACTCGGCGGAGGAGGCGGTGGCGATGGGTATGGCCAACGCCGCGGTGCCGCACGACGAATTAGAGGCGACTGCATTGGCGTGGGCCGCTGAAATCAACGGGAAGAGCCCCACGGCCATCCGCATGCTGAAGTACGCCTTCAACCAGATCGACGACGGGCTCATCGGGCAGCAGCTCTTCGCCGGCGAGGCGACGCGCCTGGGCTATATGACCGACGAGGCGCAGGAGGGCCGCGACGCGTTCCTCGAGAAGCGCGACCCGGACTGGGACGACTTCCCCTGGCATTATTAGGAACGCCTCGTATCCCGATGGTGCATCCGCTGGGATCGTGCCTCCCGAAACCGTAGCCTCTGTCACTCGGCCTGCCGCCTGATTTCCCACACGAGGTGGGGCAGCTCGGGCAGGATAAGCTGTTTCATGGCGAGCTGTACCGCGTTGGTAGCGCCGGGCATGCAAAAGAGCAAGGTGCGGCGGTAGAGGCCGGCGGTGGCGCGTGACAGCATCGCGGCAGCACCGATGTCGTGGAACGAGAGCATCCGGAATAACTCGCCGAAGCCGGGCAGCGGTTTTTCCAGCAGGTTCTCCACAACGTCTACCGTCAGGTCGCGCGTGCTGATACCCGTACCGCCCGTCATCAGAAGGGCGTCGGCGACCTGCACCCCGCTGGCGATGGCGTCGGTGAGCGGCGTTGGGGCGTCGGGCACGATGGTATACTGAACACAGGAGTGGCCGGCCTCCTGCAGCGCCTCGCGGATGAAGGCCCCGCTCCGATCGGTGGCCCGCGTGCGGGTATCGCTTACCGTGATGACAGCGCAACGGACGGGGGTCCCTTCCGCTTGCTGGCGGTGGGCAGAAGAGGGCATAGGCGGGAAAGCAGGTGGTACGGAACGTGTCAGCGCACTACAAGCTATCACAATTGGTTCATTCTTGCTGGTGCGCCTTGTCCTTATGCTGCACGAACTCCCGGTCCTTTCCCAGCCGCCGCTCCCTGACAAAGAAGGCGCGCCGGTACCAGCGTCTACAGTGCCCGATGATTTTGGGCTCACGCATGACGCGACGCGCTCCGCTGACGCCCCTCTCACCGATCCGTTTGGGCGCCGGCACACCTACCTGCGCATCTCGCTGGTGGAGCGGTGCAACCTGCGCTGCCGGTACTGCATGCCCGCCGACGGCCTCGCCTGGACACCCAGCCCGCAGCTTCTTACCGACGCAGAGCTCGTCCGGCTGGCGCGGCTGTTTGTTGGGGCCGGCGTTACCAAGATCCGCCTCACCGGTGGGGAGCCGTTGCTGCGGACGACGATCGAGGCGCTTGCCGATGAAATAGGGGCGCTGCCCGGTTTGCACACGCTGGCGATTACCACCAACGGCTTACTGCTACCGAAGAAAATCGACGGCCTGCAGCGCGCAGGGGTCTCGCTGCTGAATATCAGCCTGGATACGCTGCGGGCCGATCGGTTTGCGGAGATCACCCGCCGGCCTGGCCTGCCGCTCGTGCACCGGGCCATCGACGAGGCAATCCGCCGTGGGTACGCCCCGGTGAAGATCAACTGTGTGGTGATGCGCGGGGTGAACGACGATGAGCTGGTGGACTTCGTTCGGTGGACGGAGGAGCGCCCGGTCGCGGTGCGCTTCATCGAGTTTATGCCGTTTGACGGCAACCGCTGGGCCGATGACCGCCTTGTGCCTTTTGGCGAGATGCTGCAGCGCATCCGCGCTGCGGTGCCCCTCGAACGCCTCACGGAGGGCCCCCACGAGACGTCCCGCACGTTCCGCGTGCCGGGGTACCGCGGCACCGTCGGGTTCATCGCCTCGATGACGGAGCCGTTCTGCGAAGGCTGCAACCGGTTGCGCATCACCGCTGACGGTAACCTGAAGGTGTGCCTCTTCGGCAACGCGGAGGTAAGCCTGCGCGACGCCATGCGTGACGGCGCCAGCGATGCCGCCTTGCGTGCCCTTATCGGGGAGGCCGTGGGCCGCAAGCACGCCCGCCACGCCGGGATGGACGCGCTCTCCGCCATGGAAAACCGCCCCATGATTACCATCGGCGGGTAACTCGTTCTTAATAATTGTTGGCGTCCATGACTGATCCTGCTCCTCGCTCGTCGCCACGGCCGGCCGCCGAACCCGTGGCTGTGCACGTGCTTCTGTTCAGCGTGCTGCGCGAAAATATCGGGCAACCGGCTCTCCAGGTTGACGTGCCGCACCCCGCCTCCGTCGCTGCTCTGCTGGAGATACTGGAAGCTCGGTACCCCCCTGTCGCGTCCTACCGGTCGGTGCTCCGCGTGGCGGTCAACCAGGCGTACGCGGAGGAAGAGGCGCCACTCACCGCCGGGGACGAGGTCGCGCTCATCACGCCCGTGAGCGGAGGGTGAGGCGCCGCCCACGACGATTACGGCCCACGACGATTACGGCCCCTGTCGCTTTTCTGAACCAGCCCTCCACCGCTCATGGCAGCTCGCACCTTCCTGCGTCGGACCGACACAACCTGGGTGCAGGTAACGCCGGAGGTGCTCGACACCGCCGCGGCTGATGCGTTCTTGCGTACGGGGCAGGCGGGTGGTGTGGTACTGTTCGTGGGCATCACGCGGCGCTTCACCCACGGGCGCGAGACCGTGAAGCTCTCCTACGACGCCTACGTTCCGATGGCCGGGCAGGAGATGCGCCGGCTGGCGAGCGAGGCAGCGCAGCGATGGCCGGTGCACCGGGCGTGCCTGCTGCACCGGGTGGGGGCGGTTCCGGTAGCCGAAGCCAGCGTCGTTCTTGGGGTGGCCTGTGCGCACCGGGCGGCAGCGTTTGCGGCCTGCCGCTGGCTCATCGATACGCTCAAAGCACAGGTCCCGATCTGGAAGCAAGAAACGTACGCTGATGGGTCCACCGAATGGGTGGAGGGGCAGGGGTGACCCTCGTTCGCTGGTCCCGTTGCCTCCTGCAGGCGCGGCTGCTGCCGTACGCGGCTGCTGCAGCGGTTTGGGCTGGGGTGCTTGCTGGGCCGGGGTGCTTGACAGAAAGAGAGCAGATGCCTATCATAGGCAATACATGTTCAAAACATGAGTTATATATCGAACATGTATTGCGTCCCTTCCTCACCTGATAGGCAAAAGCGCCATGCATACCGCAGCCGTACTTATCGATGACTTGCCCGGACAAGCCCATGCCGCGGCGCACCACCCCCGCGGGCCGCTGGTGGTCCGGCGTGGGGGGCGGGTAGCGGGTTGCTGCGGTGTG
>JAAAOI010000245.1 GCA_009908945.1 Bacteroidota bacterium
AGCACAGCCTCCACGGTATCGATCGTCTCGCCGTAATGCCGTGAGGGCGCGGCCCCGCCAATCCCCACATGGCCCGCGTCATCTTCAATCCGCACGATCATGTTTTCGATCTCGTGGATCGTCTCGCGTGCAATGGTGAACGGGTAGGTAGTCTTGAGCGCGACGCGTTCGAAATCGGTTTTCAGCATGGAAGCGTACCGTCGAGTGGAAAGCAATGGAGCTACAGGAGCGCGTCGAGGATGGCATCGGGTCCGAAGCGCACGGGGTCGGTGGCGGGCAGGCCCAGCGCCTCCCCATAGCGGGTGACCGCCGCCTCGGCCTCGGCCGTGTCGTCAATCGCACGCGTGTTGAGGGCGCCGGCGGCGACGCGCGCGGGATGCACAGGACGAGTGAGGCCTTCGTAGAGGTCCACATAGGCGCCCGGGTTGGGCAGCGGGAAACCTTCGAAGCCTTTGCTGCGGGCGCGGCCTTCCTCGTGGCAGAGCACCAGCGCATCGGGCATGGCGCCGTGGAGGATGCCACACGTAACGGCCGAGTACGCGGGATGGATGATGCTGCCCTGCCCTTCCACAAACAGCCAGTCGTGAGCGGCGCCTTTCTCCAGAATCATGTCCTCCACAGCACCCGCCACAAAGTCGCTCACGATAGCATCGATGGGATGGCCCCAGCCGGCGATCATGATACCGGTTTGTCCGGTGGGAATGAACGCTGCCCGTTCGCCGCGGGCCTGCGCTGCCCGCGTGAGCTCCAGCGCGACCGTCATCTTCCCCACCGCGCAGTCGGTGCCGACGGCAAGCACCACGGTGGCGCTTACGTCACGGGCGCGGCCCTGGCTCACGCCCAGGCTGCGGGGGGGCTTGCGAACGTCGTGCAGGGCGCCGCCGTGCGCCTCGGCCAGCGCAGCGAACTCGTCGTCATCCGCCAGAAAATCGTGCAAGCCCGCCATTACCGTGCAGCCGCGTTTGAGGGCCGCGCGGACGTCCGGGCGCCAGTCCTCTGCAAAGCCACCGCCTACGTTTGCGATCCCAATGATGAGCATATCTACCGGCGGCACTTCGGCCATCGACGCCACAATGGGCGCATCCTGCACATCGGGCAGCAGGTCGCGCACGCGGTTGCCGGCGTTTGCACGGTCGATGACGGCGCACACATCGAAGGTGCTGTAGCGAAGCAGGCCCATGGCCGTCTTGGCAAAGTGCGGAAACTCGTCATGCGCGAGGAGGGCAACGCGGTTCATACGGCAGGAGTAATAGATACAGGGATGCAAAAGCCAGCCACGGCCGGCCGGACAAGGGACGGTATCGACAATCTACGCCAGATGCAAGGCCCACAGCCTTGGTCGCGGTCTGCAGGCCAGCGCACGGGGCCGGCGATGAAGCGGTAGGGGCCTCCGCGCCACGCAATTAAGCGCCGGTGGGGCAACACCCAAAGGCACCGGTGGGTACCGTACACTCCGTTTGATGCTGCCCGTCACCCCCGTGTTCTTATGCCCCACCGCTTCCCCATGCTTGTGCTCCTGACCAGCCTCGCCCTCCTCCTCGGGTGTGCCGCCCCCACCGCCGACGCCCCGGTATCTGATACGTACGATACCTCGTTTCTGACCAGCGCGCTCTGGGATGATGGGCAGGCCGAGATGGCGTTCTACGAAGTGACGCGTGGGCATAATGTCTACGGCGAGGATGCCGACGTGCGCTTCACGGTGGGCACCTACGTGGTGAAGCATGATTATGCGCCCGCCGAGCAGACCAAGGCGACCGGCGACCTGGAGGGCGTCTCCGCGTTCAAGTCGAGTCTCTTTTACGCGTTGGAAAGCGGCTCGTATGAGCACAAGCGGAACTACGTGGTGAACGCCCGGCAGGCCGATCTCCGCCCGTTCAAGGAGTCGTTTACCGGCTATGACTGGTGCTCCAATGTGTACCGCGAAGTGGCGGTGCACCCCGATATGCAGGTCCGCGCCATGATGCGCAGCGATGATTACGGCAACAGCGATGCCTCCTTTACCTACCGGGCCGGCGCGGTGACGCCGGCGCAGCTGCCGCTGGTGGCGCGCGCGCTGGACTTCAGCGCGGACGCGGCGCACACGCTGCACGTGCTGCTGGACGACGGCACGTACGTGGCGGCCGAAGCTCGGCTGCTGGAGGAGGCGACGTTCGACGGCCCGGCAGGGGCCGTGCCAGCCGAGCAGGTGCAGCTCACGTACGCGGCGCCCGTACCGTCCATGATTTCTGATCGCGAGGTGACGGACGAAACCTACTGGCGGGGCACCGATGACGCGCGCCTGTTACTGAAGCTGGAGGGCGCGGGTTACACGATGACCCTCATCGAGCAGGTGCGCTCGCCCTACTGGTCGGAGAACGTGTGGGACCGGCTGGAGCGCGTCACCGAGCGGCCGTAGCAGGCGGCGCCTAATACCCGGCCGCCTGCCCGTCTACGCGCGACTCGGACGCACCATAGTACACGCCCTGCGCGGCATCATACCGGATGCCCTGGTAGCGTCCGTAGAAGCCGCCACCGATGCGCACCGTGTGGCCGCGCTGCCGTAGGCCCTCAACAATATCGTAGGCGATGGCCGACTCAAACTGCACGCGTCCGCCGTTTTGGAGCGTTTCGGCTGCGCCATCGGTAGGCTGTGTGGAGTTGTAGTGGCGCCACCGAAAGGCATCCCCCGCCTCTTGCGTGTTCATGCCGAAGTCGATCATGTTCGTCAGGATCGTCACGTGGCCCATGGGCTGGTAGGCCCCGCCCATGATGCCAAAGCTGAAGTAGGGGGCGCCCTCGCGCGTCACGAAGCCGGGGATGATCGTGTGGAAGGGCCGCTTGCCGGGCGCGTACACATTTGGGTGGTCGGGATCGAGCGAGAACAGCTCGCCGCGGTTCTGAAAACTGAAGCCCGTGCCCGGCACCACGAAGCCGGTGCCCATCCCTCGAAAGTTGCTCTGGATGAGGGAGACCATGTTGCCGTCCCCATCAGCCGTCGTGAGGTAGATGGTATCGCCCGCTTCCATCACCTCCACGCCGGTAGCGGCGCGGTTGGCGGCGCGGTCTTCGATGAGCGCGCGACGCTCGGCCGCGTAGTCTTCGGATAGCAGGCGCTCCACCGGTGCGTCGTAAAAGTCGGGATCGGCGTAGTGCTTCGCCCGGTCCTCGTAGGCCAGCTTCTTGGCCTCAAGCATCAGGTGCAGGGCCTCTTCGCTGTTGTGGCCCATCGACGCCAGGTCGTACCCCTCAAGGATCTGCAGCATCTGCAGGACCGCCATGCCCTGGTTGTTGCCCCCGATCTGATGCACGTCGTAGCCGCGGTAGTTGACCGACACAGGGTCGACCCATTCGGAGGTGTGATTCTCAAAGTCGGCCTTGCGCAGGTAGCCGCCGTGCTCCCGCATGAAGGCGTCGATCCGGTCCGCGATCTCGCCCTCATAAAACGCGCGCGGTCCCTGCTCCGCAATCAGCCGATAGGTGTTGCCGAGGTCTGGGTTGCGGAAGACTTCGCCCGTCTCAGGCCCGCGCCCGTCGATGGTGAAGGTCTCCTCGAAAGCGCCCACGTCCCCTACTTGGTTCATGAGGAAGGGCACGCTGCGCTGCCACGCCTGCGCAATCTGCTCGCTGACCGGGAAGCCCTCTTCGGCGTAGCGGATGGGCTCCTGGAGGATCTCCTGCAGAGGAAGCGTCCCAAACCGCTCATGGATCCGCCCCCAGCCGTCCACCGCGCCCGGCACCGAGATCGACAACAGGTCGTAGGCGGGAATGCTGTCAGCGTCTTTCTCATCAAGCACCTCCAGGAGTTGTTCGTACGACAGCCCTTGTGGAGAGCGGCCGCTCGCGTTCAGGCCGTACAGCGTTTCGGTTTCGGCGTGCCAGATGATGGCAAAGAGGTCCCCGCCGATGCCATTGCCGGTGGGCTCCATGAGGCCGGTGGCCGCGTTCGCTGCTATGGCAGCGTCCATGGCGTTACCGCCCCGACGGAGGACATCCAGCCCGACCTGGGTGGCCAGCGGTTGGCTGGTGGCCACCATCCCCTCGGCAGCGATCACCTCGGAGCGCGTCACGAACTGCTCGTTGGAGCGGTCGATCTGAGCCGCCGTGGGGGCCGGCAGCGCGGCGCTGACAACGAGCAGCGCAGAAAGCATCAACAAAAGCGGGGCGGACGGTCGCATAGCAGCAGCGGGGTCGTTAACAGAGGCCGAGCGAAGCGGGCCAAGTCGACCCACAGACGCAGGATACAAACGACGCCTCAGAAGGGAAAGACCAGGCCGTACGGACGGGGTAACATCACCCCAATACTATAACCTGTGCCCCGGGGCAGCGCTCACTGCTGTGGGCCTACCGCTGACGCCCTCAGTTGAAGGGCACCGACACGCCCAGCCACGGCAGGCCGATGAACGAACCCACCTCCGCCAGCGGGCGCACCAGCCCGAAGTCTACCGCAAACCGCTCGGGCGCATACCGTATCCCAACCGACACCAGCCCGTTCACCTCATCGCCCGCGAAGAAGTAGTTCTCCGAGATCAGGTACACGCTGCGCGAGACGCGCGTCATACCGCTGAGGTTGAAGAAGGGCGATGGGGCCAGGGAGCCATCTGCGTAGCCGTAGCCGATCCCACCCGTCAGGTTCTGGTCCTCATCGCCCAGCGTAGCCGCCCCGTAGAACACCCCGACCCCCACGCCACCGTCCGCGCCCAGCACGCCGCCCACGACGGCCCCGGCGGCCAGGTGAAGGTTATCCTGCGGCGTAGGGATGGACACCTTGGGCAGCAGCCACAACGGCACCGCTGACGCGCCGAAGAGGAAAACTGGTACCGTACCGGCGCCTATCGACACGCGGTTCGACACACCATAGTTGACGTTGTTGAAGAAGATCCAGGCGTTCTGGTAGTAGCCCGTCCCCTCACGCACCCCCAGCGCATTCGGCCCAAAGAGGTAGCGCGTGGGCTGCGGATTGGGGTGCCAGTACTGCCCATCCCGAAACTGCTCCGGGTCCATCGTGCGCATGCTCCGGATGGTCGCCCGCTGGATGCGGACTTCGTTCTCATCCTCCAACCGAAGGACCACCGCGTCATCGGTCTCCTCCATGAGCACACCAATGAACACGGCGCCCTGCGTCGTCTCTATGCGGTACACCGGGGGCTCTTCCGCTTGCGCAGCAGCAGCGGGCGGGAGCAGGACGCTTCCCATCAACACGACAAACAACCCCAACAAAAGGCGACGGGGCATGGGCAACAATCGAAGCATAATAGCACGCACAAAAAAAGAGGAACGCAAATGCCATCCAACGGCACGGAGAAGACGCCCTCATACCCCGATAGGTAACAGACGATGCGCCGGATGAACCATTTCGTAAGCCCGCCCCTCCACCGGCCTGCAGCCGTTGGCCAGCCCCTGCGGTGCCGATCTCAGTAACGATTGAATAACACACGCTGCCCATCGTTCAGCATGCCCTCTTGCGGGGCCTCCCCATGCCCATCGGTTGCGCTTCTCTCTGCAACTATGTATGTAGTATTAAAGTGTTTTGCTTCACAAGGCGGAGGTCCCGATGCATCGTTTTGTTATCCTGTTGCTGGCGACTATGCTGCTTCCTGCAGGCTGGGCCGGGGCGGCTCCGCAGGATAGCATCACTGTAACCTTTGCCGTGGTCGTGCCCAACGAAACGCCGGACGATGCGCGCCTCTTCTGGGCCGGATCGCTGAACCGGTGGGACCCCGGGCACGAGGCCACGGGCTTTCATCCGCAGGACTTTTCGAAGGAACTGACTCATGCCGGGGACGGCGGTTGGCGTATCGCTATTACCGCCCCCGCGGGGTCCGAGGAGCAGTACAACTACACGCGCGGCTCAATTTTTCGGGTGGAAGGGGCCCCTGACTATACCTATCCTGCCCTGCGCTCGGTGGTCTTCGATGAGGACAAAACCGTGCGGGATACCGTCGCGGTCTGGCGTGACAGCCCCCCTGAGGGCCTGGCCGATCAGTGGCCGGTGGTGCCCCTGGAGCCCGCCGACCTGACGCTGACGCGCAACGGGCGCGACCTGTCGGAGTCCTTCACCTTCCTCGGCACGGTCGACGGCGGCGGACCGATGACCTACCCGGAAGAGAAGGTGGCGCTCCACGCCTTGCCCGAGGGCGTCACGGACCCGGTGGTGTACGCGGACCGCCTGGGCGCTATGCCCGAGAGCTACCTGCTGTTTGCCGCAGCCGAAACGGACGACGGCGCGTGGGCCCTGTACCTCGACCACGATCGCAATCAGCGGCTGGACGCTACGGATCGCATCCTCACCATTCCCTCCGATACGTCCGAAGTCGAATGGACCGGCACCGTCCAGCTAACGGATGACGAGGCCGCCATCGCCAAGCGCGAAACGGCGGACC
>JAAAOI010000180.1 GCA_009908945.1 Bacteroidota bacterium
GTCGTCCCCGGCCGCAGCGCCACGGGCCAGTGCATGAGGTAGAGGTCGACGGCCTCCAGCTGCAGGTCGGCGAGCGTCTGCTCCAGGGCCGGCCGCACGTCCTCGCGGGCGTGGGCGTCGTTCCAGAGCTTGGAGGTAATCCAGACCTCGTCCCGGCTGACCACCCCGTCGCGGAAGGCCTCTTGCAGGGCGTTGCCCACCTCGGGCTCGTTGCCGTAGATCAACGCACAGTCGATGTGGCGATAGCCGACCCGCAAGGCCGTTTTAACCGCCTTGTACACCGCACCCGGCGCGGACTTCCAGGTGCCGAGGCCCAGGATAGGCATTTCATCGCCGTTCGCAAAGGATATGGTTTTCATCAGGGACGTAGGGGGTTATGGAGGGAGATACCGCACAAGAGGTATGGAGCCTCTACGCCAAGTGATCCTCGGGGTCGCCGCGTGCCCTGCCGCCAGCCGGCGCCGGGCAGCACGTAGGGGCTTGGGATGTAGACGTCGGTGCGCCGACGGGGTACGAAAATTGCAGCTGATCCAGAGCGCACACAGGGCGGCAGGGCATCTACAGCGTAGACGCCGACCGATCGGCACGCGGTCATGGTTGCGGTTGACAGCGTATCCGCCGTTGGCGCATCACTGTACCGGTACGCTATCCCACACCACAGCGTCAGGCAGAAATACGTGGGATGTGATACCTAATTGCCCATTGAATATAGCCCATGCGACGCAAATAAAAACCGAGCGACAGCACCAACGCGCATGAACAGCTATCTCCGGCCCACTCTGCCTTTCCTGCTGTGCCTCCTCCTGTTCACGCTGCCGGAGCCTGCAGTTCTTCGTGAGCTACTTCTTGTCGGCCTGGCAGGTGCGGTAGCGATGCTCATCCCGGCACAGCTGCTGGTAACCGACAAATCGTACACCGATCCTCACCCTGCGCTCAGCTACGGCATCATCGGGCTGGGGGGTGCACTCCTGACCGGTATATTCTGGTTTCGCGCCACGTCGGGTAGCTTCGGGATAGAGACAAGAGTTGCCGTCCGCATCGCGAAAGCCGTTCTCTTCTGGATGCCCGCGGCTCTGTTCGCCATGCTGTACCGGTCAGCGGGGGAAGGCTGGATGCCAGGAACGCGCCGCACCATCCTCACCCGGCTGCTCGTGGCTGTGGTCGGCAGTCTCGTCGGCCTGGCAGCCCATGAGGTCGCGCGAACGCAGATCGATCCGGTTCCGCTGGGAGAGGCTTTGATTCCCGTGGAACGGCAGCTACCTGATGGGGACCACCGGGTTGAGTTCAGGCATGAGCAGTCGATCCTGCACCTGGATGTCACGCTCGATCCCTCCTTTACTGAACCCAATATCCACAGCCTGCAACGCCTCCAGACGATGGCTGCTCATGCAGCTCGCCTTACCCGTCGCCGCGACACCGACAGTCTGAACCTTCGCATTCGCCGCCGCGACACGGAGCTGGCGGCGTTACGCTGGCCCGATCCATTGACCGATCGCCCGGCCGAGCGGCTCCGCATCAACTTCAACGGCACGGGCCTCAGCAGCCTTCCGGCACCTGGAGACTTGGACGTACTGTTCACTACGGTTCAGGCTGTCTTTCGACCTAAAAACCTTGAGGCATCCCTTGAGGAGGCAACCCTTGTCCTCCGCTGGGCCGGAAACCCGGAGTACAGTACAGCAATCCCTAAAAAGGCCTCAGAAATACCGGATATTGTTTATGATTGGCGGGCAGCCAACCGTATCGCCCTCCGCGCGGCCGCCCTTTTTGACGGGCTTGAGTCCATACACCTCCACATGCCGGGTGATACCGTTTCCGTGCCAGCCGATAGCGTCGACGCAGGCTTCCATTTTCAACGCCTGCTACCTGTCCCGGATGTGTCCGTCCGCGTTCAGGTCTTTACCAGGGAGGAGATGCCGGAACTGCGCCAGACTGCCGGCGGCGCCCCGGTAACGATTGTTTGGGGAGATGGCGCGTTTGACACGCGCCGAAAACGCGCTGGGCCGCTCTGGCCCTGGGAGAAGACGGCGCTATCCGGGCACCAGTTTTACATTACCGGCCTGGAAGCTGATCGCACAGTGCATCTGGTGATGCACCCCTCCGGTTATCCAGAGGAAGCCCGCTGGATTAGGCTTCAGCCGGGGGAGGGACAGCAGGTGCACGCGGTGTATCTTAGAAACATGGAATAGGCCTTGAGTGAGTAACACGTAATACCTACGCCACCATCCGATAGACGTTATCACGCCAATGCGAAGCTCGTGGGCCGCAACAACGCTTTTGCTGATTGCAACCCTGCTCGGCGGCTGTGGGGTGTTCAGCGATGCCGACGAGAAACGATACGGCGCTACCCGGCAGCCCGATGCCCTGGAGCGGCACTACCTGGCGCTGGCGAACGAGCTGCAATCAAGCAAGCCATGCTATCTGATCCATCCGGAGAGCATTACAAAGTCTGGATTTAATGCGGTTGGCAGTCAAGTGGCGCTGAAAAGAAGCCGCTGCTTCTTTGTGGTGGCCACGGCGTCGGGAGCCCCCGAGCTTTGTGAGAAGGTGCGTTCCGTGAGCACTATCTTTCTCTCGGGAGCGGACATGAATACGCAGTTGTGCCGCCGGGTGGCGCGTGTACGGGGCGGTTACGGCTATGGCTTGGATGTGCCGAGGATCGTTGCCCTTGCGGGCTACACGGAAGAGGAGGTGGACGCTTACCTGGTTTCTGAGGAACGATTTTCCAGGTTGGATGCGGCCAGGCGGTATCGCCGGGAGAGATCCAGCACCTACTGGGGAGAAGTGCGGCGGCATCTGCTTCACTCCGAGGCGTTCTTCGAGCGGATTGATCGCCTGCCGTCGTTCGGCACGGCCGAGGATACGGCGGAAATGAGTACCCTCGCGTGGAAACCACGGCCTCAGCGGCCATGGGTGCCACCGGAGCAGCGCCCGCGATCCGCGCCGGCCGTTCGGGTACCGGCGCAAGGGACGGAGTAACGGGGGGGCGGACCGCTCTCGCACGTGGCTGATCGCGGGTCTTCGCTCGTCAGGACACCGCCCGCGTGTGTGCGGCCTCCCGGTTCTCTCACATCCTGAAGTTGCGTGGCCGCCGGTGCTCCACGCGTCCCCCGGTTAGCCGCTGCACTCGCGAACGTGCGCCCGCCGGGGACCGAGGTAGTACAGACGCTCCCGGTCCCAAAGCGGAGGTACCGCGCCCTCTGGCGTCTGCATAGGGGAATCTCCGGTGAGCGCGTGTATACGTGGCAACCATTATTGCCCGATCAACGCCAAGGCCGCACGCCCATCCCCTCCGTTCTCGCAGCCAAAGAGCCGCCCTGGATCGCCTCATAGGAATTCATTTCGGGCATACGCACATTAGTTGCATCTGAACAAGGGTATACGTACGTTAGAGAATACGTGGCCACTGCACCTATGCCAGCCGCACACCAAAAACCAGCCGACACGGCTGGTCACCATGCCCATCCACCAACCGTGCGTGCCACTCCCATGACGAATGCCTTCCGGATACGCTGCGCGTGGTACCCCTCAGTCCTCCTCCTGCTGGTCTTTGGAATCGGCGTTCTTCCCGCACCTCACGTGCTTGCGCAGGAGCGGGAAGAAGCCGAGAGCCATGCGCTACAAGCCGGAGCCTGGGCGCTTCAATTCAGTGTGGGGGAAAACTTTACGCTAAACTCCTTTCTCGGCTCGACGATCTCAGGCAAGCGGCACGTCTCGGATGCACGTGCATGGCAGGCAGCGCTCACCCTTAGAGGGCGCGCGACTTCTGAAGAGGACGAAAGAGGATCGGTCGACGACGGCAGCCAAGCGCTTGACTTGACCGTCCGCTATCTGTCCTACCCCTTGCTCGGGGAGCGACCAACCGAAACCATACAGTTGTACATCGGGGCTGGGCCCAACCTTATGTTCGATCGGCGTACCTTCTCACGAGAATCCAGCGAACAGGAATCCTCCACAGACAGGCTTATGTGGAGTCTTGGAGTGTCAGGAACGGTTGGCGCCGAATGGTTCGTGCACCCACGGATAAGCCTATCCGGTGCGTACGAAACTGCACTTCGCTATCGCCGCCAAACCATCGAGCAGGAGAGTGAGGTTCAGGAAGTAGATGAAACGAGAAGCACTTTTGAGCTATCGCCAGGCGGCGTGCGCTTTGGGGTGTCCGTCTACTTCTGATGGGATGGCCCGGCGTTCGCGCGCGGATGCCGTTGCGCTTGCGTGCAAGCTATCGGGCAGGTGCGCTGCGATCTGCAGATGCTGATCTGAGCTACGTGACGGGCTATGATGCTATACCTGACGCAGAAATACTGCATCAACACCTTCGTTCTGGCGGCTGCAATGACTATTCTGCCCCTGTCGTATGGGCTTGAGGATGTCGGTCTATCTGTATCCTACATGGACGTGCTTGCCCAGACCTTGCCCTTCTCGCTCTTCTGGGGTGCGCTGTTTGCTGCAGGCTACACCTACTGGGACTTCCATCGCAAGAATATCTGGGTGCTCTATGACAATCTGAGGCTTCCACGACTCCCTCTTCTGGTGGGCTTGTTCTTGGCCGTGCAGCTACTGAATCTGTGTATCTATTGGGTGCTATGACAAAGGCGCACGTACTCAACCTGGATACCATTTTCTATAGCGTACCCGGACACACGATTATCCAGGGCGCCCACGTGAAGGTGCAGGAGGGACGCGTCTGCGGGCTTTTCGGTCAAAACGGAAGTGGCAAGTCAACGCTCATGAGGGTCGCAGCCGGTCAAATCCGGGCTACAAGCGGCCTTACGATCATCAACGGATTGCGATTATCAAAGCGCGAACGCAGGGCGCGGTTCGAGCGCATCGGGTACCTCCCGCAGAAGTCGATGCTGCCGCGAGACATCACCGTGCAGCGCGTGATCCGGGCAGCCCGGCAGCAGGAGCTCTCGGAAGATGTCGTGCTGAAGAAGCTACGTTCCCGCCGTATAGGAGACCTCTCTGGCGGCGAACGGCGCTATCTTGAAGTAGTGTTGGTACTTGGCCTGGGCCGGCAGTACGTACTCCTGGACGAACCATTCTCCGGAGTGGAGCCAAAGATTATCGACCAAATCTGCGAACGGATTCGATGGGCGGCGGAGAGCGGCTGCGGCGTGCTCGTCACCGATCATTACTATCAGTATGTACTTTCCATTGCCGACGATGCCTATTTGATGAGGCATAAGCAGTGCTATCGCCTTGAAGGGAATATAGCAGAGGAGCTGGAGCGCGTGCGCTACATCGGTCCGTAGCAGGATAGGCGGCCTTCCGCTCGATATTCAGAGACCGCTACCAAGGCTCACTGAGGGCACGGTCGCCCCCCTGACGCTATGACCCGACGTCTCTTTCTCTCTTTGGCCGCCGCCGCACTCCCTTTCTCCGGATGCACCGCCTGGTCCGTTAACGAGCCACGGGTGTTGGAAGGCGCAGGCCCCCAGGCTACTACTGCCGACGAAGCGCGCGCAGCGGCCGAAGCGTTTCTCCAAGAGCACACCCGGGTTCAGGTGCTCGATGGCGCAGCGTACGCGACGGGCGTGTTGCCGAAGCGGAAGCTGGGGCGTAGCGGCAGAGGGTGGAGGGCACGTACGGTACACGGAAGCGTTGCGTACCCGTGCCTGTTTTTCCTCACCCACACGGCCCCATCCCATGCCCGACTCGTCCTCCGCGCTGCAGGAGCGCGCCCAAGCCATCGCCGATACGGCGCAGAGCATCATCGGGAAGGTGCGTCAGCTCGCGTTGTACGCGGCGCTGTCGGCGGTCTGGCTTTGGGGCGTCGTGTTTGTCATGACGGGGGTGCTGGAGTACACGCTCGTGGCCCTCACCGCCATCCTGATGGGGCTGGTGATGCTGCTGCCGGCGGGCCTGCTCTATGGGCTGACGCTCGGGCTCAACGAGGTGATGCACCTGCCCGCGCGGGTAGCAGCCATGGCCGAGCGGGGGCAGACCCGAGTGAAGGAAACGATCAGCCTTTCCGCTGGCGAAACAGAAGCCCAGCGCTGGTGGCGCATCGGAAAAGTAATGGCTGCCCTATGGAAGATGCGAGGGCTTGTGATCGACTACAAAGCGCTACTCGTGCGCTATGCGGCGGCCGTCCGCCTTTTTACGCTCCCCGGCCTGCTGCTCCTGCTGGTCGCCCTCCTGCTGAGCGTTCTGCAGATCGTAGGGGCTGTGCTCTCCCTGCCCGTCGTCGCGCTCATCTTGCTGCTGGTGGCGTAGCGGGGTTTGCTACCCCTGTGCAGGTTATCTTCAATAAAACCAAGTGTGAAGCAGGTGTGAAACCTTGACCAGTGTCCGACGTACGACGGATGTTATGTAATGCACAAATGGCGCACGTTTTTGATGTAGGCTGCGCCTC
>JAAAOI010000235.1 GCA_009908945.1 Bacteroidota bacterium
GCCGGGCGGGCCGGAGAGCAGTACGTGGTCCAGCGTCTCGCCCCGCTGCAGCGCCGCCGTCATGAACACCTGCAGGTTGCGCTTGATTTTCTCCTGCCCGATGAAGTCGTCCAGCGACTGGGGCCGCAGCAGCTTTTCGAGGTCTTCCTCGGTAGCCGAGGAGGGCAGCGGGCTAATGGCGTCGGGACGGTCGGCCATGCGAAGGGTAAAAGGCGAGACGAAGGGAGGCAGCGCAGCGACACGGACGCCCTGCACCTGCCATAATCACGAAACGAAATTATTGGCATCGGGCGTTCCGTGTTGACAAACCCGTCCTGGGGTGGTACGTTTCAGGCACTATGTTTGCTGTCGACGACATCCTCATTTCCGATGCGGTGCTGGACGCGCCCTTTACGTGCGTCCTTGGCGCCTGTCACGGCGCCTGCTGCGTGCAGGGCGACGCCGGTGCGCCCCTGCGCGCCGACGAACTTCCGGCGCTGGAGGCGGCCCTGCCTGACGTGTGGGACGACCTGCGGCCTGACGCGCGGGCCGTTATCGAGGCGCAGGGCGTGTGGGAACGCACCCCGTACGACGATCACGCCGTCCCCTGCACCGACGACGGCGCCTGCGTCTTTGCCACGTTCGACGGCCCCGTGGCCACCTGCGCGCTCCACCGCGCCCATCAGGAAGGCCGGACCGATTTCATCAAGCCCCTCTCGTGCCACCTCTTTCCGCTCCGCAGCGAGCAGGTGGGCCCGCACGAGGTGCTCAACGTACAGCACCTCTCCATCTGCGCACCGGCCCGTGCCGAAGGCCGGCGCACCGGCGTGCAGCTGGCCGACCTCCTCCGCGAGCCCCTGATCCGTGCGTATGGCCGCGATTGGTATACCGCCTTTCACGCGGCGTGGACCGCGCGGCGCCAGGCCGACTCTTCCTCCTCACGCGCCCCGGAGCCGCCATGCTAAACCTCAACCAGCAACAAAAACAACAGCAAAAGCTCTCCCCGCAGCAGATCCAGTACATCAAACTGCTGCAGCTGCCCACCATGTCGCTGGAGCAGCGCATCAAGTCGGAGCTGGAGGAAAACCCCCTGCTCGAAGAGGGCGAGGAGGAGGACGATCTGTTTGAGGACGAGCAGCCGCTCAGCGAAGAGCCGCGCGTCGATGACGAGCGTGCCACGATGGAAGAGGACACCGAGCGCGAGCCGGAGGCCACCGACGACGACTACGACTGGGACGAACTGCTCAACAGCTCCGACGACCTCTACGGCTACAAGGCCCGCGTAGACCATAGCAAGGAAGAAGAGGAGCGCGACCGCCCCATGCCGGCCAAAGGCTCCATCGCCGAAGACCTCCGGCAGCAGCTCACCTACCTCGACCTCACCGAGCGCGAAGAACTCATCGCGGAGCAGCTCATCGGCTCCATCGACGCCGATGGCTACCTGCGCCGCCCGCTCGAATCGGTGGTCGACGACATCATGTTCAACCACGGGCTGGACCTCGACGAGGATGACGTAGAGGAGGTCCTCCAGACCGTCCAGACGCTCGACCCCGTTGGCATTGGCGCGCGCGACCTGCAGGAGTGCCTCCTCCTCCAACTCAAAAACATGCCGGATGCGGTTGATTACCGCGAGACGGCCATCGAGATGATTGAGGACGAGTACAAGTCCTTTACCATGAAGCACTTCGGCAAGCTCAAAAAGAAACTCAACCTGAGCGACGAGGAGCTGAAGGAGGTCTTTGAGCTCGTGCAGCGCCTCGACCCCAAGCCCGGCGAAGGCGAGTTCACCGCGCAGCAGAACTACATCACACCCGACTTCAACGTGCGCTACGTGGACGGCGAGTTCATCGTCACGCTCAACGGCCGCAACGCGCCCGACCTCCGCATCTCGAGCCACTACCGCAAGATGCTGGAGAAGCTCTCCGCCCAGAAGAAAAAGAAGAAAGAAGAGGAGGAAAAGGCCAAGGCCAAGCCGCAAGGCATCGACGACGACACGCGGCAGTTCCTCAAAAACAAGTACGAGTCGGCCCGCTGGTTCATCAACTCCATCAACCAGCGGCGGCACACCATGACGAAGGTGATGCACGCCATCATCCAAATACAGGAGGACTTCTTCAAGTACGGCGAAGGCCACCTCAAGCCGATGATCTTGAAGGACATCGCCGAGATCATCGATATGGACATCTCCACGGTCAGCCGGGTGGTCAATGGCAAGTACGTGCAGACGGAGTTCGGCGTCTACGAGTTGAAGTACTTCTTCTCGGAAGGGCTGGAGACGGAGAGCGGGGAGGAGGTCTCCAACAAAGAGGTGCGGGCCATTATTGAGGGCATTGTGGCGAACGAGGACAAGTCAAAGCCCCTCTCGGATCAGAAGATTGCCGACAAGCTGGAGGAGCGGGGCTTCAAGATTGCTCGCCGCACTGTCACGAAGTATCGCGAACAACTAAGCATCCCGGTGGCGCGCCTCCGCAAGGAGATCGTGCTGGAAGACGACTGAGTGCGCTGTGCCGGGTCCGCCACCGTTTCCTGATCCCTTGTCAGCCCACGCCCTCGCATGGAGCCCCTCATTGCAGAAGCAGAAGCCTGGCTCTATCTGGCCCTGGCCCTGGCCGGTGCCGTCGTTATTGGCCTGGTTGTGCACGCGGTCGCATCTTACGTTGTGCGTGGCGTGAGCAAGCGGGTGGGGCGGGGCGCGCCCGTCCGTAAGGAAGTCCTGGCCCGCATCTACCGGCCGCTTCAACTGCTGGTGCCCTTGCTGCTGGCCTCCGGAGCTGTCTCCGTGGCTGCGCCGGCGTTTGTGCCGGGCGCGGAGGCCCCGCTGGGGAGCATGCTGCACGTGGCCATCGTTTTCAGCGTCGCCTGGTTGCTGATTGCGCTCGTGATGGCCGCCGAGGAGGTTATCAGCCAGCAGTTCTCGATAGAGGAGGCGGACAACCTGCGCGCGCGGAAAATCGTGACGCAGACCCGCATCCTGCGCCGCATTGCCGTCATCATTATTAGCGTGCTGGCGGTCGGCGTGATGCTGTTTGAATACGAGGCGTTCCGGAGCCTCGGCACCGGCATCCTGGCCTCGGCCGGCATCATCGGGATTGTGGTGGGGCTGGCCGCGCAACGCACCATCGGCACCATCATCGCCGGCTTCCAGATTGCGTTCACCCAGCCGATCCGGGTAGATGACGTGGTGATCGTGGAGGGCGATTTTGGGTGGATTGAGGAGATCACGCTCACCTACGCGGTGGTGCGCGTATGGGACCAGCGGCGCATCATCGTGCCGATCACCCACTTCATCGAAACGCCGTTCCAAAACTGGACACGCGAGACCTCGGAGCTGCTGGGTACGGTCTTTCTGTACGTGGATCACCGGGTGCCGTTTGCTGAAGTGCGAGACGCGGTGGGGCGCCTTATTGAGGCGTCGGAGTACTACGACGGCCGCGTGTGGCGCCTGCATGTTACGAACACATCGGAGCGGACGGTGGAGATGCGCCTCCTGATGAGCGCGAAGAGCGCGCCCGAGCTGTGGGAGCTGCGCTGCGAGGTGCGGGAGCAGATCGTGGCCCACATCCAGGCGCACTACCCCGACGCCCTCCCGCGCGTCCGCGCTGAAATTCGTGGCGAGGGCCCGGTAGAGGCGCCCGCGCTGCCCACGCCGCCGTCGGCGTAGCCATCAACTCCTGGCGCCCTATGCTGTCTGATCTCGTTGTCCTCGAACTGGCCAGCGTACTCGCTGGGCCGAGCGTCGGGCAGTTCTTCGCCGAGCTGGGGGCGACGGTCATCAAGGTCGAGAACCCGCACACACAGGGCGACGTGACGCGGCGGTGGACCCTCCCGGGCGAGACGCCCGCGGATGACCGCTCGGCCTACTTCTGCTGCTGCAACTACGGCAAGCAGTCGCTGGCGCTGGACCTCGGCGTCGCAGCCGGGCAGGAGGTGCTGCATACCCTTGTCTCGGATGCTGATATCGTGATCGCGAGTTACCGCCCGGGCACCGCCGAGAACTTAGGCGCTGATGCCGCCACGCTGTGCGCGCTGAACCCGGCGCTGCTCTACGGCCACATCACCGGGTATGGGCCCGATAACCCGCGGGCGGGCTACGACGCCATCATCCAGGCCGAGAGCGGCTTTATGGCGATGAACGGCGCGCCGGACGGACCGCCCACGAAGCTGCCCGTGGCGCTGATGGATGTGCTGGCGGCGCATCAGCTGAAGCAGGCGCTGCTGGTGGGCCTGCTGCAGCGGACCACCACCGGCCGGGGGGGCTACTTCCCGGTTTCACTGATGCAGGCGGCCGTGAGCGGGCTGGCCAATCAGGCGACCAACTACCTCGTGGCCGGCCACGTGCCGCAGCGCATGGGCTCGGCCCATCCGAACATTGCGCCGTATGGCACGCCGTATGCCACCGGCGACGGCGGTGAAGTCATCCTGGCCGTAGGCACCGACCGGCAGTTCGCGGCGCTGTGCAGGGTGCTGGACGTTCCCGCCCTGGCGTCTGATGCCCGCTTTGCCACGAACGCGGCTCGCGTGGAGCACCGCGCAGCGCTTGATGAGGTGCTGCGCCGGGCGATCGGCGCACAGGAGCGGACGCCGCTGCTTGAGGCGTTGCAGGCGCGCCACGTGCCCGCGGGGGCTGTCCGCACCCTCCCGGACGTTTTCGCTGATGCTCATGTTGAACCGATGGTGCATCAGGCCGCCGAGGCTGAGGCTCCGGCAGGCCTGCGCCAGTTGCCGCCCGCGACCTTTGCGCCAGACACGCCACTCCGTCCCCCGCCCCGCTACGGCGCCGACACCGCTGCCGTGCTCCGGACCTACGCCGGTCTGGACGCGGATTCGATTAGCGAGCTTGTTCGGGCTGGCGTGGTGGAGGAGCGTGGTAGGTGAACATATCATCTTGCGCCGATGCTCTGCGTCGGCGCGCGCGGATGGACGGCCCACCGTCCGGGGGTGCGGGATGGCCATTGGTCGACACCAAGGCGCGCGGCTAACGCAGGGGCACCGTGCATCCTCAAACGGTCCCAGCGCAGGGGGTCGAGGGAGAAATCAGTATTTGGCTTGCTGAAGCAGGAGCCTCCCTACCCTTGCACGCAGAGCGTGCTGTAGCGGCGATCCCACGCAGAGCATGGGATCGAGAAAAGTTCAGGCATTCAAATCGTTCATCTCGCGCCGCTGCTCTGCGTCGGCGCGCGCGGGTGGACGGCCCACCGTCCGGGGGGCGGGATGGCCATTGGTCGATACCAAGGCGCATTGCTAAAGCATCGGCACCGCATATCCTCAAACGTCCTGGAGAATGGTATCGCGAGATATTTCGTCGTTGCGTGATACTAACGCAGCCCCATCACCAAGGAAAGATGCGTTCATGACGCTGTGTACCATGCGTAACCGACGCATTTTTGCTGGTTATGGAAACGTACGATAGCGATCAGAAGTCAGGCTTAAATCCTCGACCGTTCCACGTATCGAGATCTGATGGGTCGTGGCCGATATACCATTCGAGATGACCGTGCACCGCACTTCCTGACCTGTACGGTAGTGGACTGGTTGCCCCTCTTCGTCCATCCCCTGGCCGCTGAAATCATACTGGACTCGCTCGCTTTTCTACACAAGAGCGGACGCATTACGCTCTGGGCCTATGTGCTTATGGAGAATCACATGCACATGATTGCGTCGGCGGAGAGGCTGTCGCGAGAAGTTCAGGCCTTCAAATCGTTTACCGCTCGGCAGATTGTGGACGCGCTGGAGGAGAGGGGTTCGTACTCGATGTTGAGTAGACTCCGCCGTGCAAAGCTGTCTCACAAGCGCGATCGGAAGCATCAGGTATGGCAGGAAGGAAGCCACCCAAAGATTTTGGAGGGTCAGGCAATGATCCAGCAGAAAATTACTTACATGCACGATAATCCGGTAAAGCGCGGGTACGTGGACGACCCTCGCCACTGGCGCTATTCGAGTGCTCGAAACTACGCGGGTGAAGCGGGGCTTATCGAAGTGGCTGTCGATTGGTAGTTTTATTCTCACGTGGCAGGTCGTTCGGCAACAGGCGTCGCGGGCGAAGAAGTGGGTGGCATGGCTTGCTGAAGCAGGAGCGTCCGCGCCCTTGCACGCAGAGCGTGCTGTAGCGGCGATCCCACGCAGAGCATGGGATCGAGAAAAAGAGCGTCCGTACCCTCGCATCCTCTCGTGCCGCTGCTCTGCGTCGGCGCGCGCGGATGGACGGTCCACCGTCCGGGGGGCGGGACGGCTACTGGTCGACACCAAGGCGCGCGGCTAACGCAGGGGCACCGTGCATCCTCAAACGGTTCCAGCGCAGGGGATCGAGGGAGAAATCAGTATTTGGCTTGCTGAAGCAGCAGCCTCCGTACCCTTGCACGCAGAGCGTACGCAATC
>JAAAOI010000085.1 GCA_009908945.1 Bacteroidota bacterium
GAGGCGTTGCAGCGACTGGCGGGGCGGTAGCATCTATCGGGCACCCTACCAACGCATGGCGCCACAGCTTACCAAAAAGCCCCTTCTCCCCCGATGGGAGCGCTGCGAAGTGAGTACTAATAGGTCCGATGTAGTTTGTAGATTGCTCCGAGGACGCTCGGTGAGGACGTCGCAGGTCGGGCCTCGATCCGCCGAGCAGCAGGCGTTTAAACGCCACGGGCAACGCAGACATGGGGCCGGGACGGCGCCCAATTGGCGTCGCGCCCGGGGCGGACGCGACGAGCTCCCTACTTCCCAGCTTCCTCACCCAGGATGGTGACCTCCGTCAGCACGTGGCCGGCGTCGCGGGCCTCAAACGTGAACGTAATCTGGTCGTCACGCTCCAGGTGGTCAACCGTTAGCGTATCCGCAACCGCGAAGGGCATCGTCATGGCATGCATAAAGCCGGGAATATCCTCGTGGCGAATCATCACATGCCGGCCGCTCGGCGTCACGGAGCGCACCGTGCCCTCCGCCGTGTAGGTGGTCGTCTCGGCGGGAGGCGACTCCTGATCTGTCGTCGCTGGAGCCGCTGCGGCCGGCGCGTCTGCGGCCGGCGCGTCGGTGTCGGGGGCAGTGCAGCGTATCATGGACGCAAGACCAAGGATGAGCAACATCAATGCCAGGCGGGTACGCATGGGGACAAGAGGGTGAGGGAGAGGGCAACGGCCCGTGGTGGCGATCAGAGGACGGCGGCCCAGTCGTCGCCATCGCGCACGTCAATTTGCTGAGGCACCAGCACGCCGCGCGAGCGCACGACGCCGCTGACCCGGACGTGGGTGGTCAGGTAATCGACCAGGGACTGCGGCACGGCCACCAGCATCCACACGGTGTCCCGGTCGTCATCCCGCAGCCCCACCGGGTACCCGTGTATCACATAGTCGCCCTCGCACGTGCTCGGGTCGCCGCCTTGCGTCTCCATCTCCGCGTGGCAGGTGGCATCGAGCAGGGTGCCGGTCACCACCAGCGTATCCTCCGGGGCATAGTCCACCGGCTGATCAGAAGGTGATCCTGTCTCCTCAGGGGCCTCACGCTGGCATCCGATGGCAACCACCGTCAGGAGAGCGAGCAGGAGCGTAGGCAGGGGCACGCGGGCTGTGGGGGAGCGCATAACATCCGGAGCTGAGAGCACGAAGGGGAGCTACACACCAAGGCTCGCCGGCACCGGGCCATACAGCCCCGATACCGACCAACCTCGTGGACACGCCGCGAGGGCGCACGGGAACGGGGTAGATGCTGCCTTACATCATCAGCTGGATCTCCACTTCCTTCCACTCGCCATCTTCTTTCACTTCGATGGTGTTGGGCTTGATGCCGCCATCAAACACGCGGGTGCCTTCCACACGAACTTCCTGATCCATGTAGTCTGCAAGCTGGTTTGCGGGGGTGACCAGGATGTAAGTTTGGCCGCCCGGCGCATCGCCTTCGTTGACGCCTACGGGAATCCCCATATTAGCACAGGCGGTGGCACAGTTTGGGATTTCCATCATCTCGCCGTCTGGGCCGGGCACCATGTGGTCGTCGTTGTAGGCGGCCTGCGGCATATCCATGTTGACGGCATCGCCATAGCACAGCGTGTCAACCAGGTTACCCTGCACCGTAACGCTGGCCGGGTTATCAGTGGTGAAGGTGAAGGCGGCAAGAACCGCCACGAGGGCTACGCTGAAAAAATGAGTCACGTATCGCATAAGTCGTGCGGTGCATAATGATAATGGAAGAGAGGCTTTTCGCTATTTGTCTGTGCAGCACACGGGTCGTCTGTTACGCACCAGGAAGATATTTTTAGCCTTCGCCAGGGCGCCCGCGTAACACAGCTGCGGATGGAGGCACCTATCCTTGCGTGGCACGGCACCCCTGCCGCATCCCTGCCCCACTCCTGCGTTGCCCCTCCAACCCAAGCTGTTCCTGCTATGCGCGCTGTTTCCTGGACGTCAGCCGGACTTCTGCTCGCCGCGCTCACCTTCTTCGCTGCGTGCGCGGAAGACCCGGCGCCTGAGACCACCGCCGAGCGCTCTGCTGATGCGGAAGTAAGCGATGCCGCAGGAAGTGATGCCGCAGTCACCGACGCCCCCGCCGATACCGCCAGCCGGCCGCGCGTGCGCCGCACCGCCCCCGACTTCGAGCGGCCGACCCTCACGGGCGACACGATGCGGCGGGCCGCCTGGGAGGGCCGCGTGGTGGTGCTGAACTTCTGGGCCACGTGGTGCGCGCCATGCCGCGTCGAGATTCCTCGCCTCATCACGCTCTTTGAGGAGGTTGACCCTGCGGAGGTCTTGGTCATCGGCGTATCCATCGACGCAGAAGGCCGCGCGGTGGTGGACCCCTTCGCTGAGGCGATGGGGATCCCGTATCCGCTCATCTTGGACCCGGACCACACCATGGCGGAGGCGTACGGGGGACACTACGCCGTGCCTACCACGTTTATCATCGACCAGAACGGGACCATGCGCCAACGCTTCATGCGGGTGGTCGCCCACGACGAGCTGGTCGCAGCTATTGAGCCGCTGTTGAATGGCGACACCTAAGGCCCGGCGCTACTCCGTTGACGTCCCCACCCTTCTCCTATTGCTCCGCTACCGTGCGCACGTTTGTCATCATTCCCGCCTTCAACGAGGCCCGCGCTATAGGGCAAGTGATTGGCGACATCCCGGACGCCCTGGTTGATGAGGTGGTGGTCGTGAACAACGCCTCCACCGATGCCACCGAAGCCAACGCCCGCGCCGCCGGAGCCACCGTGCTGCGGGAGGACCGGCAGGGCTACGGCTGGGCCTGCCTGCGGGGCATCGCCTATGCCGAGGCGCACGGCGCGGAGCTGATCGTCTTCCTGGATGGCGACTACAGCGACCATCCCGAGGAGCTGACGCAGCTGGTCGCGCCGATCCTCACCGATCAGGCCGATTTTGTCATGGGCTCGCGGATGCGGGGCGCGCGCGAGCCGGGGGCGATGCTCCCGCAAGCCCTCATCGGCAACCGGCTGGCCTGTGCGCTTATGCGATGGATCTGGGGCGTCCAGTACACCGACCTCGGCCCCTTCCGCGCCATTCGCGCCGACGCGTTGCAGCGCCTACAGATGGAAGACAAGACGTTCGGCTGGACCATCGAGATGCAGATCAAGGCGGCAGAGGCCGGGCTCCGCATCACCGAGGTGCCCGTCTCGTACCGCCGCCGGGTCGGGGTCTCCAAGATTACCGGCACGGTCTCCGGCACCGTCAGGGCGTCGGCCAAAATCCTGTGGACGATCTTCGCCTACGCGCTGCGGCGTGGGCGCAGCGTCCCGCAGCAGGCCCCAACCCCGCGCCGCTCGGCGTCTGAGCCGGTCGCGGCATAGCTCATTGAAGTTCACCCGAAACGCAGAACGAGCTGCTGAAAAAGCGCTTCCAGCACCGTATATTCGTCTCGTTGTCCTTGCGTAAAGAATCCGAGCGGCCGCCTGATGGCAAGAACCTTGCTGGGGGCCTGCCGTTTTTCTGACCTGTAGTTCATCCATCCCTGTCTACCGTTTCCCATAAGGTACCCATGCAGCCCAAGATTTGGTTTAATGGCGAGTTCGTAGCGAATGAGGACGCCCAGATTCACGTCCTCTCGCACGTTGTTCATTACGGCTCTTCCGTGTTTGAAGGCATCCGGTGCTACCATACCGATGATGGCCCAGCGGTCTTTCGCCTGGAAAAGCACATGCAGCGCCTGATCGACTCGGCGAAGATTTACCGCATGGAGATTCCATACACGCTGGACGAGCTGGCCGAGGCCTCGCTGGAAACCATCCGCCAGAGCGGGATGCCGTCGTGCTACATCCGCCCGGTGGTGTTTCGAGGACAAGGGCCGATGGGCGTAAACCCGCTGCAGAACAGTGTGGAAACGGTCATTGCGGTGTGGGAATGGGGCGCCTATCTTGGGCCGGAGGCGCTGCAGGAAGGGGTAGACGTGCAGGTGGCCTCGTGGCAGCGCATGGCCCCCAACACGATGCCGGCGCTGGCCAAGGCCGGGGGCAATTACCTGAACGCCTCGCTCGTGAAGATGGACGCGGTGCTGAACGGCTACGCCGAGGGGATCATGCTGAGCACCAACGGCTTCCTGGCCGAGGGCAGCGGCGAGAACCTCTTCCTCATCAAGGGCGACACCATTTATACCGCGCCGGTGGGGCTTTCCATCCTGCCCGGCATCACGCGCGACGCGGTCCTGACGCTGGCTGAAGAGCGCGGCTACACGATTGAAGAGAAGTCCATTCCGCGCGAAGCCCTCTACATTGCCGATGAGCTCTTCTTTACCGGCACAGCAGCGGAAGTCACGCCCATCCGGTCCGTCGACCAGTACACGATCGGCGACGGCACCCGGGGCCCGATCACCACAGAGCTGCAGGAGGCCTTCTTCGACATCGTCCACCGCGGCAACGACCCGCACGGGTGGCTGACGCCGGTGGACCTGCCGGTAGCCGAAGAGGCGGACGCCACGGCATAGAAGGGCGGCGGGGCGCCGTTACCTGTACAGTGCTGCAGGGCGGCATCTGGCAGCCAGGCAGGGCCGAAACAACGGCCGGCGCGCCCGTGAGGCCCCGTGAGGCGGGCGCTATCCCAGCGCCACGTCGAGGAACATCATCACGGCGAAGCCGCCCATGGCGCCCATTGTTGCCAGATCCGTGTTGCCGTGGCGCTGCGACTCCGGGATGAGTTCTTCGACAACCACGTAGATCATCGCCCCTGCCGCGAAGGCGAGCGCGTAGGGGAGGACGGGGCGCACCGCCAGAACCGCCACCGCCCCAATGACGGCAAAGATCGGCTCGACGACGCCGGAGAGTTGCCCGTACCAGAAGCTCTTGCCCGCCGAAATCCCATCCCCGCGCAGCGGCATAGCGACCGCGATGCCCTCGGGGAAGTTCTGCAGGCCGATGCCGATCGCCAGAGCGATGGCGCCGGCGAGGGTGGCCCCGGTGGCTACCTCCAACTGGATAGCCGCTGCGCCAAACGTCACCCCGACGGCCAGCCCCTCCGGGATGTTGTGCAGCGTAATGGCGAGGACCAGCAGCGTGGCGCGCCGCCAGGAGGTGGGCAGGCCCTCCGCCTCCGAGACGTCAGCCCCCACATGCAGGTGGGGCAGGACCGCATCGGAGAGGCGCAGAAACACGCCCCCTATGAGAAAGCCGGTCACGGCGGGCAGCCAGGTCGGCAGTCCCTGCGCCTCCGCCATGTCGATGGAGGGGACGAGTAGCGACCAGAAGCTGGCCGCAATCATCACCCCGGCCGCAAACCCCATCATGGCATCGAGGAGCCGCCGGTTTACCGTCTGCGTAACGAACACGACGGAGGCGCCCAAGGCCGTAACGCCCCAGGTGAAACAGCCGGCGAGAAGGGCTTGCAGGATGGGCGGCTGCGCCGCGAACCAGGTCGTCAGGGCGTCGAGCATGGGGCGTGGAAGCGGGTATGGAATGAGAGGGTGAACCAAGCGCCCACAGGCCCCCTGTGCAAAGCGCTGCCGATGCCACCTGCGCACCGCCCTCTCGCATCGGCCGAGATCACGTGGCCTGCAACCGGTGGAGACCGCCTGAGCCGCCGCGCCCGCAAGAAGGCCCACGGCCGGGGTGAACCGGGACGGGGTGGGGCCTTGCTTCTGACTCCGCACGGGGCAGCAGTCGAGAGGTCGGGGGGATTGGCCGCACGGTTTCTGCGGCGAGCCGACGGCCGGGTCGGGCGGATGATGGCGGGCTTGCGCCCTCATGTCTTCGGCCTCGGCCCTCATGCGGCGCGTCAGGTGCGGCGCGTCAGGTGCGGCGCGATGGAAAGCGTAGGTCCATGCCGGTTTGTAGCAAGCGCACGAAGGGCCTTCCAATCACGCGGAGGCACCCGAACCGACAGCCGGGGGCACGGTTTCCAGCCGGCAGGCCCGGGGCACGCGACGGCAGGCCGAGCCTCCGCAGGGCGTTCCGCTCGGGAAGCACGCCACCGTGCGCGTGCAGACGAGAACCCGTACCGATCCCGCACGGGCAGGGCAAAGGATGTGGGACGCAGGGTGTGGATAGGTGGAACAGAGCGCCCCGTGACGGTGCAACCGCACGTCGCCCCCCCATGGTTGGTGGCCCCCCTCGGCCGGGGGGGGCACGCGGAGGCGCCTGATGGGTCCTCGCCTGCGCGAGGACGACTTCGGTGGGTACAACGATGCCACTCCTCAAACGATGGTAACGCCCTCCCAAACCAGTCATCCTCGACCCCAAACGAGGCCGGAGGCCGACTCACGGAGCGG
>JAAAOI010000084.1 GCA_009908945.1 Bacteroidota bacterium
TTACCCTGCCGTTATCCTTCCGTTAATCGCGGTGGCTGGCCCACCTGCTGGTCGAGCCTGCTCCGCGTACGACCGGCCCTGCTTCCTCCCGCGCCCTGTGGCCCCCACCCCTGATGGAATGAATGCTGATGGAATGAATGCTGATGGAATGAATGCTGATGGAATGAATGCTGATGGAATGAATGCTGATGGAATGAATGCTGATGGAACGAATGCTGATGGAATGAATGGCCTGGCGCGCGCATCCAATGGGCAGGTGGTCCGGTTACAGGGGCCGCACAACCCCTCGCCAAAGCAAGCCGTGGGGTACCCGCTGACCGTTTGCTCCCGTTGATGCCTTCTCCAGACCGGATGCTCGATGCGATGGCTGCTGGTGCCTTATCGGACCAAGCGCTGCTGCAGCGCGCCCGCGACGGAAACCACGATGCGTTTCGCCTTTTGGTGGAGCGCTACGAAGACCAGGTGGCCGCCACCATCATCGGCATGCTGGGGCCCGGTCCGGAAGCTGATGACGCAGGCCAGGAAACGTTCGTGCGCTTGTACGAGCGCATCGACCAGTTCCGAGGCGACAGCACCCTGCGCACGTACCTCACGCGGATCGCCATTAACCAGGCGCTCCAGGCCCTTCGCAAGCGCAACCGCTGGACGCGTCGCTTCCTCAGCCGAGACCGGGACGGCCCTGCGGCGGCGGACCCGGCGGCCGACGCCCGGGACGACGTCGAAACGGCCGAAGAAAAGCAGCTGGTGCACCGCGCGCTGCAGGAGCTCCCGGATCACTACCGGGCTGTGGTGGTGCTGCGCTTGCTCCAGGGCTATTCGACCCGCGAAACCGCTGCCATCCTCGACATTGCCGAAGGCACGGTTATGTCGCGCCTGTACCGGGCCACCAACAAGCTTCAGGCCCTGCTTGCCCCCCTGCTTCGCCCGGAGCATACCTCCACGTAAGCCCCCTTTTGCCATGACTCAGCCCCACCGTACTGACCGCCGCATACCGAACGCGGCACGGCATACCCGCCTGCTCCGCTTTATCGCAGACGAGCTGCCCCCCGACGAACACGCACGCCTGGAGGCCCGCCTGGCCGACGACCCGGCGTTGCGGGAAGAAGCTCGGGCACTGACCGCGATGCAGGCGGCAGTCACGGAGCATGCCGAGGCAGCATTCGACGAGGGCTTCTCGGGCCGCGTCCTGCAGCGCCTGCCAGCCGCTCCCGACGCGCCTCAGGCCGCCGAGCGGTTGTACGAGGCGCTGCACTCGGCCTTTCTGCGGCTGGCCATCGTGGTGGTGGTGCTGACGGTCGGGATCGGGCTCTACAATGCCAGCCTGTACCCGCACGCCGGCACGGCGCAGTCGTTCGTGGAGGCAGCGATGGGGCTTCCCGACGTTTCGCTGGAGTCGGCACTCGTGTATGACGACAGGCCGGACGAATAATCGCTGCTGCGAAATGTGGCCCGGGGGTAGCTGCGCCTCCGCGACCTCGCCTCCCGACCTTCTTTATGAGCTTCTTTACGATGGATTGGATCACGTTTTCTCCCCGAACGAAGTCGGTGCTGCTCCTTGTCGCCACGCTCCTCCTGGGCGTTGTGCTCGGTGTGGTGCTCAACGCATGGCTGGTGGACCAGCGCCTCGAGCGTATGGAGGCGCTGCAGTCTGCAGGGCACGCCCAGCGGATGCTCACGCGGGCCATTGGGCCTACGTCAGATGCGCAGGCTGAGCAGGTGGCGGAGGTCCTGGGCGCCTGGCTGCCCCGTGTTGCGGAGCAGCGCCGCGCCCACCGGCGAGCGGTGCGCGCGCTTATCGACTCGCTGCGAGCCGACCTGCGCCCGCTCCTCAGCGAAGACCAGCAGCGGCGGCTAAGCCGGCGCCTCCAGGCCCGCCGTTCTGCTCGGCAGCCGCCGGCCCGGCCCAGCCCTCCCCCCCGGCGCACCCCGTAACCGAGCGTTGAGCGGTCGCCACCCCACGGCCACGGCCCAAGCTGAACCCGTGAGATGGAATGCATCCGGTGTGCCATGCATCTAATTAAATGAAACTCATCATCCCGCGCAGCTGCGGGCTCCCTGACCCTCCATCATCCAACGCGCCCTCACGTCATGAACGCAACCCTCTCCTCCCTTCGGAAGACAACAAGATCCGCGCTCCTGTCCGGCGTCTCTATGCTCTTTATCCTCGCGCTCTCGGGGGTGCTGCTTACCGGATGCGATAGCACGGCAGAGCTTACGGCGGCAGATCAGGACGAACGGGCGCTTGCGGCCGAACCGCCGTCTGCGCTGATGCAAGCCGCCGCAGCTGCCGCGCTGCCGGATGAACAGGCCGCCGAGCTACGGCGCATCGTGGCCGCCACGGTGGAGCGCAGACGGGATCCGGGTGCGCTCTGGGGCGCTACCGCGCAGGTAAACGAGGTTCTCTCCCCCGACCAGCGATCGGCGCTGATCGAGGCCGTACGCAGCGCGCGGGCGGAGCGGCGGGACCGCGTGCGGGCAGAGCGTTCGGGAAGCCGGGCGCGTGGCCCTCGTGGGGCGCAGCTACGTCGGTTGCTCCGTGGCCTCGATCTGACGGAGGAGCAGAAAGAAGAGCTGGCGACGCTCTGGGAGGCGTTCCGGGAGGACCTGCGCGCGCTCCGCCCCGGCCGTGGCGAGCGCCCCGACGATGAGACCCGCGAAGCCGTGCGCGCCCGCGCTCAGGCACTGCGCGAGGCGGTACAGGCGGTGCTGACCGACGCGCAGCGGACCCAGCTGCGGGCCCGGATACAGGCTCGCCGCGCGCAGTGGCAGGAACGCCGGGCCCAGCGCATGGCCCGCCGGGCCGAGGGCTTTGCCGCGATGGCGGAGGCTCTGGAGCTTACAGAGGCGCAGACGGCGGCCCTGGCGGAGCGGCGTGCCGAACGGCGACGGGCACGTCGGGCACGGGCCGCCTGGCGCCACCGCACGGCAGACCGCACGCCGCTGCTCACCGAACCCCAGCGTGAGGTACTACAGCTTCATCGTATCCTCCGCGCCGAAGTGCGCCGCCGTGTTGTCCGTCGGGCGGCCCCGTAAAGCGAACGGCCCCCGCGCGCCTGCGGGCCATGGAGCGCGCTGGATGGCGCTACGCGCTACGCGGGCCTCCGGGTGAACGCGCCCCTCAGCCGGCAGGGTCGGTCATGGCCGATCTTCGCGGAACGCCTCGAACGACTGCGTGCGGTACGCGCCGCTGCCGATGTACTCGAGCACCGGCCGCAGCGCGTCCGCTTCAAGGAAGCCGGAGAGCTGGAGCAGCGGCTCACCAGTAGGAGCGAGAAAAACGAGGGCCGGCACGCCCTCCGCGCCCAACGCCTGCGCGAGCCGCATCGACGTGAGGCGCTGCTCCCTGTAGCGGTGCGTGGTCCTGTTATCGTCACGGTTGAGGCGCGTAAGCACGAAGCGCCGGCCAGCTGCTGCGCCGAGCACCTCGGGATAGGTGTCGCGCTGCATCTTGTGGCACCACCCGCACCACGGCGCATACACGTCTACCAGCACGGGGCGATCCGTCGCGTCGGCCGCGGCCAGCGCCGCCTCGAAGGGCCGCCAGTCGAGCTCCTGCGCGGACGCAGGGGCACCGGCCAGCATCGCCGCAAGCAGCAGCGTCAGCGCGGCGCGTCGGTAGGAGTTCATCGGAGCAGCCATGAGGGCCGTGAGAGGCACGAGAGCTATGAAGAGGCCGCCGGCGTCAGCGTAGGTTCATGCGTACGCCAAGCGAGAAGGTGCGGCCGACGATCGGGCCCCACGTGTAGATCGTGTCGAACGCAGGGCTGAAGGGCGTGGCGGCGCCCACCAGCGGGCTGCCCTGCGTGCGATCGAAGAGGTTCTCCACCGTCAGATACACGTCAAAGCCTACGCCCCGCGCGCTGTTCACATCGCCGAGGGCCTTCATGAGCCTGACGTCGTGCGTGGTGTAGAGGGGCGAGGTGCCGTCTCGGCCGAAGTTCTCGGCGTAGAAGTCGGGCATCCGCTTCGGGCCCACGAGGGTGGCCGCGTAATCGACCTCCAGGCCGAGGGCACGCACCTGATACGTCGCCCCGAGCGTGCCGGTGTAGTCCGGCGCGTAGGCCACGGCCTCGCGCTGGCCGCCCTCCTCGGTGAAGACGTCGGTGAGCGTGAAGCCCAGATCGTAGGTTAGCGGAAGCGCCGTGAAGTTCTGGTCGAGGCTCACCGCGAAGCCGCGCGTAACAGAAAAGCCATCGAGGTTCTCGTAGACGATCAGGTTGGGGTCCTGGTCGTAGTCCGGAATGATTTTGTTCGAGAAGCGGGTGTAGAAGCCATCCACACTGATCGTTAGCGGATTGGCGCCCAGCGGCAGTATATGCTCCAGGCTGGCCGTGACGCTGCGGGAGCGCTCCGGGTTAAGGTCTTCGCCGAAGACGACCTCGCGCGAGCCCGTGAGGGCGGCGTGGTCCTCGGTGAACACGTTCACCACGCGGAAGCCGGTACCGCCGCTCGCGCGCAGCGTGGTGCGGTAGGACGGGCGGTACTTGGCCGACAGGCGCGGCGCCGCGATGAAGCCGTGTGCTGCGTGGTGGTCCACGCGCAGGCCGCCAAGCAGCGTCACGTCGCCAAGCGCCCACTCGCCCTGCCCAAAGACGCCCGGGATGAGGCGCCTGTCCGCACCGTCGGACGTGGCCGGCGTGTTGTCGTTGTAGGTTTCGTAGCGCAGCGTACTCCCAATCAGGAGCTGCAGCGCATGGGTGAGTGGCGCCGCGTAGGTGGCCTGCCCGAACGCGATCTGCTGCTGCCCGACGTAATGTTCGGTGCCGTAATAGCTGTCTTGGTCGTGGTAGGTGAAGGCGCCTTCGAGGCGGAGGCCGTCCAGGCCCGTTGGCCTGTAGTGGGCCAAAAACTCGCCGCGCCGCGTATAAATCGACTCTCCGTACACGGTGTCCGATCCACGCAGCGCATCGGTGAATCCTGGTGTGCCGCCCGTGCGGTTCTCGCCGAAGAACTTGGCGGCCACGTTCAGCATCGGCGCACCGCCGGGGCCGTCCACCGAGCCCTTGCCGAAAAGAGCGATCTGCGAGCGCATCGGCTGGTCGGCGAAGCCGTCGCCGTTATCGTCGACGTAGTGTTCCCTCCGCAGCGCGTGGGCGCTCACAAAGCCCTTGAAGCGCCCCACGTGCGGCGAGACGGCCAGGTCGAGGCTGCCCTCGCGCGTGCTCTGCCCGTACACCTCCCCCGAGAACGTCGGCGTGTTCTCTGGATCCTTCGTGATGATATTGACGACGCCGCCGAGTGCTTGCGTGCCGTAAAGCGTAGACTGCGGCCCTGTGATGACCTCCACCCGTTCGATGATTGATGGGCTGATGCCGTTGAGCCCATACACGCTGGCGAGCGCGCCCATGATGGGCATGCCGTCGATGAGCACCGCCGTGTTCGGCCCTTCGACGCCGTTGATGCGGATCGCGTTCGTGCCGCACACGCCGCAGTTGAGCTGTGTCGTGAGGCCGTTCACGCTGCCAATCAGGTCCATCAGATTGGCGCTGGCCTGGCCCCGCTGCAGACGCTTGGTATTCACTACGCGCACCTTCACGGGGGAGTCCTTCACGTATTGCTCGCGCATCGTACCTGTCACGACGACCTCGTCGCCGGCGATGACCTCCTGCGTAAGTGCGATGTCGATGGTCGTCGTGCCGGCCGGTAGCTCCACGCGGCGACGCACCGTCTCGAAGCCCACCGCGCTCACCAGGAGCACGTGCGATCCCGCCGATAAATCAACAATCCGGTAGAAGCCATCGGAGTCAGTCGCCGTCCCGCGCTCCGTCCCGCCCACGCGAACGTTGACGCCGGGCACGCCCCCGCCCCCGCTCGTGACGCGCCCTTCAACCGTGGCCTGGGCGTGCACATCGGGCACCACGCAGGCAAATGCAAGGAAAAGGAGCAAGCACATGATGGAGCGCATAACAGAAGAGCATATAACAGAGTTTAGGTACGCTTACACAATTGTTTAGCCGTACCTAAAAAAGTGGTTTCGTTTAGAAGATGCAAGTGGGCGGGAGGGGAAACCCCAGTCGTGGGTTTGTGCATCGCAGCGCTTGCTGCTTATGGCCACCCGTGTGCTCTCCCCAGGGTGCATTTATTCTCGTGCCCGGTCTCCGATACCTACCCTATCGCCACAGCGCCGGACGGCCCTTTTGGGCTGTGAACAGCCGCCATTTTGAAGGGTAGCCGCGCTTCCGATATATCTGGGAATTGATTCGCCATTAACATACGATGCAGCCTCCTGGCAAACCGGCCAACGAAGATGCGCGCTTGTCTGCGTTGCAAAGCTACAACCTGGACAGGAATACCAGCGAGCACGCCTACGATTTCCTCACCCGAATGGCGGCTACCATATGTGGCACGGACATCTCCCTGTTGAGCATCATCGATGATGAAATACAATGGTTCTTATCGCAGCATGGCGCGACTTACGAGGAGACCCCGCGGGAATATGCTTTCTGTGCACATGCGATCAACAACCCGAGCGCCCTGTTAATCGTTGAGGACACGAGGGAAGATGACCGGTTTAAGGAACACCCCGCGGTACGGGGCACGCCTGGCATCGTCTTCTATGCCGCTGCACCGCTGGTAACCGAAACCAATGTTGCTCTGGGCACCCTGTGTGTCGTCGATCAAAAACCCCGCAGCCTCACACAGGAGCAGCAGGACGAGCTGCGCCTGCTTGCGGCACAGGCGGTCAAGCTGCTGGAGCTGGAGAAAAAAACAACCGCCCTCAAAGACGCCAACCGCAAACTAAAGAAGCAGGAGGAACTGCTCCGGGTTACCCAGTCCTTTAATAAGATTGGCGCCTGGGAAATGGACCTTGAGACGGGAAAGACGTACTGGTCAGACGAGGTCTACAAGATACATGAGGTCGATGAAACGTTTGATCACAACGCCTCAAACGGGATCGACTTTTATCACCCAGCAGACCAAGAAACGGTAAGGCGCGCCATTGATAGGACGCTAGCCACAGGGGAGCCCTTTGACGTCACAGCCCGGTTCATAACGGCGAAAGGAAACCGACGCTGGGTAAGAGCAACCGGTTGCATGCACGCGTACGATGCCTCAGATCAATGCCTTATCGGCTCCTTTCACGACGTAACGGGCTTCAAAGAATCGGAGCAAAAGTTTAAGGGCATATTCGATTCCACGTTTTCATTTTTAGGGTTCTTAGATGCCGAGGGCACCCTGCTTGATACAAACGAGGCCTCGTTACAAGCGGCCGGCATCCAGGCAGGGGAGGTCGTCGGCAAGCCCTTCTGGGAGTGTTACTGGTGGCAGGCCTCCGCCCGGGAACGGGCACGCTTGAAAAACAGCATTGCCCAGGCCAGGGCGGGGGACGAGGTAACGTACGAAGCGACGGTTTCGGTCGCAGGAGGCCGCACCATCCCCGTCTTGTTTTCCCTTCGCCCCGTCGTTAGGGAGGACGACATCCAATTCATCGTAGCCGAAGGACGCCCGATTGAAGACGTGGTGACGGCGAGGAATCGGTACCGAGCGGTACTTGAGGCCACGCGCGCGGGCACGTGGGAGTGGAATGTGCAAACTGGCGAAACCGTTTTTAATGAGCGGTGGGCGGACATCATTGGCCGCACGATCGAGGAAATCAGTCCGACGACCATCGATACCTGGATGGAATTTGCTCATCCCGATGATTTGAAAAAAAGCAATGAACAGCTTGAAGCGGTTTTTCGCGGGGAACGAGACTTCTACGACATTGAGTGCCGGATGCGCCATAAGAACGGCACCTGGGTCTGGGTGCACGACCGCGGCAAGGTCGTCTCTTGGACACCGGATGGCGAGCCGCTGATGATGTATGGCACCCACCTGGACATCACGGAGCAGAAGCTAACGGAGGAAGCCCGCACAGCATTAGTCGAGCGGTTCGAGCGTATAGACGCCCACGTACCGGGCGCTATCTATCAGTTCCAACTCATGCCCGATGGGCAGACCCGCTGCCCTTATGCCAGTGCGGGCATACAGCAGGTCTACGGGGTAACCCCGCAGGAAATAGCAGACGATGCCGCTGTCCTGTTCGAGCGGATCCATCCAGCGGACGTAGCCCAAGTCCGAGCCTCCATCGAGACCTCCGCCCGTACCCTGACCACCTGGCGGGATACCTCCCGGGTCAACCTGCCGGACGGGCGGACGATCTGGGTTGAAGGCGAGGCCACCCCAGAAGCGCTCAAGGACGGAAGTATTCTATGGCACGGCTACATCCAGGACATCACCGAGCGAAAAGAAGCAAACCGTAAGCTTTTGTACAACGAGCGCCTGCTGCAGTCCCTCTATGAACTCTCCCCCATAGGTATCGCCCTGAACGATTACGAAACAGGGGACTTTGTTGACGTAAATGAGAAACTCTTGGAGCCTACCGGCTACACGAAGGAGGAGTTTTTAAGCCTCAGCTATTGGGATGTGACGCCCGGGGAATACAAGCGGGAGGAAATGGAGGCGCTACGAAGCATGGCGGCGACCGGTACCTACGGCCCATTCGAGAAAGAGTACATCAAAAAAGACGGCAGTAGATATCCCGTCTTGCTCCGAGGCATCACGGTGCAGGACCTGGATGGGCGCAAGCTCATTTGGTCGTTTATACAGGATATGTCTGATATAAAGCAAGCGGAGCGGGACCTGACGGAGGCGCTCACCAACCTGCAGGCAATACTTGATGCCAGCACACAAGTGAGCATCATTTCGGTCGATGGCGACGGCTTGATCAGCACGTTCAACAAAGGTGCTGAACGCATGCTGGGGTATGCCGCTGAGGAGGTGGTCGGCTCCCCCTACGAAGGTGCGCTGCATGCCCAGGAAGAGATGAAATCGCGGGCGCCGCTCCTTGCAACGACGCATGAATCGGAGCTCCATGCGGAAGCCGTGGAGGGCTACCAGGCGCTCGCGTTAAAAGCCGACGGGCAAGGCCAGTATACTGGCGAATGGACCTACAGGCGAAAAGATGGAAGTCGCCTCCCCGTGTTGCTGTCCCTAACCCCGATGTCTTCGGCCAAGGAGGGCGGTGGCCACCTCGCGGTTGCAGCTGACATAAGCAACATGAAAAAGGCAGAAAAGGAGATACAAAACCTGCTTACGATAACAGAGCATCAAAATGAGCGACTTAAAAACTTCGCGCACATGGTTACGCATAACCTACGGTCGAACACCGCGGGCATCCTCGGGGCCTTGGAGTTGATGGAGGTTACCGAAGAGGCGCTGTTTGAAAACGAGTACGTTCAGATGCTAAAGCGGAGCGCGGAAAGTTTGCAGAGCACCATCGAAAACCTAACGGAGATCGTAAGGCAAAGCTTTGTGGACGGGGACCGGAACAGCCGCGTCAACCTGCGGGAACGCGTAACCTCAGGATTGCACGCCCTCATGCACTACGCAAGCGCAAACGGCGTAGCGCTTATCAGCGAGGTGCCGGAGGGGCTGTGCGTGGAAGGCGTCCCGGCATATGTGGACAGTGTCGTCAATAACTTCGTTAGCAACGGAATAAAGTACAGCGACCGCAGCAAGGACAGTGTGGTCAGGGTCTACGCCGAGTTACGGGAGGACGAGGTGATGGTCGCCTTTGAAGATAATGGGATAGGCATAGACCTGAGCGCACACGGGGCGGACCTCTTTGGCATGTACCAGACGTTCCACGATTACGAGGACGCGCGTGGTGTGGGCCTCTACATCACAAGAAATCAGATTGCGTCCATGGGAGGGCGCGTAGAGGTGGAGAGCACGCCAGGCCAGGGGTCGCTGTTTAAGGTATACCTCCCGGCCGCCGGAGCCGCTATTTAGGTGCTGCGAATGCTGCACCGGCCCCGGCGCACTCCTGAAGCAGGAGGGAGCCCCCGTCCAGAGTCGGCGATACCTGTCAATGATGTGGAAACCGGCGGGTGAGCTACGGTTCGCCCCAACACACGAGGAACGGGGGCCGCTTGGCAACGGGGCACTGGGGCCCTTGCCGCTACCGCACGCGCCGCAGCACACTCACAATTTCGCCGACCACATGGTAGCCGGGGTCTTCCGGCGGGAAGGTGTGCTCCGTGTAGTTGCGGTCGGCGGGGCGGAAGTGCACCCGCTCGTTGGCCAGCTCGAAGCGCCGGGCGAGTAGCGTCTCACCCATGAGCACCGCCACAAGGGTACCATTCCGAATGGCCCGTTCGGGCACCTCCTCCACCACCAGCAAGTCACCTTTGTATAGCCCGGCGGCGTTCATACCGTCGTCTCCCGCGCGGGCGATGAGGCACGCGTCCAGGTCACGCACCCCGCGCATCAGGTAGGGGTCCACGGACAACAGCCCCTGTGGTTTGTCGCGGAGCGTGTCGGGCGCGTCGCTGGTCGTGCGGCTAATAACGGGCAGGTCAGGCACGCCGTCATCGTCCAGCGCAAAAGGGTCGTCCTGTGCCACAAGGGACAGCCCGCGCGCCTCGTTGGGGGTCCGCTCGATGTAGCCCTTCGTCTCCAGGGCCCGGACCTGCTTGTGCACGCCACTGACGGACCGGATCCCAACGGCGTCGCCAATCTCTTGGAGCGTCGGGGGTTTGCGCTCGGTGCGCATGAAGCGGCGGATGAACTCATAGATCTCGTTCTGGCGCTCGGTAAGCGGGGTAGGCATGGGCAGCATGGGCAGGCACGCAGGGTATATGTGTGCCTCCAATATACACGACGGACGGCTAAAGGTGAAATAATTTTCTCACATATAATCAGACATAGAGAAATAATTTTCTCCAAAGGAATAAGCGGAGCACGGCGGATATGTGTCATGAGAAATACACACCCTTAAAATCGCCGAATGCGGCGTAATTTCCTTGACTTTCCAGCGCTATACCGTACATTGGGGAGTGGTGGGGAAAAGTGGGGAACTACCCCAGGCCTCCACCTTGCAATACAGCCCCTCGCATCCACGGGTGGGCGCGCTTGCAGCCCTAACTACTGTGCACCCTCATGGCCGGCTTCAAAGGACAGGCTGAATATTCCGTCGATAGCAAGGGTCGCGTAGCGATCCCTGCGAAGATGCGGAATGACCTGAACCCGGCCGCAAAGAACACCTTCACCATCACCCGGGGCTTTGAGCAATGCATTTTTCTTTACCCGATGGACCGGTGGGGTGAGATGGAGGATGAGTTTCGGGAGTTGAACATGTTCAACCAGGGCGCCCGCGCCTTCGTGCGCACCATCCTGCGGTGGGCCGATGAGGTGAGCCTGGACGGGCAGGGACGCATTTCGATACCCAAGCGGCTGGTGGAGTTTGCAGGGCTGGATGGCAAGGCCCTCATCATCGGCTCGCTGGATCACATCGAGATCTGGGATCCGGACGTGTTTGACGACTACCTGAACGAGCAGTCGTCCGACTACGAAAGCCTGGCCGAAAGCGTAATGGGGGTGCTCTGATGACGAACGCGTCCTCGCATAGGACCGCCGGTGGCTCCGACCCCGCGTACGGCTCCGCGTACCACGTGCCCGTTCTGTGCGCGGCGGTGGTGGAGCACCTCATTACCAACCCTGCCGGGTGCTACGTGGACGCTACGCTGGGTGGCGGCGGCCATACCGCGGCGCTGCTCGACGCGCTGGCCCCGGCCGGACGTGTGATTGGCATCGACCAGGATGCCGAGGCGCTGGCAGCCACCCGCGAGCGGCTGTCCGGCGCTGTAGCGGCGCAGCGCCTCCGGATCGTCCGTGGCAACTTCAAGCGCCTCGCCCATGTGCTCACCGATGTGCTGGCGCAGGAGCCGGTCGATGGCCTCCTGCTGGATCTCGGCGTGTCGTCGCATCAGCTGGATGAGGCCGCGCGCGGGTTCAGCTTTCAACAAGAGGCCCCGCTGGACATGCGCATGGACGACCGGCAGGGGCTGACGGCCCATCAGGTCGTGAACGACTGGTCGGAGGAAGACCTGCGCGAGGCCCTCTGGACGTACGGTGAGGAGCGTGCGGGCGGACGCATCGCCCGCGCTATCGTTGACGCCCGGCCCCTCGACACGACCACAGCGCTGGCTGATGCCGTACGCCGTGTGGTGCCAACCCGCGAGGAGGTGAAGACGCTGGCACGCGTGTTTCAGGGCATCCGGATTGCCGTAAACCGTGAGCTGTCGGCGCTGGAGGCGGCCTTGCAGCAGGCGGTGGACGTGCTGCGCATCGGTGGGCGCATGGCCGTCATCAGCTACCACTCGCTGGAGGACCGCCGCGTGAAGCGCTTCTTCCGCCACGGCAACCTGGAGGGGGAGCCGCGCCGCGATGTGTATGGCAACCCCGTAACACCATGGGACGAACGCACGCGCAAGCCCCTCCGCGCCTCCGCCGCTGAAATAGAGGCCAATCCGCGGGCCCGTAGCGCCCGCCTGCGGGTTGCCGAACGCATCGCCGCGCCCGACTTACCGGCCGTCCCATAGCTTTGCTGTCCGCCGCGGGTCTCGTGCACGCCGGCTGTTCAGCCCTTCATCCTCCTATCCTTCTCACGCCCATCCCTTCCAACGCTGCATGGCCCGTTCGCACAACGACAAACCGTTCGTGGTACGCCGCCCGGCGCAGCACACCCCCCGGCCCAAGCGCAAGCGCGCAAGTGGCCCGGGAGCGGTGCGGCGCAAGCGGTCGAAGAAGGCCCGAAAAAAGGTCAGCGCGCGGCCGGCGTCGGTCATCTGGTCAGGCCTGCGCAACGACCCGGCGAAGCTGCCGGACTGGAAGGAGCTCTCGGCTGATGACGCGCGGGAGTCTCGGGCCACCCGCGGGCGCGACTTTTTGGAGTCGGTGCCAACGACGCGCTTTCTGTACTGGCTTTTTGCCTTGCTGCTGGGCGCTGTGATGTACGTGGGCCATGTGCATGCTACACAGCAGCTGGTGGCTGACCTCGAGCAGGCGCGGCAGCAGAACCTGGAGCTCCACTTGCAACATAGCCGCCTGAAGGGTGACTTCGACCGCATCACCGGTCCGGCCGTCATCCATGAGCGGGCCCAAGCGCTGGGGCTCCGTCGCGGCGCGGGCACAGCCGGGCCTCCTGTCATCGTGCCCGTGCAGCCGTGACGCCCGCAACAGGGCTTCTTTCCCCAATCGTATAGCTTGCCTACGAACACGTGAAACCGAAAGACCAAATACTGACGCGGATGTACGTGCTGCTTACGCTGCTCGTGCTGGCCCCGGTGGGGGTCGCCGTGCAGGTAGGGGCGCTGTACCTGGGCGACCGGGCCGAGCTGCGCTCTGCGGGCGAGCAGCAAGCCAGCTCGTTCGTTGACTTGCCGGCGCTGCGCGGGGCAGTCACCGACCGGGCCGGACGGGTGCTGGCGGTCAATACCACGCGGTACGACCTGGCGTTGGACCCCACCCGGCCGGGCTTCGAGGCGCAGGCGGCGCGGCTCTATGCCAACCTGGCGCAGCTTACCGGGCGCTCTGCGGCCCACTACCGGCGGCGCGTGGCGCAGCGGTCCAGCCGGCAGTACGTACGGCTCGCGCGTGGCCTGCCCGAGGACCAGCGCGCGACCGTTGAAGGATGGGACATCCCCGGGCTCATTCTGGAGCCGACCTTCTCGCGGCGCTTCAACTATGGCACGACAGCAGCTCATGTGCTCGGCCACGTAAGCGCTGACGGCACCGGGCTGGCCGGGCTGGAGGCGCAGTACAACAACGCACTGCGCGGAGAGCCGGGCCGCCGGGCGGTCAAGCGCGACCGCCGCAACCACGTGCGGGCAGTCGTGGGCGGGGCCGTCGTGGAGCCGAAGCACGGCGAGTCGCTGGTGTTGACGATCGACCTCGTGCGGCAAACCATCATGGAAGAAGAGCTGCAGCAGGGGATGGAGGAGACGGGCGCCCGCTGGGGTACGGCCATCGCGATGGATCCGCGCACGGGGGCTATCCTCGGGATGGCCAATCAGCCGACGTACGATCCGAACCGTGCCTCGGCTTTTAGCGCCCGCGCCCGTCGCAACTACGCCCTCACCGACCGCATGGAGCCCGGCTCCACCTTCAAGGTCGTCGGGGCGGCAGCGGCTATCGAGCAGGACCTCATCAGCATGCAGGACTCGGTGGAGACCGGTGATGGTTGGGCCGTCTTCCACGGGCGCACCATGCGCGACATCCGCGCCTACGGCACCATCACCTTTGAGGACGTCCTCGCCAAATCGAGCAACGTGGGCATGGCCCGCGTCGTGCGCCAGATGGACCGTGGCGTCTTCTATCAGTACGCCCGCAACCTGGGCTTCGGGCAACCCACCTGGATTGACCTCCCCGGCGAGGTGGGCGGCACCCTGCGGCGCCCGTCGCAGTGGAGCGGTACGTCGCTGACCTCCCTCGCCATCGGCTACGAGGTAGATGCTACGCCGCTGCAGGTGCTATCGGCCTACAGCGCGCTGGCCAATGGCGGCACGTTGATGCAGCCTTATGTGCTGGCCGAGCGCCGCAGCGTCACCGGCGCATCGCTGTGGAAGGCTGAGCCGATCGTCATCCGCCAGGCCCTACAGCCCGAGACGGTCGACGCCCTCCGCCCCGCCCTCATCAAAGCTGTAGAAGAGGGCACAGCCACCCGGGCGCAAGTTGATGGCCTCCCCATTGCGGGCAAGACGGGCACGGCCCGGAAAGCCGGCGCTGGCGGCTATACCGGCGCGTACCGGTCTTCGTTTGTGGGCTTCTTCCCGGCAGATGATCCTGTGGTGGCCCTGATTGTGGTGTTGGATGAGCCGCAGAGCCATTCCTACGGCGGTGTCGTGGCCGCGCCCATCTTTCAACGCATTGCTGCGCGCTGGGCGAGCACGTTCCCCGGCGAGCCGGGCGCCGCCCCCCGCCGGGCCTCGCGGGGCGCCGCCTCCGATGCGGACGCCGCCCCCACCGCAGCTGCTGGCGCCGTCCGCACCGCGGCCCTGAGCCCCGCCGCGGCAGACGCCGCCGCCTCAGCGGATCTCGCCGCGCTGGCCCGCCAGGATTCCCTCACCGCCATGCCCGACCTTCGCGGCCACAGCACCCGGGCGGCGCTGCATCTGCTCTTGCAACACGGCATCGACGCCCGGGTCGACGGCCACGGCCGCGTTGAGGTGCAGCACCCGGCGCCCGGCGCCGCCCCGCCCCAGACGGCCACGCTCACCGGCGCGCGTCCCAGCGCTCCCTGAGTTCCTCCTCACGCCTGTTTCCCATCACAACCCGCTTGTATGCTTCATGCCACAACCCTGCTAAGCCGCCTGCGGGCGGCTGGACTGGTTACCTCGGCGCATCGCGTCGACGCTGTAGATGCTATCGATCACCTGGCGCATGACAGCCGGCTGATCGCGGCCAACGGCTGCTTCTTTGCCCTCCGAGGCACGCAGGCTGATGGCCATTCGTTCATTGACAAGGCTGTTAGCAACGGAGCCATCGCTGTAGTTTGCACGACGCTGCCCGACGAGATGCGGGCCCGCCATAGCGGCGTGGCCTTCATCCGGGTGACGGATGCGCGCGCGGCGATGGCAGAGGCCGCGGCCGCCTTCCATGGCGACCCGGCCGACCGGCTGCGCATGATAGGCGTGACGGGCACGAACGGCAAGACCACCGTCGCCTACCTGATGCATCACCTGCTCGAAGCGCTTGGCGAACGGGCGGGGCTCGTCGGCACGGTAGCGTACCGCTTTGGCGGGCTGCCCGTGCCCGCCACCCGCACCACGCCCGACGCCCTGGAGCTGCACTGGATGCTCCGCGAGATGGTGGATGCCGGCTGCACGGCCTGCGTGATGGAGGCCTCCTCGCACGCGCTGGATCAACGGCGTACGTGGGGGCTGCCCTTTAGCGCTGCGCTGTTTACGAACCTTACGCAGGACCACCTCGACTACCACGAGTCGATGGCGGCCTACCGCGAGGCCAAGCGGCGGCTCTTCACAGAGCTGCCCTCCAACGCCGTCGCCGTCTACAATAGCGACGACGATGCGGGCGCCGCCATGGTGGACGGCACGCCGGCCCGCACCCGCTCCTTTGGCACAGGGGCGGACGCTGACGTACAGTTTGAGGTGCGCGCCAACGCCCAGACCGGCCTGCGCTTGCGCCTGCGTGCTGAGGGGGCCACCTACGAGCGCAGCTTCCGCCTGGCCGGGGGCTTCAACGCGTACAACCTCGCCGCGGCTTACGCCGCCGCCACCGCGCTGGGCTACGCGCCCGACGCTGTGCTGGATGCCCTGGCGCAGGCGCCGCCGGTACCCGGGCGGTTTGAGCGGCTGCAGTTTGCCGATGGCACGACCGCCATCGTGGACTACGCCCACACGCCCGATGCCCTGAAGAAGGTGCTCGTCACCGCACGCGATATCCTGCCGGATGGCGCGGCCCTCTGGTGCATCTTTGGATGCGGCGGCGACCGCGACCGCGACAAGCGCCCGCAGATGGGAGCCGTCGCCGAAGCCCACGCCGACCACGTCATCGTGACCAGCGACAACCCGCGCACCGAACCCCCGGCGCAGATCATGTCCGACATCCACAGCGGCTTCGATGCCCCGGAAACCGCGTGGTGGATCGAGGATCGGGAAGAAGCCATCGCCCGGGCCGCCGCCGAAGCCGCGCCGGGCGACGTGGTCGTCGTAGCTGGCAAGGGCCACGAAACCACCCAAATGGTGGGTGAGGAGAAGCGCACCTTTGACGACCGGGAGGTCGTCCGCCGTCTTTTTGAACACCGGACGGCCTAAGCCCGCATGCTCTACTACCTCATCGAATACCTTGATCGCCTCTACGACCCTCCGGGGTTTCAGGTGGTGCAGTTCATCACCGTACGGGCGGCGCTGGCGGCGGTCACGGCGCTTTTCATTGCGCTCTTCCTCGGCAAGCGCATCATCCGGTGGCTGCGCGCGCAGCAACTGGGGGAGCGGGTGCGCGATGACGTGATCGTTAGCCACGCGCACAAGGCCGGCACCCCCACGATGGGGGGCGTCATCATCCTGCTCAGCATCCTTGGGGCCACGCTGCTCTGGGGGGCGCTACAGGAAGTGTATGTGTGGCTCATCGTTCTGGCCACGGCCTGGATGGGCGCATTTGGCTTTGCCGACGACTACATCAAAACGGTGAAGCAGGACAAGCGGGGCCTTGCCCCCCGGATCAAGGTGGTGGGGCAGGTGACGCTCGGCATCCTGGTGGGCGCCGTCCTCTACTTCCACCCAGAGTTTGCCGAGGTCCGCTCCGTCACCTACCTGCCGTTCATCCGCGATGGCTTTATCGACTACGCGGTGCCGGGGACGATAGGCCCGGTAGACCTGACCTGGCTGCTCTACATCGGCGTGTCGGTGTTTATCATCACCGCGCTCTCTAACAGCGTCAACATTACCGACGGGCTGGACGGGCTGGCTACGGGCGTCACGGCGTTTGTGTCGCTGGGCCTGCTGGCCCTTACCTACATTGCCGGAAACGTGGTGCTGGCCAACTTCCTGAACTCCATTTACCTGCCGGGCGCCGGCGAGCTGGCCGTGTTTGCCGCCGCCATGGCGGCGGCCTGCTTTGGCTTCCTCTGGTACAACGGCTTCCCGGCCAGCGTCTTCATGGGCGATACCGGGTCGCTGGCGCTGGGGGCGGCAGTGGGGGCCACCATGCTGATGATCAGGAAAGAGCTGCTGCTGCCCTTGCTGGGCCTGGTTTACCTTGTGGAGGCTGGCTCGGTCATCATCCAGACGGGCTACTTCAAGTACAGCCGCTGGCGCACGGGCAAGGGGCAGCGCGTCTTTCGGATGGCGCCGCTCCACCACCACTATGAAGCGAAGGGGGAGCACGAAGCCAAGATCGTGCTCCGCTTTTGGATCATCGCCGCGCTGGCAGTGATCGCCACCCTGCTGGTCCTGCGCATTCGCTGACCTTTTTCTGAACCTGTACGCCTGTACTCGCATGACTCCTGAAGCCCTTCAACAGCAACGCGTGACCGTGGTCGGTGGCGCCCGTAGTGGCGTGGCCGTGGCCCGGCTGCTGCGGGCGGCCGGGGCGGTGGTGTTCCTCACGGAGCACGCCGCGCTGGAGCCGAGCGTGCGGGCGACGCTGGAAGGGCTGGGCGTGGCCTACGAAACCAACGGCCACACGCGCCGCGCCCTGGAGGCCGACATGGTCGTCGTAAGCCCGGGCGTACCTTCCACCGCGCCCCTGGTGCAGCAGGCCCAGCGCATCGGGCTGCCGGTGTACTCGGAGATCGAAACCGCCTCCTGGTTCTGCCCTGCGCCCATCGTCGCCATCACCGGCACGAACGGCAAGACGACCACCACCAGCCTGCTGGGGCACCTCTTCCGCACGGCCGACCGCGCGCCCATCGTGGCCGGCAACATCGGCTACCCATTCGCGGATTACGTGCCGAAGGCTACGCCCCGCACTGTCGTGGTGCTGGAGGTATCCAGCTTTCAGCTGGACCACATCGACACCTTCCGCCCGAAGGTAAGCATCCTGCTCAACATCACGCCCGACCACCTGGACCGCTACAACAACAATTTCAATGCCTACGCCCAGGCCAAATTCCGCATCTTTGCCAATCAGCAAGAAGGCGACGTGCTCGTCTACAACTACGACGACCGGCTCATCCGCGAGCATGTGGCCCACGTAGCCCCGAAACGCGCCTTCACCCCCGTTGCGATCAGTCAGCATCACGAAGTGCCCACCGGTGCTTTCGTGCGCGATGGTACCATCATTTTGCGCATTCATCAACAAGAGGACGTACTCATGCAAGCCAATAAGCGAGCGCCCGCTCTTTCGGGCCGTCATAATCTGTACAACTCGCTGGCCGCCGCTGTAGCCGGACGGGTGATGGAGGTCCGCAGCGACGTGGTGCGCGAGAGCCTCACGAGCTTCGAAGGCGTGCCGCACCGGCTGGAGTTTGTACGCACCGTCGATGGGGTGCGCTACATTAACGACTCCAAGGCGACGAACGTGAATGCCGTCTGGTATGCGCTGGAGAGCTTCAACGAGCCGCTGGTGCTGCTGGCCGGCGGGCGCGACAAAGGCAACGACTACAGCAGCCTAAAGCCGCTGGTGCGGCAGAAGGCCCGCGCGGTGATTGCGCTGGGCGAGAGTGCCGACACGGTAATGCAGGCGCTGGGCACCCTCGCGCCGCACGCCACCCGCGCCGGCACCATGGAAGAAGCCCTCCGCCATGCCCGCCTCTTCGCCGAGCCCGGCGACGTGGTCCTGCTCAGCCCGGCCTGCTCCTCGTTCGACATGTTTGACAACTACGAGCACCGCGGCGACACCTTTCGCCGGCTCGTCAACCGCCTGTAATTCCTCCCTTTTGTGGCTTCCCCACGCCAGCCCCCGCCCGTGAAGACCCTCCTTACCGAACATATCAACAAGCTGGGCCATGTGGACAAGTACGTCCTGTGGTCGGTACTCGTCCTGTGTGCTGTTGGGGTGGTTGCCGTGTACAGTGCGATCTCGTTCTTTGCAGAGACGCGAGCCGGTGGCGATACTGAGCGATATTTGCTGCGCCACAGCGTGCGGGTGGTGCTGGCGCTGGGCGTGATGGGCGTGGTGAGCATGCTGGACTACCGCCGCCTGGCGAGCTACAGCCGCTACTTTCTGATTGCTGCGCTTGGTCTGCTGCTGGTGGTGCAGGTGGCCGGCGCCACCTACGGGGGCGCCACCCGGTGGCTGCGCGTGGGTACGTTTGGCTTTCAGCCGTCAGACCTCGTGAAGGTGGCCCTGCTGCTGTACCTGGCCGTGCTGCTGGCCAAGAAGCAGGCGTACATTAAGGACTTTGCGCGCGCGTTTGTGCCGTTGGTGGTGTGGATTTTGGCGTCGGTGGTGCTCATTGGGATGGAAGACCTCTCCACGGCGGCGCTTGTCTTCTCCATCGCGCTGGTGATGTGCTTCGTGGGGCGGGTCAGCCTGCTGCACCTGAGCGGCCTGACGCTGGTCTGCCTCGGGCTGGCCTTTGTGTTGCTCCTGGCCTCCCCCACACGCGCGGCGCGGGTGGAGGCCTTCATGGGCACCAACATCTTCCCGCATACCAACCAGGAAGAGGTGGAGAGCCTGCAGCACGAAGGGTATCAGGCCCACCAGGCACGCATTGCATTTGCTATGGGCGGGCTTACCGGCGTTGGGCCCGGCAAGAGCACCCAGCGCGACTTTCTGCCGCATCCGTACAACGACTTCATTTTTGCCATCATTGCAGAAGAGTATGGAGCCCTGGGTGCCCTCAGCTTGCTTGGCCTCTTCCTGCTCATCCTGTACCGCGGGTTACTGCGCATTGCGCGCCGTGCCCCCGATCCGCTGGGGCTCTTCCTGGCTGTGGGGGTGACGGTGATGGTCACCATGCAGGCGTTCATCCATGCTGGTGTCGCCTCCGGGATGCTCCCGGTGACGGGCCTAACCATGCCCTTCGTATCGTACGGTGGTACCTCCATGGTATCCATGGGCGCCCTGATGGGCGTGCTCCTGAACATCTCGCTGCACACCCGAGCCACAACTAACTAATACGCTTCGCTGGCGCTACATGACTGCACCGCTGCGCATATTGATGACGGGTGGAGGGACCGGGGGACACGTGTACCCGGCCATTGCCATCGCGGATGCCATCCGGGCGCTGGAGCCTTCGGCCGAGTTGGTGTTTGCTGGCACGAAGGAGCGCCTGGAGTGGGAGGCGGTGCCGGCGGCGGGCTACCCTATCCGGCCCATCAACGTGCAGGGGCTGCAGCGGCACCTCTCAGCGAAGAACCTGCTGTTTCCACTACGGGCGGTGCAGGGCCTGGCGCAGAGCTGGCGCCTGGTGAAGGAGCTGCAGCCGGCCGTTGGGGTGGGCACCGGCGGGTACGTCTCGGGGCCCGTGCTGCTGGCCGCAAGCCTGCAGGGGGTGCCCATCGTGGTGCAGGAGCAAAACGCGTACGCGGGCCTGACCAACCGGCTGCTGGGCCGCCGCGCCTCCCGGGTCCATGTGGCCTTTCCAGAAGCCATGGGCGCCTTTCCCCTGGGCGCCTGCATGCTGAGCGGCAACCCCACGCGCACCGCGCTGGTGGACGTCGACGTCGACGCCGCCCGCACCCACTTCGACTTGCCCCCGCACGCCCGCGTGCTGCTGGTGCTGGGCGGGTCGCTGGGCAGCAAGGCCCTCAACGATGCCATCGAAGCGCTGCATCCGGCGCTGCTGCAGCAGGACGACCTTCACATTGTGTGGCAGGCCGGGCGCCGCTATAGCGCGGCGCTGCAGGACCGCGTGCCCCCCCACCCGCGGCTGCATCTGCGGCCATACATCGACCAAATGCCGTACGCCTATGCCGTCGCCGACCTGGCGCTCTGCCGTGCGGGGGCGCTCACCTGCAGCGAGCTGATGGTAACCGGCACGCCGGCGCTGCTCGTGCCCTCGCCCAACGTGACGGCCGACCACCAGACGCGCAACGCGCAGAGCATGGCCAGCGCCGGCGCCGCCATCCTGCTCCCCGAAGCCAACCTGCAAGCGTACCTGCTCGAACAGGTCGAGGCCCTGCTGGCTAACGAGAGCCTCCGCCAGCAGATGGCCGAAGCCGCCTTTGCTACCGCCCGCCCCAAGGCCGCGCACCACATCGCCGAAGATGTGGTGGCGCTGGCCCGCCGCAGCCCCGCCCTTAGATCTTGACTCGTTACCCCGCTGTACGCATGAGCACCGACGTGCAACGCCGACAACCTCCCCTGGGCCGCATCCGCCATGTACATATGGTGGGCATCGGCGGTATTGGCATGAGCTCCATCGCGGAGGTCCTGCTGAACCGCGGTTATCGGGTGACCGGCTCCGACCTGCGCAAGAGCGAGGTGACGGCCCGCCTGGAAGACCTGGGCGCCACCATCTACGAAGGCCACGCCGCCGAGCAGATGACCGGAGCCGATGTGGTGGTGCACTCCTCGGCTGTACAGGCGAATGCCAACCCCGAAACGCTGGCCGCCGGGCAACAGCGTGTCCCGCTCATCCCGCGCAGCGAAATGCTCGGCGAACTCATGCGGATGAAGTTCGGGATCGGCGTCGCCGGCACCCACGGCAAAACGACCACCACGTCCATGACGGGCATGGTCGTCACCGAAGGCGGCTTCGACCCCACGATCATCGTGGGCGGTAAGGTGACGGTCTTTGGCTCCAACGCCGTCGCAGGCCGGGGCGACGTCATCGTGATCGAAGCCGATGAGTACGACCGCACCTTCCTCCGGCTGACGCCCTCGGTGGCCGTCATTACCAATATCGAGGAAGACCACCTCGACATCTACGCGAACCTGGACGACATCAAAGACGCTTTTGTGCAATACGCCAACGCGGTGCCTTTCTTCGGGGCCGTCGTGGCGTGCCTGGATGACCCCAACGTGCAGGCCGTGCTGGGCCGCATCGAGCGGCGGGTAGTGACGTATGGCACGACGCGCCAAGCGCATGTGCGCGCGGAGAATATCCGTTTGGAGGGCCTCACGGCACGGTTCGATGCCCTGCTGCACGACGAGCCGCTGGGTACGGTGGAGCTGCAGCTGCCGGGTCGCTACAACGTGCTGAACGCCCTCGCAGCGGTGGCCGTGGCGCAGGAGCTGGAGATCCCGTTCGACAAGGTGCACCGCGGCCTGAAGGCCTTTTCCGGCGTGCACCGGCGCTTTCAGCCCGTTGGGGAAGTGGGCGGCATTCTGGTGATCGACGACTACGCCCATCATCCGACGGAAGTGCAGGCGACCTTGCAGGCGGCCAGTAAGGGCTTTCCGGACCGCCGCATCGTAGGCGTTTTTCAGCCGCACCTCTACTCCCGCACGCGCGACTTCAAAGAGGCCTTTGCGCGGTCGTTCTTTAATGCCGATGTGCTCGTGGTCACCGATGTGTACCCCGCGCGCGAGGAGCCGCTGCCCGGCATCGATGGTGCGCTGATTGCCGACCTGGCCGCGGAGTACGGCCACCGACAGGTGCACTACATAGCCGACCGCCACGACCTGCCGGCCTTCCTGCATGAGCACACCCGCGCGGGCGATGTGGTGGTGACGCTCGGCGCAGGCGATATCTGGCGCTCCGGGCGTGCCTTCCATGAATTACTCCAAGAGGCGCAAATTAAGTAGACGCTTTTTCGCACAACCGTTACCTTCAGGCGCTTAAGTAATCCAGAGGCTTATGCTCACCTTCTTCAAACATACCCTACTGCCTGCACTTTTGGCCCTCCTTTTGGTGGCCGGGGCAGGGCTGGGTGTGTGGCAGTGGGGGCTGAGCCAGCCGGTATCCTCGGTAGAAGTGCTGGGCACCACGCACGCAGATCCCGATAGCCTGCGCGCCCTCGCTCGGCTCGATACCACCCTGACGCTTCGCGACGCCTCCCCGCGCATCATGGAGGGCCGCCTGGCACGTCACCCGTGGGTACACCGCGCCACCGTCACACGCTGGCCCACGGGAGCCGTTGTGGCCCGCGTCACGGAGCGGACGCCGGTGGCGCTGATGCTGGATGACCGGGGCCGCCCGGCGTTCTACCTGGACGCGCACGGCTTTCAGATGCCACCGGTGAAGGGCCACACGTACGATGTGCCACTGCTGCGCGGCTTTACCGGCCCGCAGCACCCGACGCGCCCGGCCGAAGACGCGGTGCTCCGCGCCATGCTGCACACGTTGGCCACCGCGCCGCCCGCCATTGATGCGCTGCTGGCCGACCTGGAGCAGCGCGCCGACGGCGACGTCTGGCTCCATACCGCCCCCATCGGCTCCCACGGGTCGCTGGCCGTCCGGCTGGGGCAAGAAGCCTTCACCGCACGCCTCCACCGGTTGCACGCCTTCATCGAGCAGGCCGTGCGCACGCAGCCCGACCAGCAGTTTGCTTCGGTCGACCTGCGCTTCGCAGAACAAATTGTCGCGCGCCAGGCCCCCCGTGGCCCGTAGCCCCCCAGCCGCACCCGGCTGGATGCACCGTCCTCTTTTTTGCATTACCCGTTTACTGCGCAGACCGCTGACCCCGACATGATGAACGAACGAATTGTAGTAGGCATGGACATTGGCACCACCAAGGTGTGCGCCGTGGTGGCCAGCGTCGATGCCATGGATCGCATTAATATCCTGGGCGTCGGCGTGGCCGAGTCCGAAGGGCTCAACCGTGGCGTGGTCGTCAACATCGACAAGACGGTGGCGGCCGTGCAGCAGGCCATCCGCGAAGCCGAGCGCGCCGCCGGCGTGATGGTCCGCAGCGTTATTGTGGGCATCGCCGGCGACCACGTGCAGAGCTTCCAGAGCCGAGGCGTCGTCACGATCTCCAACCGCGACGGCGAGATCACGCAGCGCGACGTGCAGCGCCTGCTCGAGGACACCACCCACGTGGCCATGCCCGCCGATCGCGAAATCCTGCACGTCATCCCGCAAGAGTTCATTGTGGATGGCCAGGATGGCGTGGCCGACCCTGTGGGCATGAGCGGCGTCCGCCTCGAAGCCAACGTCCACATCATCACCGGCCTCGTCACCGCCGCCAAAAACATCTACCGCTGCATCGAGAAGGCCGGTTACGAAGTGGCCGACATCGTGTTGGAGCCGCTGGCGTCGTCCTTTTCGGTGCTCCACACTGACGAGAAGGAGGTAGGCGTGGCGCTGATTGACATCGGCGGCGGCACCACCGACATCGCGGTGTTTGAGGACAACACCATCCGCCACACCGCAGTCATTGCCGTGGCGGGTAACAAGGTCACGGATGACATTCGCAAGGGCCTCGGCATGATGCGCGACCAGGCGGAGCGGCTGAAGTGCCGCTTCGGCACCGCGCTGGCGGATCTGGTGGAGGACGACACCGAAGTTGGCATCCCGGGCATTGGCGGACGTCCGGAGAAAACCATCAGCAAGGGCACGCTGGCGCAGATCATCCAGCCGCGCATGGAAGAGATTCTGGAGATTGCGGGCATCGAGATCAAGCGCAGCGGCTACGCCCGCCACCTGGCCGCGGGCGCCGTCCTCACCGGCGGCGGCTCGCTCATCCCCGGCACCGCAGCGCTGGCGGCCGAAGTGCTGGGCATCGAAGCCCGCACGGGCCACCCGACGGGCCTGGCCGGGGGCCTCGTCGAAGAAGTCAGCGATCCGAAGTTTTCCACCGCCGTGGGCCTTGTGCTGTACGGGCTGCGCCCGGAAGCCGAAGGCGGCACGGCCTCCCTCAGTACCGAACCGACCACGTCGCCCCGACGCGCCGAAAGCAGCGGCGAGTCGCTGGTTGGCAAGATTGCCAACCGCATGAAGGCGTGGTTCGATGAACTCTGACGGCCTGCCGTCTACCACGCCGCATTCACCATCCCTATTCATTTATCTGCACCTGCAACAGCTGGCCCCAGCCTGCTCAGTTGGGGCGATACGCACGCTCACCGAACCTATTTTTCCTTGGAGGGACCTATGACCGATTCGTTCAGCACGCACTTTTCATTCGACGGCGAAGCACTGGAAGAAGCCCAGATCTGCGTCGTTGGCGTTGGCGGCGGGGGAGGCAATGCCGTCAACAACATGATCTCCAAAGGTATTCAGGGCGTCGAGTTTGTCGCCATCAATACCGATTCGCAAGCACTCAACGTGAACAAAGCGCCGGTGCGCGTTCAGGCCGGCAGCAACCTTACCAAGGGCCTTGGCGCCGGGGCGCGTCCCAGCGTAGGCGCCGAAGCCACCGAAGAGAACCGCTCGGAGATTGAGGACGCACTCCGTGGCTACGATATGGTATTTATCACCGCCGGGATGGGCGGCGGCACGGGCACGGGCGGCGCGCCGGTCGTGGCCTCGATCGCCCGCAAGCTCGGCATCCTCACCGTGGCCATCGTAACCCGGCCCTTCGACTGCGAAGGGCGGCGCCGCAACAAGACGGCCACCGAGGGCATCAAGCTGCTGAAAGAGCATGTGGACACCCTCATCGTAATCCCCAACGAGCGCCTGCTCGACATCGCCGAAGAGGACACCAGCCTCATCGAGGCCTTCGAGATTGCCGATGAGGTGCTCTACAACGCGACGCGCGGCATCAGTGACCTCATCACCGTGCACGGGCTCATTAACCTGGACTTTGCCGACGTGCAGACCACCATGGAAGACGGCGGCACCGCGCTCATGGGGGCGGCGTCAGCCACGGGCGAGAACCGCGCCGAGCAGGCCGCCATCGAAGCTATCTCCAGCCCGCTACTCGACGGCCTCTCCATCACCGGCGCGCGCAACGTGCTGGTCAACATCACCGCGGGGCGCACCCTCGGCATCCGCGAGGCCACCGCGGCTACCAGCATCATCCAGCGCGAGGCCGGCGACGACGTCGAGGTCATCTTCGGCACGGTCATCGATGAGTCGATGGAGGAAGAGCTGCGCGTGACGGTCATCGCCACGGGCTTCGACACCGAAGAGAAGGCCGCCAAGGACATGCCGCGCCGCACGGTGCCGCTGGACGAAGGCCGGCCCACGGTGCACTACAAAGGCGAGGATAACCTGAAGCACCTGGACGTGCCCGCGTACGAGCGCCGCACGCCCGTGACCTCGGCATCCGATGAGGCGCAAGCAGAAGACGCGGACGAGGACACCGAGGAGGAGCGCCGCGAGAAGAAGGAGAGCGGCAAGGCCAAGATCCGCCGCCTCCGCCGGGACGACGTGAAGGAGCGCAGCGAGCGCATCCGCAAAGACAACCCGGACACGCCGGCCTTCCTGCGCAAGATGATGGACTAAGCTCCGCTGCGCATGTCGCATATACGTTTCACAGAGCAACGGAAGCACGTACCGCTGCACCGCGTGACGCCTGCGGGCGGCCTGGCCGCCTGGGCTGCGCAGGTACAGCCCCTGTGCTTCGTTGATAGAGGGCCCTCCAGCCCCGCCATCGGCCCTTGAGCAAGGCGATGGTGCCCGTGTGCTGCCGTTGGCGGCACATGGCTACATGACGGAGGCACCCGCCTCCTGAACCACACGCCGCGCCGTCTACGGATGGCGCGGCGTTGTGTGTTTTGTCGGGGCCGTGGACGCACAAACGCCCCCACCCGGGGATGTGACCCTGGGCTGGATGGTGTGACCCTGTTGGGGTTGAATCCCGTGTTCGCGCGCGTCGGCTCTTCGTTTCGTCGTCT
>JAAAOI010000003.1 GCA_009908945.1 Bacteroidota bacterium
GAAACAATGGGGACCATAGAAGCCATCGCCGACGAGAAGGCCGAGATCATTCGGCATGCAGCCCCAGGCGCTCCCGCCGTGCTTAACATGGACGATGAACGGGTGGCGGCGATGGCCGCGGAGGCGACCGGCCCCGTCTGGCGCGTCTCTGCATCCGGCCATCCCGCGGCGGATATCTCGGCCTCAGACATTGCGTATGGACCGGAGGGGACGACGTTCAACGTAACGGATGACACAGGCACCACGGCCACGTTTCGGACCGCGCTGCTCGGGCAGCACAATGTGCTCAATATTCTGCTGGGCGTAGCCGTGGGGCGGCAGCAGGGCCTGCGCCTCCGGCAGATCGCGCACGCCGTCCGGCGGATAGCGCCCGTGGAGCACCGCCTGCAGTTGCGCCAGCAAGGGCCCATCACGGTCATCGACGACGCCTTCAACTCTAACCCCGTCGGGGCGCGCAACGCGCTGGAGATCCTCGGGCAGTTTGATACGGGGCGGCGCGTGATCGTAACGCCCGGTATGGTGGAGCTGGGCGAGCGGCAGGCCGAGGAAAATTATGAGCTGGGGCAGTACATGGCCGCGCACGTGGATCTTGCCGTACTGGTGGGAGAGGAGCAAACCCGGCCCATCCGCGAAGGACTGCAGGCGGCCAACTTTCCGGACGAATCCGTGCGTACCTTCAGCACCCTCTTTGACGCGCAGGCCTTCCTCAAGTCCTACACGCGTGAAGGCGACGTCGTGCTCTACGAAAATGACTTACCGGACCAGTACGACGTGTAGCATGGATCGCAGGTGCACGCCAGCTATGCCTCATCCAGTGCCTCGCGGTACAGCGCATCGAAGGTTTCCTGGGCTTCCACTGCGGCGCGCCGCATCAAGTCTTCGGCGGCGGCGGTGTCCCGGGCGGCCAGGCATGCCAGCAGTTCGCCGGTGTCGAGAGCCCGAGCCGCCGTGGCGCACGCCTCCCAGCTGAGGATGCTGCGCACCACGCGGTCGATGGCCTGCGCCTCGTTGTCGTACGGGCGTGGCTGCATGTCGTGGCCCTTCCAGCGGGCGTAGCCGGCCTCTTGCATCAGGCCGGCAATGGCGATGTTCATACCGTTGACGCGGGTGCCGTGGTCGATGTCGTACCGGCCGGGGCCACCCAGGATGATGCCGTCGTTGTAGCCCTGACTGTTTAGGTGGGTGTGCACCATCATCTCGTGGTCCAGCTCTTCCACGGTGTCGTGCACGTGGTCCAGCCCGATCATCTCAGAGTGCCCGATTTCCTTGTTGATGCCCTTCTTCTTCAGCGGCACGTCGTAGTCGGCAGCCAATCGGTGCCAGAGGAGGGCGGCGCTGGCCACCGTGGGGAGCAGCATCGCGGGGTGGCCCTCGTTGGGTTTCGGCTCGAGTCCAATGAAGAGCGTGCCACCGTGCGCGGCCTCCGTCTCGCACAGCGCTGCCAGCCCATCTTTCAGGTGATTGTACATAGCGCGGATGCCCACCGTCGCGAGGTCGTACCCAAAGCTGCCGTTCCAGATCACGAGCGTCGGGGCGAGGGCGGGGTCGGCGTGCCAGGCGGGCCGTAGCGGGCCATAGGCCAGCGCCACGCACCGATCGCCGAAGGCCCGTGCCTGCTCGCGCTCGGTTTCATCCAGCGACGCGATGCCGCCATAGGCAAAATGGTGATGCGCCCCCGGGGTAAGCATCGCGAGGTGCAGGCCCGTCTCGTTAAGCGCCGCGGCTACCGCGGAGGCGTTGTCTTCGTGGACCTCGTTGTCGTAATGCAGCTCAACGCCCAGCTCTACGTAGTCCGGCAGCTTCGGGCGGATCTCCTCAGCGATGAGGTGAATGAAGTCCACCGTCGAGAACCGATCGGGGCGCCAGGAGGGGCGGATGTCTGCGGGGACGAACCCGCCTTTGCCCGGGTTGAAGGTCCAGCGGCAAACGCTGTGTGGGGAAGAGGTCATCGGGTCGAGGAAGCAGGGCGGGGGGCAGTGAGGGTGTGATCCAGCATGTCGGTCCAGCGGTGGTACAGCGTCTGCAGGGGGGCGCGCAGGGCATCGTCGGGCTCCACACGCTGCACCGGGTTGAGGCCCACAAAAGCGTGGTCCAGCGTGTCGTAGTAGCCGATGCCCACGCCTGCGCCGCGTGCGGCCCCCTGGGCGCCATCCGTGTTCATGAGCTCCACGGTAGCGCCGGTAAGGGTGGCAAAGGTGCGGGTGAAGAGGGCGCTCTGAAACAGGTTGGCGTTCCCCGCGCGGATGAGGGTCGGCTGGAGGTTCATCGCGCCAAACGCTTCCAATCCATGCACGAGGGCACAGGCGATGCCCTCTTGTGCCGCACGGAGGATGTGCCCGCGGTCGTGCGTGTTGAAGTGAACGTTGTGCAGTGAAGCGCCGGGCGTCTGGTTTCGTAGGGTGCGTTCGGCGCCATTGCCATACGGCAGGAGGAGGAGCCCCTCCGCACCGGGCGGGGCCAGGCGGGCGGCGTTGTTCATCGCTTCGTAGCCGGTCCGCCCGTCGCATGCGTCGCGCAGCCAGCGGTACAGAATGCCAGCGCCGTTCACGCAGAGCAGCACGCCGTAGCGGGGAGCATCGGGCTGATGGTTGACATGCAGGAAGGTGTTGACGCGGAGCTCAGGGTCGTACCCGGCATGGTCGGTGATGCCATAAACCACGCCAGAGGTCCCGGCTGTGGCCGCCAGTTGGCCGGGCGCGGTTACGCCCAGCGAGAGCGCGTTATTGGGCTGATCGCCCGCCCGGTAAGCTACCGGGATGTCAGGGCGAAGGCCAAGTGCCTCGGCTGCGTCCTCGGTAAGCGTGCCCTGTATGCCAAACGTAGGGGCGACAGGTGGAAGCACATCGGGCGAGATGCCCCAGTGCTCCAGCAAAAAAGCTGCGGGGGCTTCCGTTTCTGCGTTCCAGAGGGTGCCTTCCGAGAGGCCCGAGGGCGTGGTCCGTGCCTCTCCGGTCATGCGGAGCGCCAGGTAGTCGCCAGGCAGCATGGCATGCCGCACGCGGTTGAAGATGTCTGGCTCGTGTTGCTGTACCCACCGCAGTTTGGAGGCGGTAAAATTTCCGGGCGCGTTCAGTAAGGTCCGCAAGCAACGCTCCGGTCCAATTGTGCGGAACGCCTCCTGCCCGATGTCAACGGCCCGGCTGTCGCACCAGATGATCGATGGGCGGAGCGGCTGCGACGCAGCGTCCACCACCACAAGCCCGTGCATCTGATAGGCGATGCCGATGCCCCAGACATCCTCAGCCCGCACGCCTGCGTTCTCCATCACCAGGCGCGAGGCCTTGCAGAGGGCGGTCCACCACAGGTCCGGATGCTGCTCGGCCCAGCCCGGGCGGGCGGCTTGCATGGGCAAGCTGCCGTCCCCCGGAGCCGTGGCACGCGCGATGCAGGTGCCAGAATCGGCCGCCACCAGGGCAGCTTTCACGGCAGAGCTTCCGACATCAAATCCAAGCAGGTACATGCGAAGCGCGGGCCGGTCGCGGGAAAGCGTTAATGCTACACGGCTCTAAGATAGCACCTGGCGCGCGAACTGCAAAGCATCCGGTGATGCAGGGGCGGCATCGTTAGATGGATTTTCGCATGCGAGGGGTGGGTGTTGGGCGGTGCCTTTAGCATCTTGTGCAGCCGATGCCAGCTTTGTTCATCTGATGATACTGCCGTATGCCCACACTTGATATCGAACAGCGTTTCTGGTCCACGGGATATACGCACCTCGCCGGGTTGGACGAAGCGGGGCGCGGGTGCCTGGCTGGGCCCGTTGTGGCCGCTGCCGTCATCTTCCCGCCATCTACCGTGATTCCCGGCGTAGCCGACAGCAAGCGGCTCTCCAAGAAGGTGCGCGAAGAGCTGCTTCAATCCATCGAAGATCAGGCGCTGGGCGTAAGTATCGGGGTCTGTTCACCCCAGGAGATCGACCGTCTCAACATTCTGCATGCGGCGATGGAGGCCATGCGCCGGGCGACGACCAACCTGCAGCCCGGGCCCGACTTCCTGCTTGTGGATGGCAACCGCTGCTTCCCGGATTCGCCATGGCCGTTTGAGACGGTAGTGAAGGGAGATGACAAGAGCCACGTGATCGCAGCGGCGTCGATCGTTGCCAAGGTGACGCGCGACCGCATGATGCGTGAGATCCATGAGGAGTACCCGGCGTACGGCTGGGACACAAATGTGGGGTATCCCACGAAGGCCCATTACGCCGCGCTCGAAGCGCATGGCAGCACGCCATACCACCGGCAGTCGTTCCGCCTGGAGGCGCGGACCTGATCGGTCACGACGGTGCGTCGGCAAGGCGGGCGCGCAGCGAGGTGAAGTACGATGGGGCCTGAAGCAGGCGGCTGCCGTACCACGAAAAAATCTCACCATCCACCACCTGCACCTCCGTGTGGGGCAGGGCCTCACGAACCTCGTCGGCAAACTGGGGCCGGGCAAACGGGAACGGCTCGGAGGCGAGCAGGACGGTATCCAGGTTGAGCGCCCTGAGGTCTTCCAGGGTTACCTCCGGGTAGCGCTGCTGGTCGGCAAAAGCGTTCACGAAGCCAGCCCGGCGCAGCATAGCGTGGATGAAGGTGTCACCGCCCACGCTCATGTAGGGGGCACGCCAGATCAGATAGGCCACGCGCAGCGGGGGCGCGGCCGGGAGAGCGGCAAACGCGGCATCAATCTCCGATGCCAGCGCGTCGGCCCGAGGCGTGGTGCCGGTCAGCCGACCCACAGAGCGAATCATGCCAAGCGCATCCGGCAGCGTCGCGACGTCGCTGACGTAGACCGGTGCGATGGCGTCGAGCGCCTCCACCATCGCGGGGGTATTTTCCTCCTTGTTGGCCAGCACGAGGTCTGGCGCCAGCGTCTGGATCGGGTCGTCGCTCAGTTGTTTGGTGCCCCCGACTATGGTTTTATCCTTGCGCCAGTCCTCCGGATGGACGCAGAAGCGCGTTATGCCCACGACCCGGTCGTCGAGACCGAGATCCGACAGCAGTTCCGTCTGGCTCGGGACCAGCGATACGATGCGCTTCGGCGGAGCGTCCACGCGCAGCCGCCGGCCCAGCGCGTCAGTGGTGACAACAGGGAACGCATGTCGGTCCATGGAAGAGCGGCAGTATGAACAGGAGAGGGGTTACACAAAGACACTGATGACGAAGAGCAGGAGCCCCACGGCGACGGCCACGACGGCCACCTGGTTGAAGATCTCCAGATCGAGACCGGTAACATAGGTCAAGGGATTCCGGGTGCCGAGGAGGAGTCCGGCGGTTCCCAGCGAGGCCTCGTAGGCCGCATCTACGTACGCGTCAGCCTGGAGGCTCTGCGTCGCAAGGCCCAAAAGGATAATGCTGAAGAGGATAAAGATACCATCCATCCAGGCAAACGCCGGGCGTTCCGCGTCCTCAATAGGATCAGGGTCGTGTGGGGCAGACGAGGGCATAGGGTTCGGACACGCGCTGTGGGGTTCACCTCACACGCTCTACGACTGATCTGAGGGGGAAGACGAAGCTGTAGATGACGTCCCAGCGGCCGTTGAGGCCTCTGCCGGTTCTTCGCGCGTCGATGGTTCTCCTGAGGTCTCGCGCCGCATGAGTTTGGTGTCCTCTGCCCCCATCTCGTCGGGCACGATGCCGAGCCGCTCTGCTCGCTTACGCCATTGCTCTCGGGCCAGCTTCTGCATGTCATCAACCGAATCGACCTCGTCCACAATCTCCAGCCCCAGCAGGGTCTCGACGACATCCTCCAGGGTGACGATTCCGGCCATGCCGCCGTACTCGTCAACGACCAACGCGATATGGGCCGATTGGTCCAGCAACCGCTCGAAGAGGTCGAGGAGGGGAAGCGATTCGGGCACCACCTCAAGGTCTCGGCGGAGGGCTTCAAGAGGTTCATCGTAGTGCTCCTGTGCGGCCCGCAACAAGATATCGTCCTTCAGGACAAACCCGGTGATATCCTCCCGCGTCCCGGCGTGCACTGGGAGCCGGGAAAAGCGGAAGCTATCGTGGCTCTCGATCACCTCACCTACGCTCTGGTCCTGGGGCAGCGTAACCACCACCGTTCGGGGCGTCATGACATCGCGCACGCGCAGGCTGCTAAACCGCAGGAGGTTGTGCAAGATGCGTGACTCCTCAACCTCAAACACCCCCTCTTTCGTCCCCAGGTCAGCCAGAGCGGTCAGTTCGTCGCGGCGGACGGAGGCTTCATCCTGACCGGATGAGAGCAGCCGGCTGAGGCCCCGCGAAAGCTGCACCAGCGGCCACATCG